>CALYZE010000006.1 GCA_945607605.1 uncultured Bacteroides sp.
TGCTTCAGTCCTAATGGGAATGTGCGTCTGTTAGGAAGAAAAAGGAAGTCGTCTCTCTTTACTCATTCATAGCCCCGCAATGTGGACAAATCCCTTTCACCCTTATCTTTTGATCGCACTTTCCGCAGCGATAGCGAGCTACTGCCAGCGACAGCCTCAGCTTTTTAAAGAACACCCACAGAAAGGCCGCAAAGAACGCATACCCAATATAGATATGGGTGGTCAGAATAAAAAAGAAATAACAGAAAATGCAGAAAGAGGCCAGTCCTAACAAATAAAAGACTGCAGCAGCAGGTGATAACTGACGGAATAAGTCATCGAGTACGGCCAGAAGTACAATGACAAACAGCCAGAGACTCAGTAAGAATACAGAAAGAATAAACGGCACTTTGAGTGGCGACAGTGTAGGATTAAAGTAAAAGTGCTGCCACGTATCGGGCACAAATACCTGCATGGATTCGTAGATAGTAGCACTGAATGCCATCAGCAGACATAAAATGAAGGGATAGACACTGTCGATGTCGTTAAAATAAACCATCTTCAATTGCTTGCGACGATAGGTGCGAAACAGCCAGGCGGCTACAAACAAAGCAAAGATAACGATGAAATAAGAAGCATGCGTGTCGCTAAACAGATAAATGGCTTGCGAGATACTGTCGGTCGGTACAAAAGCACGCATCATTTCCGACTCAGGCAACCAGCCTTGTATCTCTTGAGAGTGCGCCAGTTTCACCCATACACTGTCCACACTATCTTGGGGATGAATGGCAAATTCGGCCACGACCACCCGGTCTCCCCGGTAGAGCCTATTATAGCAATCTTTGACAGGCAGACAGGCCAAATCAATGGAATCGGCATGTACCTCCAGATTGGTATTCCAGGTGTAATGACGTTCATATAAGTAACTCAGTGAATCGCGCGTCTTCTCACTCAGGTTTTCATCTTCCAGGTTAGGACGGGGATAGTGGCAGGCAGAGAAAAGAAGTAGCAATAAAAAATGACACAAGAATAATGGCAAAAGAAAACGCAAGGAGGCAAGCGACAAAGACTTCTGTCGCAAGGAATTCTCCTTTCTTTTCTTTCTCTTCCTCTCAAGACTCATAGCCCTCCTCCGTTCATTGTTCATCCTCTATTTCTTACTATTTATTTTGCATGTTCCTCTTTCTCTACCGTCATTTGGCAATGCTTACAATCAAAATTCAAGCGGAAACGTTTCCCATCTGTACCCACCAGGTAATAGGGCTCACGATAAGGTGAACGTCCTTTTTGATGCGTAGGACACCAACCCATACTGTAACGCAGACAGTGCTTGCAGAACATCAGTACCGCATCAGGTACTGCTTGTTTTTCAAAAGCAGGGGCTACCGATGACACGCCATGGGCTAAGTAAAAGTCACGGGCAGCGCTATTCATCACATTTCCCAAATAAGTCAGCGTAGGAATAGGATAAGCGTGTTGAGTGGGTTGCCAAACAGCCACTTCCCGACGATAGGTCATGCGGCGGGCAGCCGTTAATTTGTCAATCATCTGCCGACGCCAATCTGCCATCACAGAAGCAGGCAAGAACCAGTTTTCCGAAAAACGAATCACCACACCTGACTTTTCATCACTCAAAGCACTGTTCACCTCAAAAGGGGTATTGCCCAGTTTGGATAATTGGGTACGTAAATTCTCTTCCTGCGGTGTACGAGCCAGTTCTTTCGCATAGGGAAAAGAGAGGGTGACTCGGTTCTCGTCCTCATCGGCAACAGATAAAGCAAAGCCAAAAGCCGTTTCTGACAATTCCCAGACAAGGCCCAGCTTGCGTTCGGCCGACTTGCGGGTAAGCACGCGTTCAAACTCCTGGTCGTAATTACGATACAAAGGAGTGCGCGGCTGAATGCGTGGCACATCGCCTGCCGGATAAAGCTTGTTGCCATCCACCCGATTGATGCGGAAGCCTTGCAAACGCCCCTGTTCATCGAGGTAGCAGACTCCGTCTCCGTTATGGAAAGGTTTGATTCCGGCAACGGTAAGATAGTTACCACGTTGTTCTTTCATCGTTCCCATCTCTTCACCCAACGATTTGGGTGTATCGAAGGAAGTCATATCTTGTTCTCTTCCCCGCAAAAAATAATGCGTGAAGCCACGACTGAAACTCTTATCCAATTGGGGTGTAAACTCAACATAAGAACGACCCGAAGAGGCACGAACGTACTCTTTGCGACGGGCGAAGATGGCATCCAGTTTCTGACGGTAGGCAGCCGTCACATTCTTCACGTAGGTAACGTCTTTCAAACGACCTTCGATCTTCAAAGAAGAAACTCCCGCATCCAACAAGTCTTCCAATCTCTCACTTTGATTGAGGTCTTTCAAGGAAAGCAAGTGCTTATCACGTACAATGGTTTTACCCTCAGAATCTATCAAGCTAAACGGCAAACGACAGAATTGGGCACATTCCCCCCGGTTAGCGCTCCGCCCAAAACAAGCCTGACTGACGTAGCACTGACCACTATAACTGACACAAAGAGCTCCATGCACAAAGACTTCCAACGGAACTTCGGGACAGGCTTCATGAATACCACGTATCTCCTGCAAGGAAAGTTCGCGTGCCAACACCACTTGACGGAAACCGGCATCTGCCAGAAAGCGCACTTTCTCTGCAGTACGGTTATCCATCTGGGTACTGCCATGCAGGGGGATAGGCGGCAGGTTCAGACGAGTGATGCCCATGTCCTGCACAATCAAGGCATCTACCCCAATGCGATACAATTCCCAGATCATTCGTTCTGTTTCTTCCAACTCTTCCTCCTTCAAGATAGTATTGACCGTCACGTAAATACGGGCATTATACAGATGGGCATGTTGCACCAGAGCAGCAATATCTTCCAACGAATTGATAGCGGCAGCACGTGCTCCAAATTTGGGCGCACCTATATACACCGCATCCGCTCCATGATTGATGGCCTCGATGCCACACTCCAGGTTTTTGGCAGGAGCCAACAGTTCTATTTTTCTTTGCGTAATCACTCTTGTTTATTTACGATTGAATACTGAATAATGTAGGATGGGAGTCAGCTATGGAATTCATTTGATATCCTCAATATTAAAGGGTGTTTCTTGATAGACAAAATAATTCAGCCAGTTGGAAAACAGCAAGTTGGCATGCGCACGCCAACGTACCAATACTCCTTTCTCCGTATCGTCTTCCACGTAATAGTTACGCGGCATTTCAATGGACAAGCCTCTGTCTAAATCACGGCGATATTCTGTATCCAGCGTCAATGGGGAGTATTCAGAATGGCCGGTTACGAAGAATTCACGTCCACCACGCGCCATGACCAGATAAACACCGGATTCTTCCGACTCAGAGAGCAGAGTCAGTTCCGGCACTTTCAGAATATCTTCTCTCCGTATTTCGGTATGTCTGCTATGGGGAACATAGAAAGCATCATCGAACCCACGGAAAATGGGGTGTAAAGGAAGAAGTGTACGGTGTTCGAAGATGCCAAACATCTTCTTCTCCAATGTATACTTAGGCACACCATAGTGATGGTAAAGTCCGGCCTGGGCAGCCCAACAAATATAAAGAGTAGAGGTGACATGCGTACGTGCCCAATTGAAAATTTCGGTAATCTCATTCCAATAAGTCACCTCCTCAAAATCCATATGCTCTACCGGAGCACCGGTAATAATCATACCGTCATACTTCTCGCTACGCATCTTCTCAAAATCGGTGTAAAAAGTCTTCATGTGCTCCACCGGTGTATTTTTGGAAGTATGGCTCTTGATTTTCATGAAAGAGATCTCTACTTGGAGCGGTGTATTCGACAATAAACGAACTAGATCCGTCTCTGTAGTAATCTTCAAAGGCATTAAATTCAAAATGACAAGACGCAACGGACGGATATCTTGTTGAGTGGCACGAGAATTATCAATGACAAAAATATTCTCTTCTTTCAGCAACTCGATAGCAGGAAGTTTATCGGGTAAATTTAAAGGCATGAGCTTGTATCTATGGTTTAATGTGTTATTATCTACTATTTTAGCGTGTAAAGTTAGGTAAAAAAACAAAGTGTGATCAATAATTTATAAAAGTTTTTATTGATTTATATTTATCGAATAAAGAGATAGCATTATATTTGCCATCATTTTTTACAAATAGTGCAATAAACAAAAGAGTGAAAAGCACCATGATGCCGAGTGCGACATCAATATTAGCATCTGAAAGCGCAATAACTTTTTCATACCAATACGGTTCTCCTCAGCCCTACATTTTGAACACTAACTTACTGAGTATAACCGGAGAATGTATTGCATCCTCCACAAAACTTAATGATATGGAAAAACAAAAGCAATCCATGCGCGCTGTTATCGCAACACTCTTTTGCTGTATCTTCTGGAATACAGCTTGTGTAAACCCTCTCAATGATGAGCTTCAAGAAGGGAGCGTACCGATCTCCTTCACCACCAAAATTGGGAAAGCCTCTACCAAAGTTTCCAATACAGCATTCGACAAAGGAGATGAAGTGGGTTTGTTTGCCACTTTAACCTCTTCAGGCATTGAGCACAATCCTTACATCAACAATTTACGTCTTGTCTGTGGAGGCGGCTCCCTGTTGACACCCGAAAAATTGGTGTTCTACCCGGAAGGGGATTTCAGTTTGGACTTTATTAGCTACTACCCTTATCGGTCGGAAGGGAAAACTGAAGATTCTGCCCTTCTCCCGGTAGCGGTGGAGAAAGACCAGAGTGATACACTCAAACATTCTCAAAGCGACTTCTTGATAGCGAGGAAAAACAAGGTACAAAGTAGTTCCAAAGCTGTAGAACTGGAATATGATCATAAACTTGTCAAAATAAAAATCACGCTGACTCCCGGCCAAGATGAGCGTGTAGAAGATATGCTGAAAGCTAATCCTAGAATTACGGCAACCGGCTTCAAAACTCAAGCAACCTACAATTTGAAAGAAGATGTCTTCAGTGAGTTAAGTCACCCGGCAGACATCATAACTTTTGGTAAATGGAGTATTCAAGAAGAGAGGCTAACCGGTAAAGAATTCATCATCCTTCCGCAAAGTGTCAGTGAGAGTGAACAAGCTTTCGTTATGGAGTGGAACGGTAAATTATATGACTGTTCCTTTCCTACCATGGAGTTGGAAAGCGGTACAGAATACGTCATTAATATATCGTCGATACAAGCCAACGATCCTATATTCCAAGGCATAATCAGTAAAATCAATGATTGGAAGCCTGGAGCAGCTGAAAACACAGACAATCAAAAGAAATATACCGCCGTGCATCTTGCGGCTTTATCTTTTACAAAATCGAATGTATACAGGGTGTATAACAGCGGCAAACCTGTAGCGGAAATCTGCAAGGAATATCTCCGATCAGAGGAACTGACTTCAAGGGCCATCGTAGCCTATCCCGTGCAAGAGAATGAAGATACAGATTTGAGTAATGGAATCGTTTTGCATCTACTGGACAAAGAAGAAGCCATCAATGGAGGAAAAATCAGTTGGGATCTGAATACAAATAGCTTTAGTTATCAACCAGGTAGTTCCGCCCCTATCTCTCAATTTTACATCAATGCTCAAAAAGAAATTGTGCTGGAGGAACCGGAGGATGCCATCAACGTCAATGTTACAAGCCATAGGCTTAGAGATCTCAGAGACGGCACTTTAGAGGAATATCCAATGGTCAAAATAGGCATACAATATTGGATGAGAACAGAGCTTCATGCCACGGCTTATCAAACCGGTAAGAAACTATCCCAACAGACCGAATTAGGGGAAGGAGCCGGTTATTTTAAACCCGAAGGTTACGATATTTATTTTTACAATGGAGAGGCTTTACTCAATGGTAAATTAAATCCAATCGGTTGGAGAATTCCATCGGAAGAAGATTGGAATCACTTAAAAGAATACAACCAGGGAAGTACAGCTTCCTTAAAAGCAGGTGAATGGCAAGTTTTGTCTGAAGGTGAAGTTTCTCCCGTCAACAACCTCACCATGTTCAGTGCGTATCCGATAGGCGTATGGTTTAATGGAGCACATAGCAGTGTTTATAAACTTACAGGGTTTTGGACTTGGGACGAACTGAATCAGACAATTCCAGAACAGACTGTTTACTTTGTAGGAGAAGAAGATGACTTCGTTTTAAGCCATACGATGGTTACCGGTAAGAATTACTATAAAGCCCTTTCTATTCGCTGTATCAAAGAATAATAGTACCTGTTTCTACATTTCTCATTTCTTTTTCGTATTTTTGTTCCCAATGTGCAAGATTTTTGCCTATAGACAAAGATAACGAAAAAGAAATGAGAGTAATCGACTTAATACACCATAATGAAAAGACAGCTTTTTCTTTCGAAATATTGCCTCCATTGAAAGGTACGGGGATTGAGAAACTGTACGAAACCATAGATACATTACGGGAGTTTGACCCTAAATACATCAACATTACTACACACCGCAGCGAATATGTCTATAAAGACCTTGGCAACGGGCTGTATCAGCGTAGCAGACAGCGTCGTCGGCCGGGTACCGTATCCGTAGCAGCTGCCATCCAAAACAAATACAACATTACAGCTGTTCCCCATATTCTTTGCAGTGGATTTACCCGCGAAGAGACAGAATATGTATTGCTCGACCTGCAATTTTTAGGCATCACTGACCTACTTGTATTGCGGGGTGATAAAGCCAAACATGAATCTGTGTTCACACCCGTGGGCAATGGGTACCATCATGCCATCGAGTTGCAGGAACAAATCAATCATTTCAATAAAGGTATCTTTGTAGATGGTTCTGAGATGAAAGTGACCAACACTCCGTTCTCTTACGGGGTAGCCTGCTATCCAGAGAAACATGAAGAAGCACCGAATCTCCACACAGACATCTATTGGTTGAAGAAGAAAATGGAAATGGGGGCTGAATATGCTGTAACCCAACTTTTCTATGACAATCAAAAGTATTTTGATTTTGTGGAACGGGCTCGTCAGGAAGGGGTTACCATTCCTATCATTCCAGGCATCAAACCCTTCAAGAAGTTGTCACACCTCAGTATGATATCCAAAACTTTCAAAGTGGATTTCCCAGAGGAACTGACCACTGAGGTTTTGAAGTGCAAAAATGATGCAGAAGCCCAACAAGTAGGTATTGAATGGTGTGTCAAACAATGCAAAGAGTTGATGGCACACGGCGTTCCAAGTCTGCATTTCTACTCTGTGGGAGCAACAGACAGCATCAAGGAAATAGCCAAACAGATTTATTGAGAGAATGAAAAGTGAAGTTTATTTCAACAATCAAATAGTAGAACAGTAACACCGTGTTTAGTTTTAAAGATATAATAGGACAAGAAGCTACTCAAAAAAGGCTTATACAAGAAGTGCAGGAGGGACGTATTCCGCATGCTCAATTGTTCTGTGGCCCGGCCGGAGTAGGCAAACTCCCACTGGCACTGGCTTATGCCCGTTATATCTGTTGCCCTCACCACACGGAAACAGATGCTTGTGGCACTTGTCCCTCTTGTGTAAAATGGGACAAATTGGTACACCCGGATGTACATTTCGTATTTCCTATCGTAAACAAAGCCAAAGGTGGGAAGGCTTCTGTCTGCAACGATTTTCTTCCTCAATGGAGACAACAGCTGCTGGCTTCACCCTATTTTTACCTCAATCACTGGTTAGACTCCATGGGGGCTGAAAACAAGCAGGCTCAAATCTTTGCCCAAGAAAGTGATGAAATCATCCGAAAGCTAAATTTGAAGTCCAGTGAAGGAGGCTATAAAGTAACCATAGTGTGGCAACCGGAAAAGATGAATCCGACTTGCGCCAACAAGTTACTAAAGCTATTGGAAGAACCGCCTGAAAAAACGGTCTTCTTACTTGTATCTGAAGCTCCGGAGATGATTTTATCTACCATCCTCAGTCGTACACAGCGTTTCAATATCCCCAAGATTGAAGAGACCGAGGTAGCAGTCGCTTTGCAAACGAAATATGGGGTACAGCCCAAAGACAGCGAAACTATTGCGCATTTGGCCAACGGCAACTTCATCAAAGCTTTAGAGACCATCCACCTGAACGAAGAGAATGAGCTGTTCTTTAACTTGTTTGTCAGTTTGATGCGCCTCTCCTACCAACGCAAAATACGGGAGATGAAACAATGGAGCGAACAACTGGCAGGCATCGGACGGGAACGTCAAAAGAACTTCTTGGAATATTGCCAACGCATGATACGGGAAAACTTCATTTACAACCTGCATCGCAGAGAAATGAACTATATGACATTGCCCGAACAAAACTTTGCCACTCGATTTGCTCCATTCATCAACGAACGAAATGTCATGGGCATCATGGATGAACTGAGTGAGGCGCAAATACATATTGAACAAAACGTGAATGCCCGTATGATATTTTTTGATTTTTCATTAAAAATGATTGTACTGCTGAAACAGTAACCAACAAATAATGTGAGAAACAAAGCTTAAAAAAACAAAGAGTTATTTCAATTGTAAATTGTAAAATCATAAATAACAATGATGGAATTTAAACTACATAACGGAAGCGGAGGTCTATGCTGCAAAAGCTGCGGCAGGCAAGACAAGCAACTGAACACCTACGACTGGCTCGCCGACATTCCCGGCAATGCCGAAGAAAGCGACATGGTGGAAGTTCAGTTCAAGAATACTCGCAAGGGCTATTTCCGTAACAGCAACAAACTCCCTCTGGAGAATGGAGACATCGTTGCAGTAGAAACGACGCCCGGTCATGATATTGGTATGGTGACCCTTACGGGACGTCTGGTACCGCTGCAAATGAAGAAAGCAAATATCAAGTCGGAAGCTGACATCAAACGTATCTATCGCAAAGCCAAACCGGTAGATATGGATAAATACAACGAGGCCAAAAGCCGTGAGCACCCCACCATGATTCGTGCCCGTCAGATAGCTTTGAACCTTAACCTCAACATGAAGATAGGTGATGTGGAATATCAGGGAGACGGCAACAAAGCCATCTTCTATTACATTGCAGATGAACGCGTGGACTTTCGCCAATTGATTAAGGTATTGGCAGATGCTTTTCATGTGCGCATCGAGATGAAGCAGATTGGTGCCCGTCAGGAAGCCGGACGCATTGGAGGTATAGGCCCGTGCGGACGTGAATTATGCTGTTCCACCTGGATGACTTCTTTCATATCGGTATCAACCAGTGCTGCCCGTTATCAGGACATCTCACTGAATCCCCAAAAGTTGGCAGGTCAGTGCGCTAAATTAAAATGTTGCCTCAACTACGAGGTTGACTGCTATGTGGAAGCGCAAAAACGTCTGCCTTCCAAGGAGATAGAATTAGAAACCAAAGATGGTACTTTCTTCTTCTTCAAGGCTGATATCCTAAATAACCAGATTACTTATTCAACCGATAAATACATACCTGCCAATTTGATAACTATCAGTGGCAAACGTGCTTTTGAAATTATCGGGCAGAACAGGCGGGGTGTCAAACCTGATAATCTCGCAGAAGAGACTCAACGCCCCGAGCCTAAGAAACCTATAGACTTGCTGGAACAGGAAAGTTTGACTCGTTTTGACCGTAGCCATAAGGGCAGAGGTGGAAATGAGAGAAACAGTAGCAACGAAAACGGGAATGCGAATAGTAACGGAAACCGTAATAAAAGAAAAAAGAAAAGCAACCGTCCTCAAGGAAGTGAACAGCAGGCTACTCCTTCATCCAATGCTCGAGGAGAACAATCCAGATCGGGAGAACCAACTAAACAAGGAGAACAGCAGCCCAGATCAAGAGAGCAAAGGCAAGCTGGTGAACAACGCCAAGCTGGTGATCCAAGACGAGGGGAACAAAGACAGGGAGAACGCCCACAACGGAATAATAACCGCAGACCTCCTCGCAATAATAAGCCCAAACCTCAAGGAGAGAAACCTGCTCAGAATGACAAACCTGTTCAAGAATAGAAGCATCTATTTAAAAGGAATCATACTACTGTTTGTTGCAAGTGTATTATGCGCTTGCGACAAACAGACTGTGTATCACTCCTTCCAGTCGCTCCCCAATAAAGGATGGCTCCGGGAAGATACGCTTTATTTCAACGTGGAAATTCCCGATTCACTAATCTACTACAAGCTATCGATGGAGGTCCGCAACCGAACGAACTATCCTTATCAAAATTTATCTCTCTCTATCTGCTACGATGCACCGGATGCGATGCCATTGCCAGCAGACACGATTCTATTTACTTTAGCCGATAATGAAGGAGCTTGGAAAGGAAAGGGATGGGGAGGATTGTATCAAACAGCCGCTTCTGCAGGAAGCATCCAAATCGAACATCCTGGTACTTATCGTTTCAAAATAGCCTATACCTTCCCTGATGAAAGTTTGCAGGGGATCAACGATATCGGTCTTAAAATAGAGAAATAAAGTTCTTTTCTCGTCAGGACACTCCCTACAATGACAGTCGTCGATTACGTCCTGCATCAATCCTCAAGAAGATAAATAATAAGATAGT
This sequence comes from uncultured Bacteroides sp., assembly GCA_945607605.1. Lineage (GTDB taxonomy): Bacteria > Bacteroidota > Bacteroidia > Bacteroidales > Bacteroidaceae > Bacteroides. Next base: position 10,500 of record CALYZE010000006.1, read on the forward strand.
AAAGCCCCAAAGCGAGGAGCCACCATAACTGAAGAAAGGTAATGGGATGCCAATAACGGGGGTCAATCCTAATACCATCCCTATATTAATAAACAGATGGAATAGAAAAATACTAAGTACGGAATAACCGTATACTCTACCAAAGGTAGAAGGCTGACGTTCTGCGACTGTAACCAAACGCAGGATAAGAACGAGGAATAAAAGCAATACGAAAGTAGAACCGATAAAACCCTCTTCTTCACCAACTGTACAGAAAATAAAATCTGTATCTTGTTCGGGAACGTACTTCAATTTAGTCTGAGTTCCGTTCAAGAATCCTTTGCCTGTCAACCCTCCCGACCCAATGGCAATCTTAGATTGATTCACGTTATAGCCGGCACCCGCCAAATCTTCTTCCATACCCAATACTACTTTGATACGTATCTGCTGATGTGGTTCCAATATCTTATTAAAGAAGTAATCACTGGAATAGAGAAAACCAACAGAGCCTAAGGCAAACAACCCTATCAGGAGATAAGCCGAATGCCGTTCACTCAAAGAAAGGAAGATGAGATATCCGACGACAAGCAGGCAAAGTCCCCACTGTACCCAAACTAAGTTGAAAGGTATCACATATTCGGATATTAAATAAGCGATCAACAACGTTCCCAACGAACCAACCAGAATATTCCGTGCAGGCCCCCAGCGTTTCTTATACACCCATACCATTCCTCCGGCAAAAAGTAACACCATCAGCAGTACAGCAAATTCGCCAATGGGAGTCGGTGTATCAGCAATCATCACCCCGTCAAAACGAATACCTACTACGAAATAAACCACCGCACAGATCCCTGAGAACAAGACCACACCCGGCATCCCTTCTCGGTATAGCATCAAGAAAAAGGCGGAATACACCAATGCAGATCCCGTTTCCCGTTGAAAGATAATTAATATCATAGGGAAAAGAATCAAGAAGGCTAACATCAGGGCATGCTTCCATTTCTTCATAGTAAACGAGTAAGCACTCATATACTTAGCAAGTGCAAGTGCCGTAGCAAACTTGGCAAACTCCGCCGGTTGCAAACTCACAGGACCTAGAATTAACCAGGATCGAGAGCCTTTTGTATCGGGTGCAATAAAAATAGTTACTATCAAAAGTAGCATTAACCCTATATAGATAAAATAGGAGAACATATCATAAAGGGTATCATCTAACATCAGCAAAATAAACCCTAATCCGAAGGAGCATATAATCCAGACAAATTGCTTTCCGGCACGGGTAGAGAAATCCAGAAAGTCACGGTCACCATAATCATAGCTTGCGCCACAAACACTGAACCAGCCGAATATAATCAGCATCAGGTAAACGACAATGGTTACCCAGTCTAATGATTTCCATATGTTATCTCTACTTGTCATCCGTTTATTTGGTTGTTTTGATGATTGAGATTCCCTTCAATCCCTCATCTTGACTAATTTATGGTATTTTTCGCCCGATTATCTCTCTTCATCTCCGTAGAGTATCACGCGATTACTAAACTCCTCCGCTCTTAATTCATTTTCAGGTGACAACTTACCATGCAGATACTGATCCATCATGATAGATCCGATAGGCACGCCATAAGTAGCTCCATAACCTCCATTCTCGACATAAACCGCAATGGCTATCTTCGGTTTATCCATCGGAGCAAAGCCCATAAATACAGAGTGGTCTTTCCCACGATTCTGCGCCGTACCCGTTTTGCCACAAGCTTCCACATCCGGCAAAATGGTATTCACCATACGACAGGTAGCACTACCAGTACTCCCGGTAACAGCCGCACGCATTCCCTTTACCACCTCCTCATAATATTCGCGATCGATAGTCGGATAGCGCGGATTGCGATAAATGCTGTCCAGTTCATTGTCTTCTATTTCCTTCACGATATGCGGAGTGATGAAGTGTCCCCGATTGGCAATAGTTGCACTCAGATTAGCTATCTGCAAAGGAGTAGTAAGTATTTCTCCCTGTCCGATAGAGATACTGATAACAGTCAGTCCATTCCAAGAGCCCCGATAAGCTTTATCGTAGAACTTGGCATTCGGTATCAGCCCTCGCTGTTCACCGGGAAGATCGGTGCCAAGACGATAACCAAAACCTTGCGACACCATATGGTCTTTCCATACAGTAATCGCATTCTGTGGTGAACCGTATTTTTTATCACCAAACATACGGAACAGTCCCCAACAAAAATAAGAGTTACAAGAAGTAGCGATGGCGGGAATCAATGACGTCGGTGAGGCATGGCCGTGACAACCTACACGTAAACTTCCGTAACTAAATCCGTGAGAACAAGGATAACTTGGATACCCCTCATGAATGATTTCTTCTTGTAAGAATGTCAATGCTTGTGCCGTTTTAAAAGTAGATCCCGGCGGATAAGCTCCCATAATAGCACGGTTCAACAAGGGCTTCCGTTTATCCATCTGCAAAAATCGATGATTCTTACCACGCTGACGTCCAATCATAAGATGAGGATCAAAAGTCGGCGACGAGACCATACAAAGAATTTCTCCAGTCTCAGGTTCTATGGCTACAATGGCTCCAATTTTATGCTGCAACAAACGTTCACCCAACATTTGCAAGTCAATATCCATTCCTAACGTAAGATTCTTGCCCGGCACAGAAGGACGGTTTAATTTTCCATCCATGTAATGTCCCTGAATACGCCCATGAGCATCACGAAGCAAAATTTCTACTCCCTTCTCTCCACGAAGATACTTTTCATAAGACTTCTCGATACCTTGTTTGCCGATATAATCACCACGAATATAATAATCATCGTTCTCAATATCCTTTTTAGACACTTCGCCTATATCCCCCAGCGCATGTCCCGCAGAGTTATAAGTATATTGTCGAATGGTGCGTCGCTGAATATAAAAGCCTGTGAATTTGAACAACTTCTCTTGAAAGACCCCACACTCTTCAGCTGAAAGTTGAGTCAAAAATGTCTGGTGCGTATATTTCGAGTAACCGGGATTCATCCAGCGGTTCTCTACATCCTTCATACGCTTTTTGAATTGTTCCAAAGTGATATTCAACGTGCGGCAAAGATCGAGTGTGTCAAGTTGTATCACTTCACGCGGTACGAAAGTGATATCATAAGCCGGTTGATTAAACACCAGCAATTTACCATTACGATCATAGATAGCTCCACGTGAAGGATATTGTATTTTATTAAGAAACGCATTGCTGTCCGCATTCTTCTTATAATCATCTGTCATGATTTGTAAGTCGAACAAGCGGATCACATAAATCAAGACAATGACGATTGCCACAATGCCTATCACATATTTTCGCTTCTCAAGTATATAGTCTTTTGCCATTTCTATTTCTTCCTAATTCCTTCTACAGCCATGATACATATCACAGTCAGCAGAGTACTCGCCACAATTCTCAACAACAAAGTACCAATATGGGCAAAGGAGAAAAATTCAAGGGCAAGTAGCATAGTGTGATGCACAAAAACGCTAACAATCAAATATTTCAGAAAAGGGAGAACTCCCATCGTCCGGATCGAAGGTATCAAGGAGTCTAATGTATCACGCGCCACAAAGAGACGAAGAAAAGTAGGACGAAGAAAAGCCAATAAAACTGTAGCCGAAGCATTCATACCCGGAGTATCCGAAAAAATATCAACCGTTAGTCCTAAGAAGAACGCCCACAACATCAAAACATTGCGTGGTGTATTCGACTCAAGTTTCAATATGAGGTAGATGTATAAGAATAGAGTAGCATATCCTGCAATATGCACATTGTTCAGAATCAGTACCTGCAAAAGTACTAAACCGATAAACCACCCTATTTTATGCAAATAATTAAAAGCCAATGTTATTTAGTATTTATGATTAAAATTACTCCTTATTTTTGAAAGCTGGATTCCTTCTTTATCCTCTTATTTCTCTTCTTCTCGTGCCTCTAATGCTTTTTGTTCCTCTTGACCGCTACGCGAGATCACACGTACATTACTCACCTTGCCAAAGTCTGTAGCTAGTTTTATTTTCAACAGATACGAAAGTCCATCATGAGAATCGGACATATCATCTACCGTGCCGACTAACACCCCTTCGGGAAATACAGTGGAGTATCCGCTGGTCACTACCGTATCACCCAAATTAAATTCGGCATGTCGGGGCAGGTCTTTCAAATAAGCAAAACGAGAATCTCCTCCCTCCCATTTCAGATAACCAAAATAATCACTATTCACTATTTTACAGCTGATGCTGGACTTACTATTCAACAAAGGAATGAGCAGTGAGTAATGAAGAGAAGTCTTATACACAATACCGACTAAACCGTTGGCATCTACCACCCCCATTTCAGGACGTATTCCATCTACCGATCCACGGTCGAGAGTGATATAATTATCGGCCCGCGTCAAGCTATTCTTGACCACATTCGCTTTTAATATGTTATAATTTTCGGAGGGCAGACGCTCCAAACTATACAACCGCGTAGAATCCAATCCCTTTTCCAGCAAAGTTTTTTCCAAGAGAGCCACCCGCTGTTCCAACCATATATTTCGGTCAAGCAAATCTTCATTAACCTGCTTCAGATTAAAAAAGGAACTAATACCGCCCGAAACTTCATAAACCTTCCCCGCTATTCCGTTGGCAGATGTAAAATAAACACTCTGCTGGTAATGATTGAAACGGAACAATAAAACAAAACTGGTAACCTCTAACAAAAGAAAGAGGAACCAGTAATTGTACTTAATGAGAAAGTTCAGTAAATTTCGCATGCCTTATTATCTCATGAGGAATGAGAAGCGGTCAACATTCTTCAATGCCACGCCTGTGCCTTTAGCAACTGCATGTAAAGGGTCTTCCGCAATGTGGAACGGTATGTTTATTTTATCAGTCAAACGCTTGTCAAGTCCGCGGAGTAAAGCACCACCACCGGCTAGATAGATGCCATTGTGTACAATGTCAGCATATAGTTCGGGAGGGGTATTTTCCAAGGCACTCAAGATAGCTGTTTCAATCTTAGAAATGGATTTCTCTATGCAGTGTGCCACTTCTTGGTAACACACAGGCACTTCCATTGGCAATGCCGTGATACGGTTCGGACCATGAACGATATAATCTTCAGGACCCTCTTCACCTAATTCGGTCAATGCCGCACCTACATGAATTTTGATACGCTCTGCCATACGTTCACTGACCTTTACATTATGCTGACGGCTCATGTACTCCTGAATATCAGCTGTCAAGTCGTCACCTGCAATACGAATAGAGTTGTTGGAGACGATACCTCCCAAAGAGATAACAGCAATTTCCGTAGAACCACCACCTACATCAACGATCATGTTACCTTCCGGGGCCTCTACATCAATACCGATGCCGATGGCTGCTGCCATAGGTTCAAAGATCAGATAAACATCCCGTCCGCCGGCATGCTCGGCAGAGTCGCGTACGGCACGCAGTTCTACTTCGGTACTGCCCGACGGAACCCCAATTACCATACGCAATGAGGGAGAAAATAGACGGCTACGATTGTTTACCATCTTGATAAGCCCACGAATCATTTGTTCGCAAGCATAGAAATCAGCAATCACACCGTCACGCAAAGGGCGAATAGTACGTATGTTTTCGTGAGTCTTCTCGTGCATCAACTTTGCCTTTTCACCTACGGCAATCATTTTATCTGTACGGCGGTCTAATGCCACAACCGAAGGTTCATCCACCACGATCTTACCATTTGTGGTGATAATGGTATTGGCTGTGCCAAGATCCATCGCTATTTCTTGTGTAAAAGAGAATAATCCCATTTATATTTACGATTTACTATTAATATTTCTCTTGTTTACTATTTGAGATTTAGATTCACCATGGCACTTCAGCCGTAAATCGTAAATCTTCAAATCTTAAATCTGATTAATGCTTAAAGTGACGGAATCCCGTAATGACCATTGCAATGCCATGTTCATTACAATATTCAAATGAAAGTTCGTCCTTGATACTTCCACCCGGCTGAATCACAGCTGTCACACCCTCGTTACCTGCAATCTCCACACAATCAGGGAAGGGGAAGAAAGCATCGCTAGCCATCACAGCTTTATTCAAGTCAAAGCCAAAGTTTTTGGCTTTTTCAATGGCCTGCTTCAATGCATCTACGCGGCTGGTCTGTCCCACACCACTAGCCAATAACTGCTTACCTTTGGCCAATACAATAGCATTTGATTTGCTGTTCTTCACTATTTTATTAGCAAACAACATATCTTCTACTTCCTGAGCTGTAGGAGCCTTCGTGGTTACAGTTTTCAAATCATCCGAAGATTCTACTTTGAGATCACGTTCCTGCACCAACACACCGTTCAACAAAGAGCGGAATTGTTTCTTAGGCAGAGCAGCCTCTTTACGAACCAGGATAATGCGGTTTTTCTTTTGACCAAGGATTTCCAATGCGTCTACATCATAGTCAGGAGCAATAATCACTTCAAAGAAGATCTTATTGATTTCTTCAGCAGCAGCCTTGTCAATCACGGCATTCGTAATAAGCACACCACCGAAAGCAGACACCGGATCACCGGCCAGAGCATCTTTCCATGCTTCTAAAACAGTTGGACGAGAAGCCAGTCCACAAGCATTGTTATGCTTCAAAACGGCGAAGGTAGTATCGGAGAATTCATCAATCAAATCAACGGCAGCGTTGATATCAAGTAGATTATTGTAGGAGATTTCCTTGCCATGGATTTGGTCGAACATAGCCTCCAAATTACCGTAGAAATAACCTTTCTGATGCGGATTTTCACCGTAACGCAAGGTCTTTTGACTGTTAGCCGACTGCCGGAAAGCAGATCCTTCCTCACCATCGAAGTAATTAAAGATAGCTGAGTCATAGTTAGAAGATACCGCAAAAGCCTCTTTGGCAAACCAACGGCGTTCTTCGAGAGAAGTCACCGCTCCATGGTCCATCAACATATCGCATAACGGCTGGTACTGAGCTTGTGAAGCAACAATAACCACATCGCTGTAATTTTTAGCAGCAGCACGAATCAAAGAAATACCACCTATATCAATCTTCTCGATGATAGCAGGTTCCTCGGCTCCACTGGCTACAGTTGATTCAAAAGGGTAAAGATCCACAATCACAAGATCTATTTCCGGAATCTCATATTTATTAATTTGCTGCATGTCTTGCTCCAAACTACGACGGCAAAGAATTCCTCCGAATATTTTCGGATGCAACGTTTTCACACGTCCACCCAAGATGGAAGGGTATGTAGTAAGGTCTTCCACTGCTTTGCAGGGATAACCCAAAGATTCAATAAATTGACGAGTTCCTCCAGTTGACAGGAATTCGACACCTTCTTCATGTAGTTTGGTAATGATTTCGTCCAAGCCCTCTTTGTGGTAAACAGACACCAGAGCTGTTTTGATTCTTTTTGTTTCAGACATGATTTGCTTATTTAAGAGTACGCGTATATTTAAATTAGTGCCGCAAAGTTACGAATTTTGTTCATTCTCACATGCATTCATATACAATAAAATAATGTAATTATTTGCAAAACATGACTTTTATAAATAAATATAAAAAAGTCAGGCAGGATACCCTCTTCTCTAAAGTAGAATATTCTGCCTGACTAATTATTTATTGGTCTCTGCTTAGCTCATCTGTTACCAGATAGAAACGCGTTTTTCTACCGGCACAAACATCGCATCATCTTCTGTTATATGGAAAGCCTCGTACCATGCACCGATTTGTGGCAGTGCACCATCCACACGCCATTTACCCAATGAGTGTACATCACTCTTCGTACGATTCAGTACCTCTTCTGGACGAATATCATTGGCCCACACCCCTGAATAAGCCAGGAAGAAGCGTTGTTCGGGAGTAAAGCCCTCCATCACTGGCAGTGGATTAGCAGCCGTAGCTTTCTTAAATGCCTGATAGGAAACTTGCAAACCACCGTGATCCGCAATGTTCTCACCCAAAGTCATGCGTCCGTTAGCATATACATCCGGAGCAACTTCGATACTGTCGAATAAGTTGACCATTACTTGTGCACGTTCGTCAAAACGTTGAGAATCTTCAGCTGTCCACCAATCTTTCAGATTACCGTCCTTGTCATACTGACGCCCTTGGTCGTCAAATCCATGCGTCATTTCATGACCGATTACCACGCCGATAGCACCGTAGTTGAAGGCATCATCCGCATTCATATCGAAGAATGGATATTGCAGGATACCTGCAGGGAAGCAAATCTCATTAGTTGTCGGATTATAATATGCATTTACCGTCTGCGGAGTCATCAGCCATTCGTCTTTATCAACGGCTTTACCGGCTTTGGCTGCCATTTCAGCATGACTCCATTCATTGGCACGTTCCATATTTGCCCAATATGAATCGTTTTTAATCTCCAAGGTAGAGTAATCTTTCCAGGTGTTTGGATATCCGATTTTTACATGGAAGGTAGCTAATTTTTCCAGAGCTTTAATCTTTGTAGAATCACCCATCCAAACAAGGTTTTGAATGCGTTCACCCAGACTCTCCTGTAAGTTCTTTACCAAAGTCACCATACGTTCCTTGGCAGCAGCAGGGAAATACTTCTCTACATACATCTGCCCTACAGCCTCTCCTAAAGCCGAGCTTACCATACTCACAGCTCTTTTCCAACGGGGTTGCATTTCCTGCGTGCCACTCATGGTACGGCTGTAGAAGTCGAAGTTCTGCTCTGCCATGGCATCATTCAAGGTACTTGCAGCAGCATCGATCAATTTCCATTGCAAGTAGAGGCTCTGTTGGTCGATGGGTAAAGTATCCAGAATATCGGCTGCGGCTTTCAAAGAAGCCGGTTGACCTACGATAATTTCTTTCACGCCCTTCAAATCCAGCGCAGCCAAATAAGCAGTCCAATCAAAAGTTGGATAATTCTTCTTCAGCTCTTCAAGAGTCATCTTGTTGTAATTAGCATGCGGATTACGCAGTTCCATACGTGAACGGAAAGCTTTCGCAAGACGTGTCTCCACATCCATCACGACCTCCATGCCTTTCTTAGCGGAAGCCTCATCGAAGCCAGCCAGTTGATACATCTTTTGTACGTGAATCCGGAACGCATCACGGATTTTAGTAGTAGCTTCATCGTTCTCCAGATAGTATTCACGCTCGCCCATGCTCAAACCTGTTTGATAGGTTTGCACTGCATTCATGTTACTATTCATTTCATCGGCGGCTACATACAGTACGTTGTAGGAAACAATGCCCTTCTTTTGCATTTCACCCAATAACGCATAAAGTTCTTTTTTGTCTTTCAACTCTGCCAACTGACCCAGTTCAGCTTTGATAGGATCCACGCCGTCTTTATTCAATTTTGCGCTATCCATCACTATTTTGTATAGGTCACCTATTTTCTGTCCTACACTGCCAACTTCGTGTTGAGTAGCAGCTAATTCCTCAATAAGCCCCTGAATCTGTTTACGGTTATTCTCCGCAAGAATGGTAAAAGAGCCATACTGTGAGTACTCGTCAGGGATCGGATTATTTTTCATCCAACCGCCGCAAGCGAATTGATAAAAGCTAGTTCCGGGCAAAGCCGTTGTGTCTAGATCGGCAAGTTGGATACCAGCCGTAAGTTCAGCCTGTTTCTTGCCTGTACTACAAGAACCTGCCATTAGGCAGAAGGCTGCAAGGGGTAAATAATAAAATGCTCTCATATTTAAATAGTTAGCTCCGCACTCTAAAAAAGCGGAGAGTTATTGATTCCTATAATAAAACATTACTACTTAAAAAGTTCAGGAAATGTTCTCTAAATCATTAGAAGCCTCATCCCATTCCTCCATCACGCGGTCAAGTTGAATCTTTAATTTCTGATGTTGTTCGTAAAGTGTCATATCCGAAGCTCCTTCAGGCGTAGCCATTTTAGCTTCAAGAATGGAAATAGCCGATTCTGTTTGCTCTATCTCAGCTTCACAGTCAGAGACGAGACGTTCCAGTTTTTTAAGTTTCTTGTTGAGTTCCTTCTGCTCTTCATAAGAGAGTTTTGCTGCCGAAGGTTGTGTTGTTCCAGCATCTGCAACATTGCCTGTCCTCACCTTTTCGGCAACAGACGAAGACGATAATGAAGGAGATTTCTGCAAATCGTTTAGATTCTCAATCTGCTTCTTTTGCAAGAACTCGTAAATTCCACACAGATGCTCCTTCACCAATCCTTTACCGAACTCATATACTTTAGTCACAAGTCCATCCAAAAAATCACGGTCATGGCTGACAATGATCACCGTACCGTCAAATTCGCGAATAGCCTCCTTCAGCACATCTTTAGAACGCAAATCAAGGTGATTAGTAGGCTCATCAAGAATAAGAAAATTCACCGGTTCCAGTAGCAGTTTAATCATAGCAAGACGAGTACGCTCTCCACCGGACAGTACCTTCACCTTCTTGTCCGAAGCTTCGCCACCAAACATAAAAGCACCGAGAATATCTCGAATTTTAAGACGGATGTCTCCTACCGCCACCCGATCAATTGTATCAAACACTGTTAAATTTTCATCCAACAGTTGCGCTTGGTTTTGAGCAAAATACCCTATCTGCACGTTGTGTCCCAACGTAAGTTTGCCGGTATAGTCCGTAATCTCGTCCATAATACACTTCACGAGCGTGGACTTACCTTCACCGTTCTTTCCGACAAAAGCAATTTTATCGCCTCGGTTGATGGTCAGGTTCGCATCGTGAAAGATGACATGCTCTCCATATGCTTTGCCCACATCCTCACAAATGACAGGATAATTACCGCTGCGACTGCTGCATACAAATTTCAACCGTAAAGAAGAGTTATCTTCTTCGTCTACTTCAATACGCTCTATCTTTTCCAGCTGCTTAATGCGACTCTGCACCTGCACTGCTTTGGTGGCTTTATAACGAAAACGTTCAATAAAATCTTCCGTGTCTTGTATCTGCTTTTGCTGATTTTCGTAAGCACGAAGTTGTTGTTCGTGACGTTCCTTGCGAAGCACCACAAACTCATCGTATTTTACTTTATAATCATAGATACGTCCGCAGGTAATCTCGATGGTCCGGGTAGTAACATTATTCAAGAAAGCACGGTCATGACTGACGAGTACTACGGCATTCGCACGGTTAGAAAGGAAGTTTTCCAACCACTGAATACTTTCAATATCAAGGTGGTTAGTGGGCTCATCGAGCAGTAACACATCGGGACGACGAAGCAACAGCTTAGCCAGTTCGATACGCATACGCCAACCTCCGGAAAACTCACTCGTAGAACGATCAAAATCTTCACGACTGAAACCCAATCCCTGAAGTGTACGTTCTATTTCAGCACGATAGTTGGTTCCACCCATCATCAGAAAACGTTCGTTTTCGTGGGTAAAACGGTCAATCAACTTCTGATAATCTTCGCTATCGTAATCGGTACGTTCAGCAAGCTGTTGATTCATGCGTTCCATATCAGCCTGCATTTCAAAAATGTGTTCGAAGGCAAGCTCTGCTTCTTGCATCACCGTGCGCTCATCGTTAAGTATCATCACCTGAGGCAGATACCCTATTGTACATTCACGAGGAACGGCAATAATGCCGGAAGTGGGTTGCTGTAAACCAGCCAATATTTTGAGCATGGTGGACTTACCAGCCCCATTTTTACCAACAAGGGCTATGCGATCTTTTTTATTGATGACGTAAGAGACGTCTTCGAACAAAGCAGTGGCATTAAATTCTACTTTCAGTCCTTCTACGGATATCATAGTGTTAATGAAATTATCGTTCAAAGGTGCAAAGGTAGCGATTTCCAACAGTATATGAGGAGAAAAAGGATATAAATCTATCAAGAGAGTGATGCTGCATTTTTTTTATTTAGTGACTCAACCGAAACAACCTTCTTCGCCCTTTCATTGTTAGTATACTAAATAAACTAATAATTATCAGTATGAAGACTTTCTTTATAACCCTAATTCTTACAATAATGGTAACAACAGCCCAAGCCCAGCAAAAAAGTTTTTATGACTTTACAGTGAAAACCATCGACGGGAAAGATCTGCCGCTCTCTACCTTCAAAGGGAAAAAAGTGCTGGTTGTGAATGTTGCCTCCAAATGTGGTTTTACTCCACAGTATACAAAACTCGAAGAGCTTTACAAAACATACGGAGAAGATAATTTTGTGGTAATCGGTTTCCCTGCCAATAATTTCTTGAACCAGGAACCAGGCAGCAACGAAGAAATTAAATCTTTCTGCACCCAAAATTATGGTGTCACCTTTCCTATGATGGCTAAGATCTCGGTAAAGGGAAAGGATATAGCCCCTCTATATAAATGGCTCACACAGAAAAGCGAAAATGGGGTAAAAGACGCTACAGTGGGATGGAACTTCCATAAATTTCTGATTGACGAAAAAGGACATTGGGTAAGTTCCCACGGCTCCACTACCGATCCGTTGTCAAAAGAGATCGTCGGTTGGATTATAAAATAAGCAGGGCTGTTTGGTGGAACTCAATGAACGCACAAAAGTAAGTTTTCATCGGAAAAAAGCGATTAGCGTTTACCATAAATCAGGGCTGCCCTGAAAGTTCAAAGCAGCCCTAATTATATCCTAAAAATAAAAAATCTTAGAATAGTTTTGCGGGATATTCGCCTGCGTCAACCAACGCTTGAATCTTCTCCACTACACTCTGACGATCTTCCGGGTAAGTTACACCAAACCACTTGCTGGTTGTATCCAGAACTTCACAAGTTGAAGTATTTTCATTAATTAATTTATCCACCATCAACGGGATGAAGAATTCACTCTTCAAATTTTCTATATTCTTGGGGTCACTGAGGAATGTTTTAAAGAATTCCTCGCTATATGCAAAGTAATCAGGAGTAAATCCCCAAAAATTCATGCTGACCGGAGTCGTCTCAGAAGTAGCAGCCCATTCACCGTTATCATCTATATACTTCACTTCACCGTCCATACGCTGAATCTTGGTACGCTCTACTACGGAAGTCAACAGATTGTTTGCGTCTGTTCCGCAAAGACCGCGAGAAACAGTACCGCTATCGCTCAAAGTATTTCCTATACGGAAGCCCACCATGGAATATACATTCTTAGAACCTTCAGGGAGTGCTGAAAGAAATTTACCCATGACCTCAAATGAATCACGACCGTAAAAGTCATCACAATTAATAACAGCAAACGGTTCTTTGATTACATCAGCGCCCATCATTACGGCATGGTTGGTACCCCAGGGTTTGGTACGGTCTGCCGGACAAGTAAACCCTTCAGGAAGTGCATCTAAGCCTTGAAACACTAGTTCACATGGGATATGCCCTTCGTATTTAGAAATGATTTTATCACGGAAACCTTGTTCAAAGTCTTTACGGATTACAAAAACGAGTTTGCCAAAGCCAGCATTGATAGCATCGTAAATGGAATAATCCATAATAGTTTCACCATTAGGACCCAGTCCGTCCAATTGTTTCAAGCCACCATAACGGCTACCCATACCGGCTGCCAGTAAGAATAAAGTTGGTTTCATATTTGTTATTGTTTAAAAAGGTTAGTACACCATGCGTTTAATACGGGTGCAAATGTACAAAAAATTATCCCTGCCTATAGAGAGTTTTGATTCATTATTTAGCATTAATCATTCAAAAAGCCTATTTAGAATGGATAACCGATAGCAAAATGCAAAGCCATACTGTCCTTAAATTTAGGAATATTGTAGTAACCTGACTTACCCGTGTCATACGGATTGTGCAAGCCAATTCCTAAATCAAGACGAAATACTAAGAAGTCCAGGTCATAGCGCAACCCAACTCCTGTGCCGAGAGCTATCTCTTTAAAAAACTTACTAAGAGTGAGTTCACCTTGCGGGCTCGCTTCTTCCTTGCGCATCAACCATACATTACCGGCATCTAAGAAAACAGCTCCATGCAAGTCACTTATAATGTTGAATCGATATTCCACATTGGCTTCCATTCGGATATCTCCCACGTGGTTGATGAAAGAGAACTTATCATCCTTATTAGGTGGATAGCCGCCCGGACCAATACTACGTACACTAAAAGCACGTACACTGTTAGCTCCGCCAATATAAAATTGTTCGGTATACGGAGCAGCCTCCATATTGCCGTAAGACCAAATGACGCCTCCTGCAATGCGTGATGCAATCATCTGATTCTTATTGATTCTATAGTGATAGCGTAATTCCGAATTGATTTTCAAAAACTGTGCGAAAGGAACCCCAATCAATTTCTTTTCCTTTTTATTAAAAGATTCACCAAAAATGCCATAGACAGCAGAAGTAATATTACCTGCTGAAGCAACGGTTGTTTGCCACCAGATAGGATTACGTTTACGCCGTACGGAAGCATTATCGTAGGTATAAGTATATTCCATTGCTGGAATAAACTGGTCACGCAAACTCACATAAAGAGCAGGGTTTTCCACTTGCAGTTCGTTAAAAGCTTCCGTTGGATTACGTAGCACATTAAACGTCAACCGGAAAGGAGTTATGCTATGTTTACTAGTCGCTTTGGGTTGAAAATCATAAGTCACATTGCCACCAAAAGCCAGCAATTTATAATATTTGGCACGATTCAACTGATTGGCATATAATTTAAAAGTCGTTGTAGCCGGAAAATCATACTCCCTATTTCCCATACGCGGAAACACCACTCGTGGAAACGTTAGCGCCGTAGACGCGCCGAACTCGTAACTGTTCATCAACGAAGAACGGTCTTTACCTATCTGCCATTCGTAAGAGCCATCTAGCTTAACATTCCAACTTTCACCGCCGCCAAATACATTATTCTTAGTCACCGTAAAAGAAACGCCGGGTCCCATCTGATTGTTACTCTTCATCTTGACATTAAAATCAAACTCTGCGTCGAAAGGTTTATCAAGAGAGGCATAGATGTTCAAATCGAGTGTATCGGAAGCAAAAGTCGTATCTCGCGGTGCATATTGCATCTCCACATAACGGAAAATACCAATATTAGCCAAACGTTCCTGCACTCGTGTCTGACTATTCAAGCTGTATAAATTTTGAAAAGAACGACGGCGAGAAATACCGGTACTATCCTGTACTTGGCGTTTTTTATGATAGCCTTGATAATCCAGCCAGCGGTAGAGCATATTAGGGCGTACCCCCAGTTTGTCATAATAATGAATCTGTACCCCCTTATAATCTATGCTATCATTAGGTTGTTGCCCCTGTTTCCCCATCAAGTAGACCGATTTATCACCTACGTAAAACGGTTTTTCAGCCACTTTAGGCATACCTGCGACAGGTACCATACGCATACTGACATGCCCTCCCGGAACCTGTGTAGTATCCGCTTGATAAGTTAAGTAATCAGGACGAAAATAATAACAACCTACATTACGCAGCAAAGTGCTGATACGAATACGCTCTCCATCAAGATCGGTCACATTAAACTGTTCACCCGGACTAATAAGCGACCGGCGGCGGGATAATTCCATAATACGTTGCGTACGTTCACTAAAGCCACGATACACTACCGTATCAATAAAATAAGGGTTCCGCATATCCACGGTATATTGCAATTTGGCTTTCAGAGAATCCTTCGGATCAGTGAAGGTCTTGTAACTGACCTTTCCGTTAAAGTAACCATAGTCACGCAACAGGTTAGCTGCTGCCCGCTGACGAATTTCAGGATTAACAGAAGACATCAGTACAGGAGTAGCAGCGAAACGATTAAAGATCCATTTGCCAAATCCTTTCTCATACTTTCCGAAGCCACTATATATCCATAAACCCATAGGGAAAGGGATACGGATGGTTGAACTACCCAAAAAAGCATTGTTCGGAGCTTTGGCAAGTGCCGCTTCCACCTCTTCCATAGCCGTTTCTCCTACTGGAGTTGCATGCCGATTTTCAACAATTATAGATTTCTGTCCGGTATATAGTATTTCTCCTTCAGGCAGATGCTTCGTGGTGGAGCAGGCTGCGAAAAGAATCAATCCTACTATATATATTATCAGTCGTTTCATATTATGTATCACTATCACTTTCGTTGTCACCTCTTTTTTATTGTTCCGTCACTTTATTCTTCTTTCTTCTGAAGATGAAAAGTTCACCCAAACGATCCATCTTTTTTCGAAGCACAAGTCCCACACCTGTTTCGGTTATTTCCCCGTCCAATATGCTCTCGTAATTTTTATCGTAGAACACACGAACATAACGAGTGCCTGATACATCCAGACGATACTCCAGGGAAATATTATCAATAAATGATTCTACATCGTTGGTAGCATTACCACCGGTAGACACCTTACCACCAATCACAATCTGTACACGGTCGTCGAAGAAGCGTTGTGAATAACGGAAACTAAAGTCTTTCTGCGTATCACCTGTCTCAGCAGAAGTATGGTCTTCAATACCTACATTGAAAGAGCCTTTCATATTGCCAGTTAACGAGTTAATTTGGCTTTGTAACACGCTGTTCAAGGCAGAACCCATTGTTAAGCCTCCACCCTTTCCGGCATTATTGAGATAAATACCGGTAGCAAGCATGGTAATAGCTTGTTTACTGCGTTCTTCCGCTCCCATAGCCTGCAGTTCATTTTCAACCGTGGCATCATCAGGCGCAGAAAGATCAAAGAGTAGCTCCGGTGATTCCAGTCGGTTCTTGATGGAAATAGACACGTCAAAATTCACCATACGTGAGCCGTCGCCACCTCCTCCATCACCCACAGAGGCACGCAAACGCTCAGTAGCTTTCAGATTCAGAGCAGGATTCATGATATTACCCCGCCAATCTACATAGCTACCAGGATTGAACTGAAATTCTTTTAAGGGAATAATTGGTAATGAATATTTCATGACTCCTCCCGAAAGAGTATAGCGCCCCGTCAGGTTCATATCCCCTTGTGAGGTGTATTGCATGTTCAGGTCACCTCCACCCTCCAGTTCGATAAATTTGCTGCGGTCGGGACTAAGGTCGGCACGCAGACGAACCGCATCATCAATGTGGACGGACATAAACATTTCCAATCCTCCTAAGGACATAGCAGGTGTTTCATCGTCTTTGACAGAAGTCGTATCATTGAACGAAGTAAAGGTTACCAATCCATCCAAACGATCTTCCACTGTCAATGGGGAGTCCGTCAGAACATAAGTCACATTTGTATTACCCAATAAATTCATATTTCCACGCATCGTCAGTCCATCAAGCGGGCCTTTCACCGTAGCGCGGAGGTCAACAAATACTTTTCCGTAAACCAAGCTTTCACGCGTACGGGGAGCATCCAGCAATGTATAATTTTCGGCCAGCAAATTGAGGTTGGCAGTAGGTCGCTCCAAATTACGAAAATCTACCTTTCCATCAATCGTAAACGGATTCTTGCTGGTTGTATAAATAGCAAACTTATCAAATATCAGCTGGTTGTCTTTTATCTGCAAAGGACGGTTGTCAAACCAATAACGTGCTCCTGCCTGACGAGCATACACAGATACACTATCCAATAAGACACTACCACGCATTTGAGGCTTTTCAAGCGAACCATTAATCAGCATACCACCATCCACATCTCCCGTAAAGGAAACCATTTGGTCGGGTACGAAAGCATTGACTATCCGCAAGGGGAAGTGTTCAAAATTGGTAGTGATGTCCAAAGAATCTCTACCCCCTCTCTGTTTCAAAGTACCATCAGCAGTGAGTACCTCCTGATTATCAATCATGAAGTACGTATTCAAATAATGCATTCCTCCATCACCCGGCAACCATGTAGCACCTAAACCAATGTCTCCCACCGGTTGACGTTCGTAAGTTAATTCATCTATATTAGCCTCAGCAGAAACCTGCAAAGAAGTGGCCGTTTGTACATATTGAGCTTCTGCAGAGAACAAACCGGTCAATCTCGGCATGTAAGGCAACACCTCACTGAGTTCACTCAATCGCAAACGACTCAGCTCCACATTCATATTTTGCAAAGAGACAGAGTCACTCCTATCCGATTGCATACGGAAGCATAATCCATCGTCACTATCCATATCTATATTGGCATAGACACGCATATTCTTATGCAAATAAATCCAATTACTCTGGTCCACAAAATGGAACTTGCGGAAGGCTATGATAGGTTCAGCAGGTATCAGGTTTAAAATCATCCCATTGCCTTTGCCATTTCCTTCGGTCAGCGGACGGGCATTTACACCAAACAATACACCTGTTTGTCCTTTGCCATCCACATAATCAACCGTCAAATCAGCATCTTCGTTACGGATTTCACCCGTCAATGTACTACGGAATACAAACTGAGGATTCTTTGGTCCATTCACAACACCACCCTGCAACTTCATGCGGGTAGTATCTTGTTTCACAGCAAAGAAAATAGTATCCAGTTGAAGAGAGTCCATTCGTAACCCATGAATAGAAGTCCGTCCGTTGATACCCATTTGTGGGGTGAAGCCAAAACTTAACTTAAAATCATGGTATGATATGCCTTCCGTAGCAAGAAAATAACTGACGGGGTTCATATTTCCCGATTTCAGTTGCATCCCGGCCGAGGGTAACACACGACGTAAAGCGGCATGATCTAACTGTCGCTCGTCTATCTGTTTAGTGAGGATAGAAACAAATTCATCCGATTGTTTCAGTAATTCTTCCAACGTACTACGTGCACGGAAGCGGAAAGTCAAATCACCGGCATCTAGACTCACCTTGAGAGAATCTTGCCGAGCTTCTCCTTTCAGATTAAAAGCAAACGGATTCTTCATAGGTTTAGGAGCAATACCTAATTTATGTAGATCCAAATCCTCTACGTTAACATCCACTTTCCCATCAAGGTAGCGGCGATTCAAACGAACATCAGCCTCTCCACGCATTTTCAGTAAAGCATTATCACTAGTCAAATGTACGGTGGCAACAGAAGATTTCAATCCGCCGCGCAAGTCCACACCCGATATGTTCCAGTGTCCGTATTGAAGTTCTTTCAGAGAAGCTTCTAAATTTGCCACTGTCTTGTTCGATGTCACATCCACCCCTTGTCCTTTAGCGGAGAGATTAGCTGTCAATGTATAGATGGAGTCTTTAGGCAGAAAATGATGTACTTGTAAAGCATCAATATTGAGATTGGCATGGTAAGCTTCTGTCTCAAGATTATAGGAAGCATCTAAGGATAGCAGCCCTTCACGCTCTTTAATTTTTAGATCGGTGGTGCATTGCATACCGTCTATACCCAAATGGGCGACTAAATTCATACTATCAGGCACTACAATAGACCCGTCTGAGGCGACACCGGCAAGTCCGGTTAGGAAATTAAGATTCTGTGTCTGCATCTCGAAATCCATCTTGCCATTTCGAGTTTGATTGTCGGTCAAATTCCAAAACTCCCCCCCTCCATTCAGAGAGAAAGCTCCGGGCAAGTCAACCGTAAAACGAGAGATTTGCATCTGTTTCAAGTTTCCTTCCGTACCGGCATGGATGACAAGCGGGCGAAAAGGATAAGCCTCCTTAAAGGTTTCAGGCAATTCTCCGGCAAAAAGTAAAACATCCTGCTTACCAATGTGGGCATCGAAACGGGCGGTAAGACGACCCGATGTGGGAATGTTTATCAGTTCCCAGTAGGTCTGCGCCGTAAAGTTCAGTTCACTATGCGGAGTATGTAGTTGCAAAGAAGGAACACGAATTACCGTAGAGTCGGCAAAGAGACGCCCGGTAAGAGAGGTCACACTCAATCCGGAACGTTCGTTCATGGAGAATTCTCGAATAACGGCATTGATGTTTCTGCCGTAATACATCACGGAGTCGACCCCTAAACGAATATCTCGCAAGGCAATATGCGAAGGATCAAAACCGTCTACAGGTTTTGCAGCACTGCCATTGGTCAGACTCAGTGGTCCGGTATCATAGCTGACAGAGGTGCCGGAAAGCAAGAGCTTTTTCCATCCATAAGACTGCCGCTCCAAGTCTGCAGTAGCTTCCGCAATCTCCGCATCGCCCATGTGAGCTGCCACCCGCATAGAGTCTAGTGGCATCTGCAAGTCCACCGATACATTTTTCAGTTTCAACGAATGAAGGGCTACTTTCCACTTCACATTTGTTTCAGTGGTATCTTTAGGAACTTCGGCGGTATCGGCAAGCATGACTTGTACATGAGTATCTCTCAGTTCGATATTATTAAGAACAACGTCTTCTTTAGTCAGATCTATGCCATGACTCTCAAGAAAAAAGTGCCCAAGTACACCTTTTATCTGCATACCTTCTAGCAGGTTGGAAGAATTCACAGCAACCTGTTTCAAAGTAATATCATCTACTTCAACTTTTCCTTTAAACAAAGGCCATGGTTGGACGCGGACACTTAAACTTTCAAGATTCAGCAAAGTATCAGGATGTTGCACCACCGATGTACTGTCGGCAGGTTGCACCACAAGCACACCACGAACTAATAAATTCAGAGGAAAGCGCAAATCAATTCGTTCTACGGATATATCCATACCCGTGGCATCTGATGCAATTGCTGTGGCTTGCTTCCGTATAAAGCTTTGTACGGGTGGTACATAGAGCAATATCATCAGTATTATAAATAGTATAATAGGAGTAAGTAGCACCCAAAGTGCTATTCTCAACCATTTTCTTCTCATTGGAACATTAATCAGTCATCATATTAAATAGTTTTACAAAGAAAGCAATTTCTTATGACATTCAGTGGTTCGTAAATAAAAAAAGAGTCATCGACAACACAAAAGAATTCTTGTACAATGGAAGTCTTCATAGAGACAAAGAGTTAATAACATCTTCAATAAGAACCAGTGAGGTAAGTACCCGGCCTTTCTGAACCTCAGAAAAAGGAGTACCCTGCGAAGCTTCTAAGGCTTTAAGCAGATTAACCAAATCTGTAGCTCCCAGCAAAGTAAAAAGAGGAATCATCTTGTGAGATACCGCAGCCACTTCATCCATATTTTCGGCAGCTATGGCCTGCTGTAAACGCTCGGTATTGCAGCGTGTTTCAGAAATAAAACTTTCCAAAATAGTTCTGGCTGCTTCAGGATCATCTTCCGAAAAAGCAGTAAGAGCTGAGAAATTATAGCCTGAAGGGGCAGCTTCTGTCTCCGGCAGTTCGTCGTTAGTTATATTTACTTCTCGCAATAATTCCTGTACGGTGAAAGGTTTATGAAGACATCCTGCAAAACCATACTCAATAAGCTCCTCTCTTTTCATATCACTACGGGCAGTCACGGCTATCACAGGAATCGTACGAGCTTGTGGTATATTCGAAGCACGCAACAATGTCAACAAATCAAAGCCGTTGATGGCAGGCATCTGAATATCGGAAAGGAGCACATCGAATGTTTCGGAACACAAGGCATCCAGTAGTTCGTCTGTTTGCAAGCAAGAAGTGGAAGCAATGTCGCTTTGAGACAACATAGCAGAAGTTAGCATAAGCTGAATTCGATCATCATCAATCAGAAGTACTTTGCTTAACGAAGAACGAGAGAGAGAGTGTGAAGAGTTATTCTGCTCTTCATCAGTAATAGGCAATTCTTCGTTTTCCTCTTTCTTTACGGGATAAATAGGGACATTGAGTGTAAAGGTACTTCCTTTTTCCGGCTGGCTCTTCACTTCTATCGAACCTTCGAGCAACTGTACCAACATGCGAACAATGGAAAGTCCCAGTCCGAACCCTTCTTTCCCTTGCGCTCCGGGCAAGCGCGTAAACTCCTGAAAGATGCGTTCACAATCAGCAGCTTCCATACCCTTACCTGTATCAGCAATGGCGACAATCAGTTGCTTATCTTCATAACGTGCCGTAATTGTAATACTGCCCTGCTCTGTGAACTTTACGGCATTAGACAACAGATTGTTAATAATCTGCCGCAGACGCAACGGATCAGAGATAAAAGTAGTATCCAACTCAGGATCAATCTCACAATTCAGAGTCAATCCTTTGGCAGAAGTCAACGGCTCGAAACTAATGTGTATTTCTTCTAATAAACGAGACGGGTGAAAAGACACCCGATTAATCTCTGCTTTATGGAGATCGAGACGATGGAAATCAAGTAAATCGACCACTAACTTCAACAAGTGCTCCGAAGACGTTTTCATATTGTCAAGATAGAAGCGCTGACGTTCGTCCACAGTCAGACGTGAAAGCAGATCGGCATATCCCATAATGGAACTTAAAGGAGCCTTGAAATCATGCGTAATGGCAAGCATCATTTTTTCACGCATGGCCAATAAATCTTCGGCACGGCGACGCGCCTCTTCCAGTTCACGACGATAACGGTTACTGCGAGTGATATCTCGCCCAATAATAATGAGGAAAAATGCAGAAAGCAACAAGGCCCCTGCAGCAATACCTCCAAGAATATTAGTAGAGCGACGTCGGACAGCCTGTTGATACTCCGCCTCTTGACGAGCACGTGACAAGCTTTCAGTTTCATAATCTTTCACCAAACTATCAATGCGGGCAGTCAGCAGGTGGTCGAGACGTTGCATACTACGTTTGCGCCGCTGCACAGTGGTATTCACCGACTTTTTTTGCTGGGTTACCGCACGTAACTTCTCGTGTAAAGAGTCTGCTGGGTTATAGGAGCCAAGCACGGTGTCGGTAGCAAATTCAAGAGAGGTTTTGACTTGAATGGCTGTATCCTTTTTGGGAGGCACAAAGACTTCACCCAACCGACGGAAGAAGCCTTTCTTTTTGGGGCGCGTTACCAGTGTATCACGATGCGAAATGATACGATGCTGTACACGTTGCTGAACCACTACCGAATCTTGTTTAGCAATAATATGTTCTATATCACTAGCAGAAATCATGCTATCGTTGGCTTCATTCAAGGTACGCAACATTCGGATCGTATTGGAGTCTTTCTCTCGCAGAAGGGCTAACAAGCTATCGGTCCACTGTATATCTCTATTATCAGAAAGCATAAGGTTTCCCATTTCCCGATGCACAAAGAACAGGGAAAAGAACATAGCTGCAAGCAATAAGATATAGCCTACAACAACTTTAACCTTAGAGACACTATTCATATATCATAGGGAAGTAATCACAAACTGTCATTTCGTTTTATATCGGAATCGCAGCCAAAGCATCAATCCGGCGCTCGTCAAACCAAATGGGAATGCCATCCAGACACCTACCAATCCCCAACCGAATACAAAACCACAAAGATATCCTACAGGCAAAGATATAATAAAATAGGAAATAAAGGCAATAACCATCATAGGTTTAACATCCGAGATACCACGTAGGGCATTGGCAAAATTAATCTGCAATCCGTCACCAAATTGGTAAACCAGGAAAGGGAAAAACAAAGCCGATACAGCTGTAGCTACCTCTGTGCTGTCGGTAAACCATCCTCCCATCTCATTGCGCAGGGAGAATACAATGCTCAACAGCACGATTTCCATACAAAGCATTAAATGAAAGCCCGCATAAGTTGAACGCCGCACATTTTGCATGTCGCCCTGTCCTTTGAAGTTACTTACACGAACAGCAACGGCTGCTCCCATTCCATAGTACATCATAAAGGTGAACTGCGAAATAGTAAGCATCACTTGGTGTGATGCCAGTGCAATGGTACCCAACCACCCTACCATGATGGCACTTAGGCTAAAAGAGGCTGTTTCCATTCCCATCTGTAAACCCACAGGCCAACCCAATGCATTGAGTTGTCGGAAGAGTTGTTTCGATCCTCCCAAGCGGAAGAAACCGATACGGTAACGAAGAAAACGACGACCACGAAGAACTATCACGGCGAACACCACTACCATGAGGATACGCGAGATTAGAGTGCTGATTCCTGCTCCAAGCAATCCCAGTTCAGGGAATCCCAGTTTTCCGTTGATCAAGATATAATTTCCTATGATGTTGAAAGCATTCCCTCCGAGCAAAATCCACATGGCAGTCTTGGTATCGGTAATTCCATCTGTAAATTGTTTGAAGCCGTTGAATAACATGACAAATACCAGCGAGGCAAGCAGTACCAAATAATAAGGTTTTATAAGTGGTATCAGTTCAACAGGTTGTCCTAAGCTATCGATGCTGAGATAGACAAATGCCATAATCAAAGTTAACAGTAATGCCACCAACACATTCGCCAACAAACTGGAACGTAATGCTTGTCCTGCCTCCGCAAAACGGCGGTTGCCATAGAAGCCACCCACAATGGGAGTCAGTCCATAACTGAAACCGGTACTAAAGATAATGCAAAGAGTAAATAAGTTATTGACAAAAGAAGCAGCACCCAACTCTTCAGTACTGTGATGTCCGATCATCAATGTATCTGCAAAACCAAGTATAATGACACCTACCTGACCAATGACAATAGGGAATCCTAAAAGGAACAATGCTTTGTAATGCCCTTTATACATTTCATAGAAGGTTCTCATTCGTTTTAATTTTGTTTTTTATAATACAACACCACACTGTTTTCTTCACGAAAAGTGGGTTCTGCCACGTCATGAAGTTGTTCTGCCGTTACAGAACGATATTTCTCCACTTCGCGGTCTATGTCTTCCGCCTGACCGGTCAACTCAAACCAAGCTAAGTTTGTAGCTACATTCAAGTAGTTGATATTTCCGAATATCTGTGTGGATTCAAATTTATTTTTTACTTTCTCCAACTCCTGCGCCTTTACAAATGAGTTTTTCAACTCATCCAGTTCCTTGCGCACAGCTGCTTCCGCTTGTTCCAAGGATATACCTGCCGATGGCTTACCACTGATTTGCAACAATCCTGCATCTCGTGTTCCCGAAATGTAGGCATCCAGACTGGAGAATAACTTTTTTTCCTGAACCAATCGTTGAGTCAAACGACTGGAACGTCCATTACTAAGAATATCTGAAAGGATATCAAATGCATAATAATCGATGTTTTCACGGCTACACATATGATAGGCCATAAACAATGCATCCAGCGGCACCTTGCGCTCCACCGTCTGACGTCGCTCTTCAGTTTGTACAGGCTCTTGAACCAACTTCCTTACGGCCACCTCTCTCTGAGGGATAGGGCCAAACCATTTCTCCGTCAACCGCACCGTTTCTGTCCATGAAATATTTCCGGTGACAGCAAGCACTGCATTGTTGGGCGCATAATGACGGAAAAAGAACGACTTGACTTCGTCCAATGTAGCATTGGCAATATGTGAAAGGTCTTTGCCGATAGTAGGCCAGCGATACGAGTGCACTTTGTAGGCCAAAGGCCTCAACAAATGTCCGATATCTCCATAAGGTTGGTTCAGACAACGTTGTTTGAATTCTTCCATCACCACGCCACGCTGCACATCAAGGCTCTGTTCGCTGAAGGCTAATTCCAGCATCCGGTCAGATTCTAGCCAGAAACCTATTTCTACATTCGACTTGGGAACTGTGAGATAATAGTTGGTGACATCATTATTGGTCCATGCATTATTCTCCCCACCCGCCAGCTGCAAGGGAGCATCATAATCAGGAATATGCACCGAACCGCCGAACATGAGATGCTCAAACAAATGCGCAAAACCCGTATGTTCAGGATGTTCATCACGGGCACCTACATCGTAAACAATATTCAGTGCAACCATTTGCGTACTGGTGTCTTCGTTGTGCACCAGCCGCAAACCGTTGTCCAATGTCTTTTTATTAATTTTCAAGGATCGTTATTTTTTTAATCATCACATCTTCTTCCGGGCGATCACTTCGATCTGTCTTCACCTTCTGAATCTGATCGACAATTTCCATACCTTCCATCACTTCACCGAATACGGTATATTCACCATCTAAATGAGGAGTACCACCCACTGTAGTATAAGCTTTCACCTGTTCCGGAGTGAAATGAAATTCCGGTTCTCCGGCAATCTGCGCCTCCGCTTGTGCAATCAGCGAATCTTGTAAGTTCATTAATCCTTCCTGATCACCTGCTTTACGCATCTTGTAAATGTCCTTCGTGTGCTTTTGAGCCAATGCCTGAAAAGCAGTATTGAGACGCATCTGACTCATCTGCTGTTCCATACCCAACAACGTAGAATCGCTGTACACCTTTCCGGTTACGACATAGAACTGACAGCCGGATGATTCCTTCTTCGGATTTACATTATCTCCCTGACGGGCAGCCGACAAAGCACCTTTCTTATGGAAATACTTCGGAAAAACAAACTCGGCAGGAAGGGTATAGCCCACATCACCTGATCCCAGCATCTTTCCTTTCGGGGCATTCTTCGACTCAGGATCACCTGCCTGTATCATAAAATCTTTAATCACCCGATGAAACAAAGTACCTTCATACGTACCTTCTTCAGCCAGTTTTATAAAATTATCACGATGCTTGGGTGTCTCGTTATAGAGTTTAACGATGATATCACCTGCACTTGTTTCAATCTTCAACTTCGTTTCTTTTTCCATATTTCCTTCTTTCTTTTGTCCCGACTGACAGCTAGTCAAACCGCCGATCAGTATAGTTAATAATACAATGAGATTTCTTTTCATCTTCCTTTTTGTTTAATTTAAGTCTGCAAATATACGATTTTCACACAAAACAGCTTACCTTTGTGGTTATAAAAGAGATAAAAGCAAAGGCTATGAGAACCATATTAATCGTAGAAGATGATATTACTTACGGTATGATGCTTAAAACGTGGCTTGGGAAAAAAGGTTTTCAAGTAACGTCAGTCAGCAGTATTGCCCGTGCTCAAAAACAAATTGAGACGGAACACATCGACCTGATATTATCCGACCTGCGCTTACCTGACAAGGACGGCATTGACCTGCTGAAATGGTTGGGCGAATACGGTTCATCGATTCCGCTTATCATCATGACGGGATATGCGGATATACAATCTGCCGTACAGACAATGAAATTAGGTGCCTGTGATTACATTGCCAAGCCAGTGAATCCGGATGAATTACTAAAGAAAATGAATGAAGCTCTGAACCCCTCACCCACCGCTTCAAAACAGACCGACAGTTTCATCCCATCAGACTCACCGTTTCATCCCATGAAACCAACTGTTTCATCCCATGAAACAATCACTCCCGTCAAAGAAAAAAATCCTGCTGAGAAAGAGGATACCCATATCTCAACCTCCTCCGAGTACTTGGAAGGAGAGAGCGACGTAGCCAAGCAACTTTATAATTATGTCAGACTGGTTTCTCCTACTCATATGTCTGTACTCATCAACGGAGCCAGTGGAACAGGTAAAGAGTATGTAGCTCATCGCATCCATCAACTCAGTAAACGTGCCAAACAACCATTTGTAGCCATAGACTGCGGCTCCATTCCCAAGGAACTGGCTGCTTCCGAATTCTTCGGTCATATAAAAGGAGCTTTCACCGGTGCACTCACTGACAAGACAGGCGCTTTTGTGGCTGCCAATGGGGGTACTATCTTTCTGGATGAAATAGGAAACCTGAGTTACGAAGTACAGATACAACTACTCCGCGCCCTGCAAGAGCGTAAAGTACGTCCTGTAGGATCTACAAAAGAAATACAAGTAGATGTACGTTTAGTCTCTGCCACCAATGAGAATCTGGAACAAGCCATTGAGAAAGGTACGTTTCGTGAGGATTTGTATCATCGCATCAATGAATTTACCCTACGCATGCCACAACTGAAGGAACGTCACGAAGATATTCTTCTCTTCGCCAATTTCTTCCTCGACCAAGCCAATCGAGAAATGGACAAACACTTGATAGGCTTTGACGATAAAGCATCCAGGGCTTTATTAGAATACCATTGGCCGGGTAATCTGCGTCAGATGAAAAACATAGTACGCCGTGCCACGCTGTTGTCTCAGGGCAAGTTTATTACCATTGAGGAACTGAGCGATTTGCAAGAACCCGTTCCCACCGTAACAGGCCTCCCACTGCGCAACGAGGAAACCGAGAAGCAACAGATTCTCGAAGCACTTCGCCAAACGGGAAACAATAAGAGTCGTGCTGCGCTATTGTTGGGAATCGACCGTAAAACATTATACAACAAACTGAAGTTATACGGAATGGAGAATTAGTCAACGTGAGGAATAATTCCACACTCCATTCCCCACTTTCCACAGTTTTCCCCACTATTCCATAGTATACCGTAACCTCTGTTTCTCCTTGCATCATTGATAAACAATCTCTTACGTTTTTTTCTACTTCTTTGGCATATCATTTGAACATATATTAGTGTAAGCATAAACCTCTAGTAGAACGAGACACTTAAACTAAACTGATTATATATGTAATTTTAAAGCAAATGTATTGATGACCTAAGTTAGTATTAGTAGCAGCCCTGTTTATGTTTGTTTGTGGTGGTTTTTTCTTGGCATGACTTGGACTCATGCCAAGTTTGCCAAGAAAGAACTCAACAAAAAGCTGAAAGTTTGATAACTATAACTGATGCTACTCAACAAAAACATCTGTCAAGACTGCCGAAGAACAGTAAGCACGCTAACAAAAAAAACCGTTCCCTCCTTGTCTATTCTAGGGAACGGTTTTTTTATGATCAAGCAATGTTATTCCATCACTTGTCTCATCTACCAATGTCTTTCCGGATAAAGGTCATTCCACCAAGCCGGACTATCTTGCAACCAGCGTGCAAACCATGCCATGATGGAGTTTTGCCACAATTCCCGTTTGGCATAATCCGAAACGAAGTGATTCTCACCCTCTACCGTAATAAATTCGACCGGTTTTCCCAGAATTTTCAATGCATTATACAGCTGGATACTTTCGCCAATCGGCACATTCGTATCTACCGTACCATGCAACAACAGCAAGGGCGTCTTTATTTTATCTGCATTAAACAAGGCACCTTGTTTTGTGAACAGATCGGGATTATTCCACGGATAACTTCCGGCAGCAGCCACAGAGTTATAAGAATATCCCCAGAAACCCTCTCCCCAATAACTCATTACACTACTGATTCCTGCGTGTGAAGCAGCAGCAGCAAACATGTCAGTTTTTGTCTGCAAATACATCGTCATAAAACCCCCATAAGAAGCACCCAAACAACCGATACGTTTTTCATTCACAAACGGATGAGCTTCACAGAATTTCTTTGTTCCTTCTATAATTTCATCAGCAGTACGCTCGCCCCATGCGTTCACATGGCGGGCAGAAAACTCCTGACCATATCCGATAGTGCCACTCGGCTGTATAACGTAAACGACATAATCACGCGAAGCAAATAATTGGGCACCGTAAGGAGAAGTGATGCCACGCGTTGTAGGCGTTGTGCCGCCATAATAATAAACGATGAGCGGATATTTCTTATTCGGATCGAAGGAAGGAGGCAAACAGACCATACCTTCAATTTTAGTACCGTCAGCTGCTGTAAAATTCCATTCTTTCATCTTACCAAACTCAATCTTATCTAAAGTGGGCTGCATAGGATTCGCTAGCAAGGTAGAAGTTTTCTTCTTTACATCATAGGTATAGGCAACTCCCACACTGAAATTTCCACCTCCCACATAAGCAGCTATTGCCGGATTGTCTTCTGCCAGCGTAAAAGAAGTAATTACATCTTCCTTTAGCGGTAACTTTTCAAATTTCCCATCTTTCGGGGTATAGCGATAGATGCGTTGGCAATCTTTATCGGTAGTGGTAAAATAAATGCAACCGTCCGTACGATTCCATTGCAGAGGATGGACCGTCGGATCGAAGTCGCGTGTGATAGGGGTAACTTTCTTTGCAGGCAAGTCCATAATGAATGCCTGAGTATCAAAATCATTAGCGATAGGATGTTCCCCACAGTTCTTACCAATACCTCCGAAAGCAGACGGACTACCGGTCAGCAGAAGCTGTTTCCCATCCGGAGAGTAGGAAGCACCTCCCACATAAGCATCCCACGAAATCAGCGTATCCGTCTTCATGGTAGCCAATTCAATCTCAAACAAAGAAGAAAGCGAAAAAGGGCATTCTGTGATGTTAGATTTGGAAGTAGAGCACAATAATTTCTTCCCGTCAGGAGAAATGTCATTCAGATAAACACTATGGCTTCCGTAAGTCAGCCGTTCAGAGAGTCCGGTAGTTACATCATACTTCACAAGATAATAACGGTTGCGGGAATTCGGGATGCGATCATTGGGATGCAGGATACGTTTCAATGGTCCACTCACCTTTTCACCTTCATCGTTAGGCATAAAAATCAAGTAATCTTCTGTAGGCGACCAATAAAAAGAACCTTCGGGCACATTCTTAACCAATACCTCTTCACGCATAGTGACAGGATCGTACACCACCAGATCATTCTGTTGCTCACCTATCACCGTATAATAGAGTTTATTACTACTAGGCATCCAACGCATACTTTCGTTGGCATTGGGCAACAAAACACGTCCGGTCTTTACTTCCGTCAACTCACAGCGTGTCTTGGAACGCTTCGTAGAGTAATTGTCCGAATAACGTGTCAACAAAAACTTTCCGTTTGGTGAAAGAGACACCGAACTGACGCGGCAACCGAATGCAGTATGGTACAAAGAGAAACGTCTCTTTAAATCCGGAGCCATCTGATAACCTACATCTGCAAAATCTTTCTCTTTTTCAAATTCACATTTTAAAACCGGCTGTATCTTGTCGTCTGCAGAGGACAGCAGTTTAATAACAATCTCATTATCTGCTTCCGGTTCAAGTCGCAGGCTCACCACCGTTGGATGAACCTTAGAAAGACTGTCTTCCGCAGTTTCTTTCGTTTGCTTGGATACACCGTTTACAAACACTTCAAAACGAGCAGGAGAATAGATATTGAGCTTCCCTCTCATAAAGCGTTCTGCACGCAAATTAGTGCTGAAGAGATAAAGTAGATTATCCTTATCAGCCTTTTGCACAGCTACATAGCCAGCAGTATCAACCGGCATACATTCATACAGATGTCCTTCAAAATCAAGATTGATATGTGTCTTCAGAAGATTGCTGATCGTAAACTTTTCTCCGATAAAGTTGAGGCTATCACCTTGAAGGGGAGTTCGTAGCGCAACGGCAGGACGGACATTGTATTCAGTAACCCTATCTTGGGCCTGAGCCGTCAATCCTACCAGAAGCAACAGCCCTGATAAAATAGTCGTTTTTTTCATTGAATTTAGTTATAAGTAGATTTCAAATTGTTTCAAAGCCATTCCACAGATTTCCGGAAGGAATAGCCGCCTCCACTTCAATCACCTCTTTGGAAACCGGATGTACAAAACGGATAAAGCGCGCATGGAGGCAAATACTGCCATCCGGATTGGAACGAGGAAAACCGTATTTCAAATCACCTTTGATGGGACAGCCCATTTTTGCCAACTGGCAACGAATCTGATGATGACGACCGGTCTTTAAATCTATCTCGAGTAAATAATAGTTCTGCGATTTTCCAATGAGCCGGTAATGCAGAATCGCTTTCTTGCTACCCGGTTTCTCTTTATCATGCGCATAACTCTTATTCTGTTTTTCATTTCGTACCATATAGTGCACCAATTCTCCTTCTTCCTCAGGAGGTTGGTTTTTCACCACTGCCCAATAAGTTTTCTTCACCTCACTGTTCTTGAACATTTCATTGAGACGAGAAAGCGCCTTGCTGGTTTTAGCAAAAACAACAAGGCCGCTCACGGGACGATCCAATCGGTGTGTGACACCAATAAAGACATTGCCGGGCTTATCGTACTTCTCTTTCAGGTATTGCTTTACAATTTCTGAAAGCGGCGTATCACCCGTCTTGTCTCCCTGAACGATCTCGGAAGCGGTCTTGTTGACTATAATGATATGATTGTCTTCGTATATGACAGTCATTGGCTTTCTTACATATTCATACCACCATCTACCTGAATCACCTGACCAGATACATAAGCTGACATATCAGAAGCCAGGAAAGTAGCAATATTTGCAACATCTTCGGGAGTACCTCCACGACGCAAAGGAATCTTCTTGCTCCATTCTGCCTTTACTTCGTCAGACAAGGCAGCAGTCATGTCGGTCATAATAAAGCCCGGTGCAATAGCATTGGCACGAACACCTCGTGAACCCAGTTCTTGTGCAATAGACTTAGCCAAAGCAATCATGCCTGCTTTAGAAGCAGCGTAGTTAGCCTGTCCTGCATTACCGTGAACACCTACAACAGAGGCCATATTAACAATGCTACCTGCTTTTTGGCGCATCATAATCGGGCTACATGCATGAATAAAATTGAACGCAGATTTCAGATTTACGTTAATAACCATATCCCATTGTTGCTCGCTCATACGCATCATCAGACCATCACGAGTGATACCGGCATTGTTCACTAAAACATCAATACGTCCGAAGTCTTTGTGAATGGCCTCTACCACTTTAGCAGTATCTTCAAAGTTAGCTGCATTAGAAGCATAACCTTTTGCTTTTACGCCTAAGGCTTCTATTTCTTTGGCTGTAGCTTCAGCATTTTCATCCATCACTAAGTCAGTGAATGCGATATTTGCACCTTCTTGAGCAAACTTTAAAGCGATAGCCTTGCCTATGCCGCGTGCAGCACCAGTTACAATGGCTGTTTTCCCGTTTAATAATTTCATATTATTTTTTAAGTTATTGATTAATGTTTCTATTTTTTTCTGTTGCGCCTAATGCTCCCAGTACTAATCGGGTTACATAACTATCACGCTGCTCCTCATTCAGATAGGAGCCTACATGTCCGCGAATATAAGGGGCTTCAATCCCTTTGACGCAATAATGTATAATTTCAGCAGTCATATCCAAATCATCTATCCGGAAAACCTCTTTTTCCATGCCTTCACGTAATACCTCCTTAAATAGCTGGATTTCCTTGGCATCAAAACGCTTCCGAACCTTCTCTACCCGCCAAATATCACGGAAAAAATTGGCACGAAGAGTTCCATTACGGTAAACAACCTCTTTCACCGCATCCAAATGAGTATAGATCATCTCTATCAGTTTTTCATCCGGTTGAATGTTTTTCTCAGTCACGCACTTCATCATATCCGAGAGAATATCTAACTCAGACGCAACAACTGCCAAATAAATATCTTCTTTACTTTTAAAATAGGTATAAAGAGTTCTTCTACCTTTTTTGGAAGCGAGAGCGATATCATTCATCGTGGTATTTTCCACACCCATCTTTGCAAATAACTGACGGGCAACGTCCACTAGTTTAGCTTTTGTTTTCGATACGGTCATAGATTAATTGCACATTGCTTAATAATTTGAGCAAAAGTAAGATATTTCCGCATATCTTACAAGAAATTGCATATTTTATTAACAACCGGATAAAATAAGCTACTTATTTATTTTCCCAGATATAAATCTATGAATCAACCTCTTAAAAAAATGAGCCCATCTATTTCCAAAAATAACATGCCTTTTATTTGCATATACAAAAGAAAGCTGTACCTTTGCACTCACAAAACACCGCGGAGTGGAGCAGTTGGTAGCTCGTTGGGCTCATAACCCAAAGGTCGTCTGTTCGAGTCAGGCCTCCGCAACTAAGAAAAAAAGAATCGCAATTGCGATTCTTTTTTCTTTTTATATAGATTCACTCTCATTCCAACCCTTCCATGGATGACCTAAGCATAGGAATTTTCTCAAACTATTCTTTCCAATCATCCGTTCTGAATGGTACAGCAGGCAAGCCTTCTTTATTAAATAAATTGACATCCGGATTATTCGACCAAGAATAACGTACTGCTACCGGATGACTCACCCGAGTGGAATAAACAACCACCTTGTCACCATCCAAATAGGCTTGAGCCCACTCAAACTTTCGATCTGCGCCTGCTACAGCAAATCCCTCTATATAACCGTACTTATTCTGAACAGACAATCCTCCACCGACACAATCATATTCAATACTAATCTTATTACCTATACTATTCATCGACTTAAACACAGGTCCCGAAGATACCATCTGATTCTTTCCATACGTCTTCTGAAGGGCAATCAAAGCTAAACGCAATCCAACGTCCTGCTTGTTCCGAGGATGAATATCAGCTCCCTCACCAATATCCGTAATGACAGCCTGCCCCGTCTGAGGAAGTGACAAGGCTGTAGACTGCGCCTCGCGCAACTCTGCCCACTCACTTTTCTGCGGTTCTTCATCTTTCGCCATATAATTAGCCAATTGAACCCAATAAAAAGGGAATTCAATGCCCCACTTTGCACGCCAAGCGCTGATCATAGTCGGGA
This sequence comes from uncultured Bacteroides sp., assembly GCA_945607605.1. Classification (GTDB taxonomy): domain Bacteria; phylum Bacteroidota; class Bacteroidia; order Bacteroidales; family Bacteroidaceae; genus Bacteroides. Next base: position 44,533 of record CALYZE010000006.1, read on the forward strand.
AAAGCGTACGGTACTCATTTGCCCATCCCACATTACTTTCTCCCTGATACCAAATTGCACCTTTAATGGCCAGGCGGGACAGTGGGTTGATCATGGCATTATAAAGTAGCCCGTAATACATATTGGGTGAAATCGTGATGTAGTCAAAAGCCTTATTACTCGTGGAAACCCGGTATAACCACTCTCCTGCCAGTGGATAATTTTTCTTAAAAGTTTTCAAAGAGAGTTCACCAGCATTTCCATAGATGCCTCCTCCTCCCGAATGATCGGTCACCTTTACCACAATCACATTATCTCCCTCCTTTAAGACTCCCGTAGGAATCTCATACAAGCGACTTGTTGCATATCCTTGTGCCTCTCCGACTTTAATTCCATTGATCCATGTAATGTCTTCATCATCCACAGGTCCTAAATGTAAGGTAGCCTCCCTGGATACATCCTCTTCAGTCAAAGTGACAGTAGTTCTGAACCATACAATGCCATCCATATCTCCCAGCACTTTCTCCCAAATTTGTGGAATCGGCATCTTCTGCCAAGGAGAAAGATCAGTCGACGGCTCATACCACTGTTCATGAGTACCGAGATCATTCTTCATCGCTGTTTCATATTGCTGCTTATTCACTTCATTATCCTTCACAAACCGTTCGAAATCGGCTATATAAACTTCTTTATATTTCTCATTGAATGATTTAGGAAGCTTCTGATATGTATCCACAGGAATCCATGATTCGATTTCCGTACCTCCCCAAGACGAATTAATAATTCCGATGGGAATATTCAACGCTTGGTTGAGTTTTCTCGCAAAGAAATAAGCTACCGCTGAATAATCGGCTACACTCTGGGGAGAACAAACTGTCCAAGTACCTTCGAGATCATTCTGTTCTTTCGTATTCATCCCCTTAGTGACATTGAACGCTCGTATAAGCGGATAGCTTGCATCCTGAATTTCCTCCTGATAATTCAACACCGATCCCCATCCATGAACAGGCATTTCCATATTCGATTGTCCCGAACAGAGCCACACATCGCCCACATAAACATCTTGCAGAGAAAGTCGATTGTGCTTCCCTTCTATTTCTATAGTATAAGGCCCTCCCAAACGAACACTCTCCAAAGATACCGTCCAGCGGCCATACTTATCCGCTTTTGTCTTGGCGACTTGATTATCCAACTGAACTTTTACAGTTTCATTCTTGTCAGCCCATCCCCAAATTTTGATAGGATTGTCTCTTTGCAGCACCATATGATCCGAAAAAAAGTGGGGAAGTCTGACTTCTGCATGAAGAGTAACCAGCATCCAGCTGAAACAAGTCAAGAGCACATATTTCATATTCTTCATAATACCAAACTAATACCTATTAAAAAAGTAATCATTATTTCTCGGTAACGGTCAGTTTACATCCTGAAAGACCTGCGGGAACTTCAATCTCAAAGACATACGTCTTACCTTCAGTCAGGGTCTTATCAGCCATCAGTGCTAAATTACCATCATCCACTCCGTTCGCATTCTGTCCCTTTCCAATGAAGATCAAATCACTGACTACTGTGAGAGGTAGATTTCCTCCGCTAGCCGTTTCTGCTCCCTTGAAACTGCTTCCCCATGCCTTTTGATGTATAAATACGAAGTTAATGCTGTTTACACCAATCGTTTCACCAGCAACAAAGCTTGCCACATATTTACCGTTCCCCATTGGAGCCAAGCAAATACTCATATCCGGATTCCAACTTGGTGCATGTTTTAATGTGGGTTTCCCTGCGCCTTCTCCTACAATCCAGATAGCACCCGAACCATCTTCCTGCAAGCTGGCAAATGTAGTACCCGACATTGCTTCTACCTTCAAATATCTACGGCCAAAATCGGCAATGATACGGTATTTACCATCAATCGGTTTAAAGGTAAGTTTATCTCCTTCTTGAGCAAAGAAATCCGGATCAATCCACCATTCGCTAAAGTCATCAATACCTTCTACACGCACTTCCTCTCCTTGTTTCAGAGTCAAATCACGTTTATATCGCTCCTCGGAGTCACCTTCTGCCAATTTTTCCATTTCCACTCCATTCACTACATACGCTATGATAAATGGTGCAGCCGAATAGTCTTTCGTATTAAATAAAATGGTATACTCACCGGCTGTCAGATTAGAAAAAGTAATAAAATTCGTAGATCCGAACTCAATGGCTTCACTTTCCCAACCAAAAGTCAGTTCATTGCCTTGGTCCGTAACTTTCGGAGTCTTAATATATCCTCCGATTTTTTGCGGAAGAACCGTTGTCAATTCATAATTGTGTCCGTTGGTATGCAGCATCTTATACTCCTTATCGGCGGTCACGAAGGTCAGATAAGGATAGACCGGACGAGTCACCGGTAAATCATAAGTCACCGTATTCATCGTGAAGTTAATATTCTGCAAAACAAACTCAAGCGTTGCTTTTCCATCAGCCATATCTTTATAAAACGGAACATAAATTTTGTCCGAATACGAACCGTTGGCTTTCGTTCTGATAACCACCTCCGAAACCTTCTCCGAACCGTAGTAAATCCGAGCTTTCAGTGTAGAGAGTGGAACGTCATCCGAAACTGCTATAGTGAAAGGCAAGCTATCGCCATACATGGCACTGTTAAACTCCGAATGAATATCCATCACCGGATTCCCTGCCTTCTTCTCGTCATCATCGGAACAAGAGGCCAATAAGATAACCGAGAATAAAAAAAGAATTTTATAGGTAAGTAATTTCATATTTAGATTTTTTATTTGTTAGTAAACCATCGGTAAGAAACAACTGCCTTGGCCGGCACTTCATGTGTAAAACTCTGATTTCCGTCATATAGGTTTATTTTTTTAGAGACAGAAGATTTATTGAGTATCACAAAAGCATAACTATGATCTGCATTCTTAAAGGCTGAACAAACCAATTCTTTGTCAGAATAGCCGGAAGTGCCTATACGAACGGCATCGGGTTTCACGACCGCCGACAAATGTCCGATAATATAGTAGTGAGAATTACCAGTAATCGCCTTGTAGTTAGACTTATCAATATCCACCGCTCCGAAACAGGAGTTACATCCTCCGGGACGGAAAGGACCTTTTTCCGAATCCAGCATTAAGTTCCATACAATAACGGCTTTACACCAATTATTGACTGTTCCCAATGCCACTTCCTCCATATCCTCTATCAAATGCTTCTCAAAGTTACGCCCATCGTTCCATTCACCAATCGATGTTTCGGTAAAAATCAGTTCCTTTGCAGGATTGGCATCATGAATGATCCGTAGTTCTCCCTTGTCACCTCCATAATTATGATAAGCCGCACCGGACACATACTGAGAAGTTTCAGCATCTGCATAGATATGTAACGGATACTGTCCTTGATCTTTCGTGTCTTCCTTCTGGCGATCATAGTCATAATTGTGATCATACAAGTAAATCTTGGTATCGAGACCCGCCTCTCTCAACTTGGGACCCAGTGCCTCTTTAATGAAAGCATTCTGCTCCTGCCATCCCATAAACATGGAGGCTGAATTTCCCCGGTTCAATGGTTCGTTTTGGGGAGTTACTGAATAAATTCGGACTCCTTGTTCCTCCATTGCTTGTATCCATTTCACGAAATAAATGGCATAATCTTGATAATAGGCCGGATTCAGCTGACCACTTGTCCAGGAAACAAAAGGTTTGAGTTCCTTCAAATTATTGACTTTCATCCACAACGGAGGAGTCCAAGGCGTACCCATTATTTTCACTTCGGGGTTGATAGCCAGAATTTCTTTCAATATAGGGATCACATATGCCAACTCTTCTTCCTGCAATCCAAAGTTTTCAATGCCCTCTTTATCGCAACACGTATATTCACTTAAAGAAAAGTCAGAACAGCCGATTGAGATCCTGACATAACTCTGCCCCATACCTTCTGATTCAGAGAACGTCTTCTTCAAGAAAGAAGCTCTGTCTTCCGCAGCCATTTTCAGCAAATTGTAGGCAGTAGATCCGGTAATGGCGGCTCCAAAGCCATCCATCACTTGATACTTCTCATCAGAAACAAGCTTTATAGTATACGGAGACAGACTGTCAGCCTCCTCACTAAAAAGAATCTCTCGCTTGACGAATTCCGACGAGCGGGTGGCAGTAGTGACATAAGCCGTCACTACCTCCCTATTCACTGTTTCCTGATCGAGATCTGAGGTATTGCTTTTACCGCTGCTGCATGCCGCAAGAACGAAAGAAGACAACACAACCCATCTTATATTTCTTAGTTTATTCATGCTTATTAAGAATCTTTTTTATAGCTTAATATCCTTCATTCTGTACCAGATTCAAATTTTTCTGAAGTACGCCCAGAGGTATGGGTAACCGATACGAATTTTCCGTAAAATCGGCAACACGTGTTCTCCTGCCGGAGTCTTTTCCATAAACAGCGTTCATGGTACTTTCCACCTTATCCAATCTCACCAAATCAAACCAACGTTGTCCTTCAAAAGCGAGTTCCAGACGTCGTTCTTTCAACAATGCGTTCAGCATCTCCTCTTTGCTTCCTTTCACGTTGCTCGGAAGCTTAGCCAAGTTTCGTTTGCTACGGATTTCATCGATGATAGCGGCAGCAGCATTCAAATCAGGCGAAGAACGCATAATCAGGCCTTCTGCCTTAAGTAGAAGAATATCGGCATAACGCATCCAGATAATACTGCTCTGCGAAGAACGGCACTTGTACATAAACGGATAATGATCATTGGGATAGTACAAAGACCAACCACACTCATAGTACACAATGGCTTCATTGAAACGCACTTCATCCCCTTCTGTTTCATACAGTTTGATCAAGTCACGCGAGGGGGTTGCCCATTTATTCCAACTGAAGTTGTCATCCCAGTTCAACAAGTTACGTCCGAACATCATATAACACCAATTATTATCACCTGCCACAAAATGAGCTTCAAGTAATGATTCACTGGTATTGCGAGCCTTTGCATCTAAATATTCGCCCTTTGCATCCTTCTTCATTCCAAACAACAGACTAAAATCACTCACCAAAGTAGGACCGTCTGCTGTCACCTCATCAGCATATTTGATAACCTTATCATAATCTCTCAACGGTTTTTCCGCATAAACTTTCGAAAGTAACGCACGAGCTACCGTTTTAGTCATGATTCTCTTATCACTCGGATTGTAGTTTGGCGCATACTGAACGGCAAATAACAAGTCCGACTCTATCTGCATGTACGTATCTATTTCCTCCGACTGTGAAGGGAAATAAAGCGGATACACTTCATCAAAATTTTCATTGGTAATATCGGGAGCCAATTCAGTGACTACAGGGATACGCCCCCAAAGACGAACCATATCAAAGAAGATCAGTGAACGGAATATTCTTCCCTGCGCTTGATAACTTTTTATTTCAGCGTCAGTCAACGATTTATCAGCTACACTATCTGCATAAATCACCATCTTGTTGGCCAGTCCTATTTGTTTCAAATAACGATTCCAATCCCTCTCCAACACACTGTTGGTTGCATCAAGCGAATTGTCCTCAAAAGGCAATACCTCGGCATTGAAAGCACCGGCATAGGCATTGTCGGAATGACTGTCTCCAATCAATATTTTATCGACATACCACTCTTGATCTCTAAGTGTCTTGTAGAGAAGCTGTAAATGTTCCTCTACCGCCTTTTTGTCCTTAAACACCACTTCTTTTCCTGCTTCAGAGACACCTTCTGTTACATCGGAATAGTCGGATATCGGATCAAAATCAAGGGAACAAGAAGCAATAGCGAAGGCCATTGCTCCACCCAGTATCATCTTTCCTATATTTTTTTGTATCATCTTATTCTTCAATTTAAAAGATTAAAAATCAATATTAATGCCAAACACGAATGACTTGCTATGAGGATAAGTTCCCCAGTCTATACCTTGTACGGCTCCACTATTTCCCCATTGATTGACCTCGGGATCCATTCCTGAATAGCTAGTCCATGTCAACAGATTATTCGCAGTGAAATAAGGTTGCAAACGAGTAATTCCTGCTTTAGACAAAAACTTACTTTTGAAATTATAAGAAAGCGTAATGGTTTTGACACGCAAATAGCTTCCATCTTCCATGAAATAAGTGGAATTCTTCATGTTGAAACCAGCTTTCGGAATCTGCGTGATTTGCCCAGGTATTTTCCATCTATCCAATACAACAGTCGTTTGATTCTTGTCGTCAAACATTCCTTCGGATTCCATACGGGATGCGTTGTACACATCGTTTCCATAAGAACCTTGCAAGAAGACACTTAAGTTAAAGTTTTTCCAAGACAGAGTATTGGTCATACCAAACGTGAAATCAGGATTGGGATCACCTATAAATGTCTGATCACCCGGATTTCCACCCACTCCATTCTTATCCAAATCTCTGTAAATCAAATTGCCGGTTTCAGGATCTACCCCATCGCTGATATAGCCATAGAAACTTCCCAACGGACGTCCGGGCTGGTTGCGAACCACCTTGGCATTCACATGATCACTGGTCAGTCCATCTTCATACATCGGAGTGTACATCAACTTCGTCAACTCATTCTTGTTGAATGAAATATTGAAATCAGTGTCCCATGAAAAAATCTTTCCTTGAATATTCTTGGTACTAATAGCCACCTCGAAGCCTCTATTCTCCATTTCTCCTTCATTGCGCTGAATGGAAGAGATAGAACTCGCTCCTGAAGAAGGCATCGTTACATTCATCAACATATCTTTAGTACGCTTGAAGTAGTAATCGAGCGTCACATTCAATCTGTTGTTGAAGGCCGTAAAATCAATACCCACATTGGTCTGCGTAGTCGTTTCCCATTTCAAATCCTTAGCTCTTAGATTGGCCGAAGAAATGGTAGGAAGTACATTTTCCTGCCCCTCTTCAAACCAAGCCAATCGTTGGATCGTATATCTCTGCAAATAAGCATAATCATGAATACCCGATTGATTTCCCGTCTTACCCCAGCCAACACGAATCTTCAAATCATCTATCCAAGAGAATGGCTCCATGAATTTTTCCGATGAAATTCTCCATCCGCCCGACATGGAAGGGAATGTTCCCCAACGGCTGTCGGGATGCAATCTTGACGAACCGTCACGACGCACATTGACCGTAAGCAGATACCGACTGTCATAATTATAAGCTATACGTCCGAAATAAGACATAATTCCCCATTCCGAGCCCGCTGAACCTGTATTGTTCCAATCAATCTTATTGGCAGCGTTGAGCGTTTCAATGGCATCCGAACGATAGTGAGTTCCGTTTATCCAACTGTTCAAGAATTCTGATTTGGTGTAGGAAGTACCCAACATTGCCTCCATGCTATGTTTTTTGATCTGCTTATTGAAGGTTGCCACGTTGTCGATGGTAATGATCGTATTTCTATTACGTCCATCCATACCTATACCAAAATGCTGACGTCCCCAACCTGTTTTCACCGGATCCAGAAAATTGGTTGTTAATTCGTTTCTCCGGTCCAGACTGAAAGAAGATTTAAAATTCAACTCAGGCAGCAAAGTCACCAAAGCACTTCCCGAAAGAATCAATCGATCCTCTTTCTGCTTGTTATTTCTACTACGCTCCATATTTTCCAATGGATGAGTAATATTGGCTCCGTAGAAATTATCATTATATTGTTCCGGCTTACTGGGATTCCAGATAGGCGCATAAGTAGGTGTGTTGATTACGGCAAGAACAACGCCGCCGCGATTGGAGCCTTGGCCCGTAATCAAATCATTTTTAACGGTACTTGAGTAAGAAACATTGGCTGTCAATTTCAACCATTTCCGTACATCATTCTCAATGTTTCCTCTAAAGTTATAACGCTTGAAGAAAGCAGCATCTAAGGTCCCTTTTTGATCAAGATATCCTCCCGAAAGAAAATATCTTAAACGATCTGTGCCATCTGACACCGATGCTTGATAACTCTGAGTCTGTCCTGTCTGATAGGTTTCATCAAACCAATTGACTTGGTCGGTAAGTCCATCCGGAAGAGAAGAGTTTCCCAATTCCTTTTGCAACTCCAAGTATTGCTGAGTATTCAGCACATCGACATTATTAATGACTTTATCCATGCCATACTGCACATTCAACGTAATTTTGGCATCGCCCTTCTTACCGGTTTTCGTTGTAATCAATACAACACCATTGGCGGCTCGCGAACCGTAAATAGCTGCTGATGAAGCATCTTTCATCACCTGCATGCTTGCAATGTCATTAGGAGACAAAAAGTCAATCTTATCTACCGGCACTCCGTCTACTACATAGAGCGGGTTGTTACTTCCGTTGAATGAAGTGGTTCCTCTCACACGGATCGACAAATCCCCACCCGGCATTCCGCTCGGCTGAATGACAGATATACCCGCCACCTTACCTTGGATAGCCTGCCCGGCCGTAGTGATCGGTCTTTCTTCCAAATCCTTCGTTGACACAGTAGAAATGGCCGTCGTCACATCTTTTCTTTGGACTGTTCCATAACCAATCACCACCACCTCTTCCAGAAGTTGATCATCTTCTTGAAGAGCAATTCTCATCTGCCGAGTGGCTTTCAGTTCTTGTGATTGATAACCGACATACGAAAAGACTAAAGTGGCATTCGCTTGGCTATTTAGTGTGAAATGACCGTCTATGTCTGTAATAGTCCCGTTCGATGTCCCTTTCTCCAGTACGCTCACTCCGATAAGTGGTTCATTCCGGGCATCCAATACTTGACCAGACGCAGTGATCTGTTGTGCAGACGCACTGACAGATAAAATGATTGCTAAAATAGTAAATAGAATCTTACGACTCCTTAAAAGGATTTTTCGCCTGTTCTTTTTCATGCGTATTAATCTTAAAGTTAATAATAACGCGTTTTCGACACACTCATACCCTAACTTCGAAAACGCTAGGACAAATGTAAGTGAGAAAATTATTCAAAAAGAAAGCAGGGAAAAATAAGTGGATAGATCAAAACATTAAAACACTCATAACAAACATCTTATATCACAAATACAACCCTCAAAAAGTGGTTAACTTACAACCTCGGTCAGCGAATTTTTCGCACCATATCTTCAAAATCATCTCGCGACACACGTGCCTTGTTCCTGACCTTCGCCCGATAATTATAAATCGTGTTCACCGAATAACGAAGGAATTCCGCAATCTGCGAACTATCTTCAATACCCAAACGTATCAGCGCATAAATCCTCAACTCGGTATTCAACAACTCATCCTTCTTCAACACAATGCGTCCATTCTCTTGCAGCAAGTCGTTGAACTTTTTCACAAAATCGGGAAACAGATGCAGAAACGCCGTATCAAAGTTGACATACAACTCCACCAGTTCTTCTTCAAGAGCATCCTGTGAGCGAGTGATTTTCAATAATTCAGCAACCTTTCCGCCTGCTATTTTTTTATTGACCATCCTCCGGTAAGCGTCCAATCTGTCAATGTAAGTAGAACATAGTTTGATGAAACGAGCAATGTACTCTTCCTTAATCTGATTAGACTCTGACAGTTCCACATTGGCAGATGTCAGACAATCATTCATCTGACGAAGTTCCTCATTCAAAGCATTCAACTGTCCGTTGGCAAGCTGTAAATGATTACGTGCATCAGAAAGTTTTTTCATCTGGCTGTAAATATACCCCAAAGCAGTAATCAACAATACCAACAGGCCGGTAATAAGCAACAAATACATTTGAAGGCGTTTATTTTGCTTCTCAATCATTGCCTGATAAGTCTTATCAATAAGTGAAAGCACCCCCGAACTTTGCCAACTACGCAAACGAGCATTATAAAATTTGGTGGCATTCCAAGAGAAACGCATGTATTGGTAAGCCCGTTCTATGTTTCCATCCTCATACAACAGTTCCGCAAGTGTCCACAGAGAAGCATGATCTTTAATGGCCGAACGAATGTCGGCAATGGCCGAAAGGCAAAGGTATTCTTTCTCCTTCACTCCATCTCCGCTATACCTATATATAAGAGAACGATAATACGCAATGAGTGCATACTGAGGGGTATCAGGCTTCACCTTAGACAGACGGAGATCACTTATTTCCAATGCTTTATCAAACCAATGCAGTTCTCTCAATTGCGCTTCTTTCATGGCCAGGTATTCGTCTGTTTCGGGAGCTAATACCGCAAACAAAGAATCTTTGTAGCATTGAGAGGTTTCTCTGTAGTGTTGCGCAAAGGCTTTCTCCTGTGTATATGCACCTAATTCGCCATATACATGGTCAAGACATGAATAATAATTCGATACTAAAGAGGGAGCCAGCTTCTCTCGCTTAATAGTCTTCAATACATCAAATGATTCGGCATACATGCCTGCTGAAGTCAGCAGATAAGACAAATGCAATCGGCTCTCAGCCATGCATTGTTCATCCTGCAGACTATCTGCAATCTGAATGCTACAATTGATGTAATAAATGGCAGAGTCACAGATAAAAGGTTTATACTCTTTATAAATTTGATTGTTCAGTTTATATCGCTCCAAAGAATTAGGAGCACTTTCACGGGTAAGTTCTTTCAAGTGATGGATACGCTCTTCACGCTGACTGATATACGTCTCGTATTCTAAAAGCGTGCGATCCAATACATTCAATAATGAATCAAGTGTTTCATTGCCCCAAGAAATCCCTGAACAAGACAAGAGCACAAGGAACAATAAATATTTATTTTTCATCAACGTACTAAATTTCAGTTAAAGAGTACAAATTATTGAGACAAAAATAGGGAAAAACTTTGTATTCCAAACGATTGGACTGAATATTTTTTAGTTACTCCGTTTTTCCCTTTTTTCTGTTTACTCTCAATGAGCCTCTTCACCTACTTTTATGCGGGCCGCCTGCCTTATGGTTACATTCAGAGAAGCTGTTTCGTTTTGTGGTGTCCAAAGGACCTGACGACATTCTCCTTTTTGCAAGACATTACTATGCCCTCTGCTGCCCGTCAAGTGCTCCGTATCAATGTGGAAAGAATCAACCTTCACATTCCAGTCAGAAATACCGTCCAGATTCAGATACAAGTTCTCTACTTCGCCGCTATGGAAGCGCAGGGTCTGTGCTTGTGCAGATAGAGAAATAATCCGACAATTCTCTACCTTAGCAGTATTCAACGCCCGAAAAGAAAGCGTATCACAACGAAAGTCACGAAAATCGGTTTCCATGTCCTCCATATTCACTACTACCGTTTGCACACTTGCAGGAATCTTCAGCCCCATCCTTTCAGATTTAATGAGCAACCAAGAGACATTCTGGAAACGAGATTCCAGTTTTTCCGTCGGAAAATCAAAAGTGATGCATGCAGTGTCGCCTACAGCAGTGATCGACACAAAAGAGGTCATATCCTCCGCCAAAGAAAGGCTTCCTTGTAGAGAATCTGTGGGGGAAACACTCAAAGGAACGTTTCTGAACGAGGTGAAGCGTTCTGTTTCCATTACACCTTCTCTTTTTTGTTTCCATATCACCGGAGGTTGAGTTAGTTTCACCACTTTACAGGGTGGCAGCACTAAAACCTGCTGCTCTCCTCTGACTTCCATCAAAGGTTCTTCCCATTCAGTAGTATAAGAGGCTATGTAGAAGAGTAGGCCGCCCATTATCAGCAAGCCGGCAAGCATCATCGCAGATAGTATATAAGTAGTTCGTTTCATAATGACTTTATTTTTGTTTCTTAGTAAACTCCAGGTACATATTCGCCAGCTCCTCGGGAGAAAAGCCCAATGTAAAAACCTGTTTGAAGAAATAATCAATTTCCTCTTTCAGAAAAGACTCCTTCCGTAAGGAAAGAATCAAGCTGTGTGCACCGGCAGATACAAAATAACCGATGCCTCGCTTATTGTAAATCACTCCTTGCGTCTGCAAGTAGTCGTACGAACGCATCACCGTATTGGCATTTACCTCTACCACAGCCGCATACTCTCGAACAGACGGTATACGTTCTTCTTCACGGTATTGAGCCAGAAGAATTTCATCGCAGATGCGGTCTGCTATTTGCAGGTAGATGGCTTTGTTTTCTTTAAAGTTCATAGTTTACCAACGATTAATGATTTCAGATTCCTTGAAACGGAAATAGGCAAGTACCCAGTTGACAAGCGTCATGATAAAGAAGAGTACCGTCACCAAGGCCATTCCTGTTTCCTCAGAAGGCCAATCTAAATCGATACGATTGCCGTCAAACAGTAGCTTGGCGAGTGTAGTTCCAACCAAGGTATAGACAATGACAAGAATCACTCCGGCAGCAAATGTCTTCAAGAAAGCATTTTTCGGCCATATGGAACTACCCAATACAAAGCAAGATTGAAGAAAGAAATAACCACTCACTCCAAGTAGGAATTTTCGACCATCCGAGAAAGCCGTCCAATGCTCCATAGAATCACGGCAGCCGGCCACCAAGTATGAACACAACGGAACCGATCCGATACTATCCATTTCGGGATATTTGGCCATAAAAAGCAAGACGCGCGTCCAGTCGGCCAATTTATAAGCAATCAGGTAGACAATCAGAAAGCTGAATGTAAAGACCAGCCAACGTGCAAAGAATTTCTCAAATAGAGTGGCAGGCGTCATCAACATAGATATCCGGTTGGTTTTCGTCTTCATACGTTCCATGGTGAAGGAAGCGCTCAGGCAACCCATAATCACAAGTCCCCAGATAAAAGCTACAACCCCGAAAGACCAGAGCCCTCCTTCTATCGATTCTTTACTTCTATACACATCGTATTCAACATAGGCATTCCAGATCAATGCAATGGCCAACACGCCATACATCAGTATTATGCGGAGCAGATTGCCTTTCCACCCCTCTACCATCTCTTTGCGACATACATTGACAAAGCGGTGCAAATCAAAAAAAGTATTTCGTATCATGGTTCGTTCTTTTTAGCGTGAAACATAGCTGCTATCTTATCAGGCATTGCGAGCGTGGCACTAAATAATAATTCAAGATTAATTTCCGTCTCTTCTTCTTCAGTATTGGGCAACATCAAGAAATTACCTTGCACCGACGGAAGTGTATACAGTGCGCTTTGAGCTCTTTCTCGGTCATCGCTCTCTACGAACAGCAGCTTACTGCAAATACCGGCGATAGATTCATCCAACAATACCCGATTGTTGTCCATAATCAGCACATGATCGAGCACCTTATCAATGTCTCGCACTTGGTGCGTAGAGATAATGATAGTCTTGTCATCTGTCATGCCCGAGGCAATGAATTTACGAAATTGACTTTTCCCCGGAATGTCCAGCCCGTTGGTAGGTTCATCCATCAGCAGTAGCGATGTATGGGTAGCCAATGCAAAACTCATAAAAACCTTCTTCTTCTGTCCCATAGACAAGGCTCCCAAATCCGTATCCAACCCCATCTCAAAAAAATGAAGGTATTTCACCATGTCTTCTTTGCTGAAACGAGGATAGAATTTACTATTCAACTCTATATAGCTGATTAAAGAGATAGGTGGTAATTCAAACTCTTCCGGAACCAGGAACATATCCTGCAGAGTAAGAGGCAATCGACGACGCACATCGGTATCGTGATACATTACTCTCCCCTGCTTGGGAGTGAGTAAACCGCTCATCATATAAAGTAGTGTAGATTTTCCGGCACCGTTCTTTCCCAACAGTCCGTACACCCTCCCCTTCTCCAGCGAAAGCGAAAAATTAGTCAGGACTTCTTTCTTGCCCCGACCATAACTAAATGAAATGTTTTCAACCTGTAACATACGCTTGGATGATTTAAGTATCTTATTTCTTTCGTGTACCAGTGTAATAGTACACCACAAAAGTATATATTCTTTTTAGAATATCAAGCGTTTCATCAAAAATAAAATAAAAAAGGCAGATTTTTT
>CALYZE010000007.1 GCA_945607605.1 uncultured Bacteroides sp.
ATATACCAGCTTATTTTAGCTATTAACTACGCATTTATCGGATGAACCATAAAAACTATCCTAACATATAAGCGGGATATGCCTAATGTTAGGATAGTAGTTTTAATAATAGCACTATTCTAAAAGAGCAATTTGTGATAGATTAAACGTTTAATATTCATATTCAAAATAATCAGGAGTTCGCAAATTATCCCACAACTTAAAACCTCCAAGCGGGTGGCAAGAGACAACTACCTCTGGAATATTATCTATGCGATATAGAAAAGTTGTATCTATCACTTGCTTGCCCATATAATGTAATGTATCCAGAGAGATGACACGAATCTTGACCTTTATACTGTCGATATTTGTTTTATCAAAAGTGGCAACAGGCATCCCATAACACTCTTCAAAATGCTCCAATGTTTCATCGTTAAACTTATTTACATAAGTTCCTTTAAACCAAAGGCTGTCATTTATCCAACATTTAATATAGTTTTTTCCACTACGCTCACTAGCATTACAACCTACACGAATAATAAAGTCTTCATTCGTTCTCGAATGTTCTGCACACCCCACAAGGAGTAAGAGCAAGCAGATAAAAGTCAAAATTCCATTTCTCATACTTATTTCTGTTTTTGAATAAGCCTATTTTTCCATAGAGGAATATGCCTATTTAGATTGTAATGAATATATCTATCTCTGATGCCTTGAATCTGTTCACGATTTAAATTGGTTGCATTGAGATAATTACCCCCAGGAGCATCTTAAACAGTTCTCTTTTGCGTCATCAAATTATCACTTGCTTTCTTATGTTCTAGTCCACCTGTATGTCCAAGTTCATGCGCTACAGTTCTATTGTCATTATTATTCAAGATATTGTTTACAGCATTTGTCCCTACTCTAATATCTAAACTGTTTTTATAAGATTCAGCCATTACAATACTATTAGCTGTAGTGCTTAAGGAACTTTGATCCACAATCTGAATCACATGATCTCTTTCTTTGATATCGTCCAATGAATTTGCCACTCTCAAATTAAAGTTCATATTCGATACAAAGTCTTTTTGCGAAATAGTGTAAGCAGCATTTACTTGTTGGGTGATTGAGCTTGCCAACTGTTTCATATCAATATTCTGATTGTTAGAGTTGTTATAGATTACGGCATTTACTGTTATTTGATACTCTATTTTATCCGTTTCACTGTTATATCTCGTTTGAACTCGCCAATCATTGCCATCCGGGTCTATACGGATAACCGGGCTATTACCACAATAAGCATAGGGATGTACTTCATAATGTTTTTCTGCCATTACATCCACTGTCGTAAACCTTCCCAAAGTCGCATTATAATGCCGTGCCCCATAATCATACCAGTTCAACCCTTTCTTCGAGTCATACTCCTTGCCGTTGTACTTGTAAGGCTGAGTATTGCTTGTACTTGCAAATACCCCACCGAAAGGATAGCAATGGTTCGTCTCCTCTACCGTGCCGCTCTGGTTGATGACTACCCGATTGTTACCCTAATGGTCTTTCAAGTAATAGTGATACTTATTGTCGCTCAAAGTTACATAACCCTCTTCGGTAAGAAGCAGCTTCCGGACTCCGTTTTCATAGACCACGTTTCCGCAATAATCGGTAGTGGTGGTAGTGCTGCCTATCTTATGGACTATTCTCAGCTTTGTGCCGTCGGCTCCATAAGTATAGGTGATGGTACTTCCGTCACTGAACGTTACCACATTGGGCAAATTTAAATAATTATACGATAGGTTGGTGATTCCTTTGTTTAAATCTTTAGTTAAATTGCCGTTGGCATCGTAGGCGTACTCGTTCGCCTGCTTCACGCCGTTCTTGAACTCGAAGCCGCCCGCTACCGCATCATTCACGCGGTTCAACTGATTGCCGTTCAGGGTATAAACCAGGTTGTCTATCAGGCCGTAGACGGTTGAAGAGAGTTGTCCGTAACGTTGCAGTGCCTTGATATTTCCGTTCTTGTCATACCCCGTCACGTTCTCACTGAAACGGTTCGCGTTCGTGTTGATGCTTGCCGTCTCGCCGTAGGTAGCATTCAGCATCCTATCCAGTCCGTCATAGGTAAACTTGTAGCCTCTTACAGTGCTTTCCGTTCCCGCTTTCCACGTCATGCTGCTGATGCTGCCGTTGTACTTAGCTACTCCATTGCCGGTGTTATAATACAGATTCTGCGTGAACTTCGTTCCGCTGATACCGGTCAGCCAGCTACGGACATTATAGGTATAAGTCTGCTTGTTCGCATCAGAGCCGTGCAGCGATTTCGATTGCAGGCGCCCCAGGTTGTCATACACGTACGCGGCAAGCGTCACCTTCGCCCCTCCCAGCGTATGCTCGACCTTGGAGAGTCTGTCCGCATGGTCATAGCTGTAAGTGTATGCTTCCGTCCGGCTGTCCTTCCCGCTTGCCGTGTGCGTATGCGTCACCGTCAGCGGCTTGTCCGTAAAGGTATAGACCGTGGATGTCACGTCGTAGCCGCCCAAAATATTGCCCTGCACGGTCTTCACCTCGCGTCCCTTTATGTCGTAGTAATGGGCGACATAAAGCTTATCACTGCTGCCCGGTACCGTTATAACGCTGCCGGTCAGTTCCCCCTTGCCGTAGCCCGAGGTGTCAAGGGGGAACTGTCCGGAGGGGAAGCCCGTACCGCCCACAAAGCCGTAGTCGTCGTAGTAGTTCTGTACGTGTACCACCGTGTTGGAAGAGGCATTCTTCCCGGTGCATTCCCCCTGCTGTGCCAGCCGTCCGAAAGTGTCGTACAGGTAGTACGTCCACTTGGGAGTGCCCTGCGCGCGCTGGTTGCCGTCCTGAGAGAAGGTCAGCATCCCGGCAGTGTTGTACGCATATTCCATGTATTGCGCACCCGGCAGCTTCTTGTAGATGCACCGCCCTTGCCCGTCATACCGGTATTGAAACGTGTGCTGTTCCAGATTACTGCTACTCTGGTACATCGGTTGCAGCACAAACCGCAGGTTACCCCAATCGTCATAGACTGAATAGGTGTCGTGTGTCTCTATCCCTTTCATCTGCCGGACCAGTACCGTGCGGCCCAGCTTGTCGGTAAAGGTGTAGCTTGTGTTGCCGTCCTCGTCGGTGCTCTTCACTACGTTCAGCAGGTTTGCCGCAAAGTTGCCGTTGTCGGTCAAGGCATCCGCATCATTCACCGTATAGCGGATGCAGTTTAGAGGGGAAGCGATGGTATTCACCGTATATTCCGCTTCCTGCCCGTGGCCGCCATACCAGGCCGCGCCTTCTCCGTACTGTTTGCTGACGCGGTTCAGAGGGGATGCCTCATATACGGTTTGCGAGTAGGGGCGGCTGTCGCTTCCATAGTTCCCGGGGGCATTGCTCTTGAAAGTGGCGGGGTCCAGATAGTCCGTCGCAGTGGCTATCGGAAGCCATACAATCGTCGGTCTGTTCTGCGCGTCATACTCTTGAAGCGTGGCAAGATGTTGTTGTGCCGTGCCGTTCAATACGGATTTCTTCATGGTCTGCAACGGGCGTCCCAACCCGTCGTAATAGGAGATTTGGTCGATGTAAGAGTTTCCGGAGGTGTTCAGCATCCGGCGTGTGCGGATGTAATTCGCCGAAGGATTCTGCGACTTGGCACCGCAAGAAGCGGCAAGAAGCGCAAGAAGCAATATCCATTTGCAAGTTCTTCTCTTCATAATCGTATTTTCTTAGTTGGTAATTTCAATATAGGAGGGGGAACTGATGCCGTTGCTAGCACCCGTTATGGAGAGTGACGCCCGGTTGCCACTGTCCGGAGTGTCGAGCGTTATGCCAAAGCTGTATGTTCCTGCTGCCAGGCTCAGGCTCCTCGACTCTCCGCTTGCACCATACAATGAGTAGTCCGTCCCGTGCAGGGTGAAGGTGGCGTAGCCGTCCGACATCATTTCTGTGATCAGGTAGAAGTCAACCGTGCAGGCCGCCGTGCAGATTATCTTTGCCGTCACCGTGTTGGCACCGTGCGTCACACTCGAGAAGGCGGCGGGGGAAACGGAAGAGCCGCCGGTATCCGGCAAGCTGACTGTTGAGGTCGGTCTGCCCGGTCAGGGAAAGGGTTTCACTGTAGTCCAAACCATCGATGACAGCCACCGGTAGCGTGTGGTTGTAGCCCCATAGGTAGGTGTGCTTCAGCGTGACGCCTTGCCGGTAATACTCCCTGAAGGCTTTGTACAGGTTCGTGCCGAAATTGGCAAACTCCATACGCAGCCGTTCGCTCTTTCCGTTCAGGCTTTTGGTGGTTTGGAATACGGGGGCCTGGATGTTCTTGCCCAGCATGGCGGACAGGATGCCCTGCTGGGCCGTGGTGGCTGCCTGTGCATAGTCCTTCGGATAGAGGTAGCTTTCCGTAAGGATGTTCCGGTAGCTTTCGCTCCATATCACGATGATAGTGAGATTCTTGATAAATGAAAATACTAAAAGCTACCGCTTCTATTCTGATAAATTCAGAACAGAAGGGTAGCTTTCTATATAAATAGCTGTAAAGCTATGCTGATTAATGGAGAATATTACCGGAGTCCGAATGCAGCTTTCACCTTGTCCACATAATCCAGCTTCTCCCAGGTGAAGAGTTCCACCTCCACACTCTTGTTGCCCTCGTAGCGTGAGCGGAAATGTTTGGTGATGATTTGCGGTTCACGTCCCATGTGTCCGTAGGCTGCAGTCTCCTGATAAATGGGATTGCGTAGTTTCAGGCGGTCTTCGATGGCCTTGGGACGTAGATCGAACAATTCGTCAATTTTCTTGGCAATCTCACCGTTACTCATGCTTACATGGCTACGACCATAAGTATCTACAAAGATATTGATGGGGCGTGCCACACCGATGGCATAAGACACCTGTACAAGTATTTCGTCTGCCACGCCGGCAGCTACCAGATTCTTGGCAATGTGACGGGCTGCGTATGCTGCGCTGCGGTCTACCTTTGAGGGGTCTTTACCGGAGAAAGCACCGCCACCGTGGGCACCCTTGCCACCGTAGGTATCCACAATAATCTTGCGTCCCGTCAGACCGGTATCTCCGTGAGGACCGCCGATTACGAACTTACCTGTGGGATTCACGTGATACGTGATATGATCATTAAATAAAGCCAGCACTTTCTCTGCATGAATGGAGGCAATGGCTCGAGGCATCAAAATCTCAATTACATCTTTGCGAATTTGAGAAAGCATCTCTTCATCAGCTTTCAACTGAGCAGCTTCACTCTCATCAACAGCCTGAACAAAGTCATCATGCTGGGTGGATACTACAATAGTATCAATACGCACGGGCGTGCCGTTATCATCATATTCAATGGTTACCTGACTTTTTGCATCGGGACGGAGGTAGGTCATCTCCTTGCCTTCGCGACGGATGTCAGCCAGAACTTGTAAGATACGATGTGCCAAATCCAATGAAAGCGGCATGTAATTTTCCGTTTCGTTGGTGGCATAACCGAACATCATTCCCTGATCACCGGCACCTTGTTCCATAGGGTCTTGACGTTCTACACCTCGATTGATATCGGGGCTTTGTTCGTGAATGGCGCTCAGTACGCCGCACGAATTGCTCTCAAACATATATTCGCCTTTGGTATAGCCGATTTCTTTGATTACTTCACGTGCGATGAGAGGCATGTCAACGTACGCTTTGGTTTTCACTTCACCGGCCAGCACTACCTGCCCGGTAGTAACCAGAGTTTCGCAAGCTACTTTCGAACTGGGGTCATAAGCCAACAGTTTGTCAAGCACAGCGTCCGATATTTGATCGGCCACTTTGTCGGGGTGTCCTTCAGACACCGATTCGGATGTGAATAAATATCCCATTTCAATTAAAAATTAAAAATGAATAATAAGCGAATGAAAGATGAGGAAAAGAGTCATCATGAGTAGGCATGCAAGTCGAGATGCACTATGGCACCATCAGAAAAGGATGTGTTTTAGCATTTTTTTCCGTGGTTGCAAGCTACTCAAATCTTTCCACATATCATTTCAGGGCGCAAAGATAAAGAGAAAATCAATACGTTGCACTCTGATTACAGAGATTAACACAGATTGAGGATATTCTTTATCCTTGTCTTACCCCTAAACAAAAAAATATCACCAAAGGTTCAGCGTCTGAGAATCAGCTTCCAAGTCTAACAGCTTTTTTTTGGTTATCAAACCTCCCCCATATCCCGTCAGTTTATGGTTGCTTCCAATAACCCGATGACAAGGGACAAAGATAGAAATAGGATTTGCACCATTGGCAGCTGCTACGGCACGCACAGCTTTCGGGTTTCCAAGCATTCTAGATTGTTCTCCATAAGACAAGGTTTTGCCGTAGGGGATGTTCAATAGTTCCTGCCATACCGCTTTCTGAAAATCAGTTCCTATCAAGAGCAGCGGGAGGTCGAATGTCTTCCGTTTACGAGCAAAATATTCGTTCAATTCATCGGTTGCCTTTGCAATTACTTCGGAGCAACTTATTTTATAATCGGCATCCAGCGCATTTTGTATCCGTTTATCAATGAGAGTTCTACGATCTTCAATTATCCAATCGCATAGGCAAAGTTTATCCTCAAATGAACCAAGTACCAATTCACCGCAGGGAGATTGATAATACTGAATTTGAATGATTTTCATACTTCTGTTTTTTTAAGTACCTCTTCTTTTAATGATGATTATCCGTTGATAATAGTATCAACTTTTCCATCTACAATCTTCACAAAGATAGCATATCTCTCAAATATTTCAGCAGTATTATAATAATTCCCGTATGAACTTTTTAAATACCGGATGCACCACTTCCGGTGCAATCTCTGCAAGGGGGCGCATGACGAAGTCGCGTTCCTGCATGAGTGGATGAGGAAGCTTTAGCTCGGGAGTGTCAAGAACCCAATCATCGTAAAGCAGTAAATCAATGTCTATCACACGATCACTATATACGCCATTGACTGACTTATGGATTCGTCCCATTTCATGCTCAATCTCTTGGGTGATTTTCAGTATTTCCAAAGGGGAAAGTTGTGTGTCTACGCAAAGAGCCGCATTTAGGAAACTATTTTCTGAAATAAACCCCCACGGGGCAGTAGCATAAAAAGCGGAAAGAGAAATGACTTTCCCTATCCGCTCTTCTATTTTTTGAACGGCGATACGAAGATGTTCTTCCTTATCGCCTAGATTAGTTCCAAGGCTGAAATAAATTTTCATCAATAATACTGATTCAGTGATTAGTGATTGATCATTCTTTTACTTGTCCGTTATCAACATTGCATCTCCGTACGTACCGAAACGATAGTCTTCCTTCAGCGCAAGCTCATACGCTCCCATCACCTGATCGTATCCACCGAAAGCCGCAACAATCATCAGCTGCGTGCTGAGTGGCATGTGAAAGTTAGATATCATGGTGTTAGCTACTGTAAACTCGTAAGGAGGGAAGATGAACTTATTAGTCCAGCCTTTGTATTCCTTCAGTCGCCCATCTGTACTAACGGTACTTTCAATGGCACGCATAACAGTGGTTCCTACAGCACAAACCTGTCTGTTCATATCTTTACCACGATTTACCGTTTTTACGGCTTCATCACCCACAACCATCTGCTCGGAATCTGTCTTATGTTTGGTAAGGTCTTCTACATCAATATCACGGAAATTGCCCAATCCGGCATGCAACGTGATATAGGCAAAGTCAACTCCCTTGATTTCCATGCGTTTCATCAGCTCACGGCTAAAGTGCAAACTGGCAGTAGGAGCCGTTACAGCACCTTCGTTAGAAGCAAAGATAGACTGGAAACGTTCAGAATCTTCCGGTTCAACAGCACGATTGATAATGCTATGTGGCAGCGGTGTCTCACCCAATGCATAAAGTGATTTTTTAAACTCCTCGTGCGATCCGTCATAAAGGAAACGGAGGGTACGTCCACGTGAAGTCGTATTATCAATTACTTCAGCCACCATAGAATCATCCTCTCCAAAATAGAGTTTGTTGCCAATGCGGATCTTACGAGCAGGATCTACCAGCACGTCCCACAAACGCAACTCTTCATTCAACTCACGCAACAAGAATACCTCAATACGGGCACCTGTTTTTTCCTTATTACCGTACAAACGGGCAGGAAACACCTTGGTGTCATTGAAGATAAATACATCCTTATCCTCGAAATATTCTAGTATGTCTTTGAACATCCGATGCTCGATTTCGCCTGTCTTTCTGTGAAGTACCATCAGGCGCGATTCATCTCTGTACTTCGTAGGGTGCAAAGCTATCTTCTCTTCAGGAAGCTTGAATTTAAATTGCGAAAGTTTCATAATCAGTTATGAGTTATTATTATACATTACTTGTTTCTATCTCTTGAACATCTATCCACTCCTTAAAGTTGAGTGGGTTCAAGCAATCTTTTATACGAACATCGCCGACACGAGTGCGTTCAAGAGCAGTAAGGTGAGCACCGCTATCCAGCGCCAGACCGATGTCACGGGCCAAAGCACGAATATAGGTACCTTTGCTACAAACCACACGAACTTTGATCTCCGGCAAGTTGCATTCCAGTAATTCTATTTCATCAATAACCAGCAACTTGGGCTTCAGCTCTACTTCCTCTCCCTTGCGGGCAAGGTCGTAAGCACGTTTACCATTTACCATACAGGCCGAAAAAGCGGGCGGTACTTGCTGTATCTCGCCGACAAATTTCTTCAAGACCTCTTCTACCAATTCACGGGTAATATGCTCCGTGGCATAAGTAGCATCTATCTCATGTTCCAAATCATAAGAGGGAGTAGTGGCGCCCAACTGAATGGTAGCAATATACTCCTTGGTATGATATTGAAATTCTTCAATGCGTTTGGTAGCCTTACCTGTGCAAATAATCATCACTCCCGTAGCCAAGGGGTCAAGTGTGCCCGCATGGCCTACTTTCAATTTCTTTACTCCAATCCGTCGGCAAATGTGGTAACGCACATGTCCCACTACCTTGAACGAAGTCCAACCCAACGGTTTATTAAAATAAAGAACTTCTCCTTCTTTAAAATCCATCATTTTCAATTAATCAAGCTTAACGCCAGAGTCACAACCCCAGCTATTGCACAGTAAATGCCAAAGTAAATCAATTTTCCTTTTTTGACGATGTTGATCATCCACTTACAAGCGAGGCAACCCGAAACAAAGGCAGCCAGAAAACCTACTATCAATGATAAAGTAGGAATATCACCTGCAATGGCTTCGCCTTTCATCATCTTCACTCCATCCAACAACGCTTCTCCCAAAATAGGAGGTATCACCATTAGGAAAGAGAACTGAGCTAATTTCGCTTTATTATCACCTAATAACAATCCGGTTGCAATGGTGCTTCCCGAGCGAGAAAGTCCCGGAAGTACGGCACAAGCCTGTGCCAAGCCGATAATGAAAGCATCTTTCTTAGAGAGCTCCTTTTTCTGTCTCGGTCTATAATAGTATGAAAAAGTCAGCAACAAGGCAGTTATCAATAGGCAGCAGCCCACAATCACTAGTCCCGAGCCGAAAACAGCCTCTACTTCCTCTTTGAAGAATACACCTATGATCCCAATAGGTATCATGGAAATCAAAATATTGATGACGTAACGCGTCTCCGCATTCATCTTCCACTTAAATAAACCTCTGAAAATCCATTCAATCTCTCTCCAAAGCACAACCAACGTACTGAATACAGTAGCTACATGAACTACCACCGTAAACGCCAGATTCTCTTCTCCGTTAACGCCAAACAAGGCTGAACCTATGGCAAGATGTCCGCTACTGCTTACAGGCAAATATTCTGTCAATCCTTGAATCAATCCAAGAATGAGCGCTTCAAACCACTCCATTATTCGACTCCCTCCTGTGTCTTATCTTTCGGCTTACGCAACACAGCATAGATCATAAACACAAAGCCCAGCAAACATACTACCGGAGCTACTTTAATACGTCTTACACTAAAGATATCCGGTTCAAAAGTCGTTGGTGTAGATGACGGTCCCGTCATCAGGATAAAACCGAGAATAACCACTGCCATGCCTATGGCAAGCAGGATAAAATTGGTCTTATCAAAAGCAAATTTCTGTTTATCCATTTATATATTTATGATTTTACTATTTAAAATCTATTGTATCTACAGTTTCCTATTTACTGATTCATTGTATTATATATAATACAACGTGCTTGCTTTCATCCTCAGATATCGATTAATAGAAAGCAAAGCACACAACCAGGTGATCAGTACGCCAAATACAAGTACGGAGGCTGATACCAATACCATGACATTGGGCGTAATAACTCGTATCAACTCCGGTTCATTAGAAACCAGCCAATAGGCAGCTCCCCACAAGATACCGTCAGCAATCACGCCAGACAATACACCAATCCAAAAGTTACGCCGCAAGAACGGTCGCCTAATAAAGCTCCAGCTCGCCCCCACCAGCTTCATCGTATGAATGAGAAAGCGTTTGGAATAGATGGCAAGACGGATTGTATTGTTGATCAGTGCAAAAGAGATAAACGTAAGCATTACCGCCAAACCCAAAAGCATTAGGCTGATGTTACGGATATTATCATTGATCGCATCTATCAAATCCTTTTGATAGAGCACTTCCTGAATGTTAGTGTTCTTTTTAATCAGATTTTCTATCTTTGCAATACTATCTGAATTGGCATAATCGGAATTCAGTTTGATTTCAATGGAGGCAATGAACGGATTATAACCTAAAAACTCCTGTGGATCCGTACCCATTGCTTCAGTCTGCTCACGCAAGGCTTGCTTTTTAGATATATATTCTGTTTTCTTTACGAAATCTTCTTTGTCCAACTTCTTCTGAAGTTTTAGGATATCAGCCTCTTTCATGTCATCACTGATGAGAATAGAGAAATTGATATTCTCCTTCACATATATCGAAAGATTGTGAGCAGCCAACACAAAAAACACGACTAGCCCCAATAACAGCAACACCAACGTCGTACTTATACTAGACGTGATGAACTGCATATCAAAATAGGATACTGAATGGTGCTTTGCCTTCATTTAATCAATTATCAATTAATGGTTACTAGTGGGACTTCCTTTCTTACGGAAGACATAAATCATGGAACTGCTGCGTTCTTTTCTTACCAATGCACTGAACCAAGCTAAAGTGCCGGTGATCATGCCTCTCAGGAAAGTGCAAGAGCGCCTCATATGTTTTTCCGTCAGCATGGATACATAGAAAGCGTCAAACGGCATCGGATGTCGCTCTGCCAAAATAAAGCCGTGCTTAGAGCCCCATTGCTGAATGGTGCCCGGTGTAAAGTGCCACAAGTGGCGGGGCACATCGTATGCAGCCCAGTATGCCCCATATTTCTGAGCATCAAATGAAGAACAGTTAGGTACTGCTACAATCAACACACCCTTGTCGGTCAGTAAGGAGTTCAAAGTTTCCCATATTTCATTCAGGTGTTCCAAATGCTCCATAACATGCCACATGGTAATTACATCGAAACTACCGGGAGTGAGATTCTTCAAATCCGTATCGGGGCGCACTTCCAAATTAAAATGTTCTTTGGCAAATGCGCGTGCTTGTGCATTCTTTTCTACCGCCTCTATCTGCCAACCACGACGTTGCATAGTGTCTGCAAAATAGCCGGTTCCGGTACCTATATCCAGCAAACGGCCTTCCTTGCGGTGTGCTTCGCGAGCTACCAGACGAGCTTTACGCCCCAGCATATAGCTGCGTACCCAATGATAGACAGAGTTCATCGCTCCTTTTTTCGTATCGGAATGTGAAATATAATCGGGAGTTTCGTAGTACCGCCCTATCTCAGCTTCTACAGGAAAGTCTTGTGTGAAAATAAATCCACAGTCCGCGCAACGGCACAAGTGGAACATTTCGCCTGTAGCATAATGGTCAACACAAGTCAGAGCACGCTCAAGGTGCGTTCCCTCGCATAAAGGACAAGCTTTTATAGTGAATTTATTCATCGAACGTTCTGCCAACAAGGAGGTGCACCTCGACTGAACAAGGCACACCAACCCCAAATTTGGAGCAAAATAACAAATAAAAAGTGACTTACGGGGCTTTTGTTAAGGAGATTTAATAATAAACTCGTTAATTGGCTTAAAAGAGCTCTTTATACCTAAATCGAGATTCACGTCTTAAAAATAGAACCTGAACAATAATCCTCAAAAAACAGAAATCATGAAATCACCATGTCTTATGCACGCTGGAATGAATCCAGCAAAGCCTTTGACAAAGACATTAAAAAGAGCGTTTACGAGCTAAACGACGACAACATGCCGATGGCTAGTTGATAACCATACAGCAAATCCTCTTGAGTATAAAATCAATAAGTTTAACCAGAGTTAATATCAAAGCAAGAGAGCACGGGCCGTGAGGTTCGTGCTCTCTTGCTTTATAGGGTTGCGATTATGTATTTCAATCAAAAACCTCTTCGCCTTTCAGCGTTGCCGAACTGGATTCTGTAATCTTTACAGCAACAAAATCACCCACACGGTGTGTGCCGCGATCAAAAACTACTACGCGGTTCTGTTCCGTACGACCAAATAGCTGGTCACGACTGCGCTTGCTCACACCCTCCACCAGCACTTCATACGTGTGGCCTACACAACGGGCATTTGCCTCGGCAGAAAGACGGTTCTGAAGCGCAATGATTTCATTCAGGCGGCGAATTTTCACCTCTTCGGGCACATCATCCGACAAGTTCTTGGAAGCATAAGTACCCGGACGTTCTGAATATTTAAACATGAAAGCAGCGTCATACCCACACTCTTCCATCAAAGTAAGTGAAAGTTGATGATCTTCTTCTGTTTCTGAATGGAAACCGGAGAATATATCCGTCGAAAGTCCACAATCCGGTATCATCCGTCGAATGGCAGCCACACGCTCCATATACCACTCACGGTTATATCGGCGATTCATCAACTTCAGAATACGACTGCTTCCGCTCTGAACAGGCAGATGAATATGTTTGCAAACATTAGGCATATCAGCAATGACCTGCAAGGTCTCATCACTCATATCCTTGGGATGCGAGGTAGTAAAGCGGACACGCAGGCCCGGTGCAACTTCGGCTACGGTACGGAGCAACATTGGGAAAGTCACTACTTCCCCATCTGCTTTCTCAAAACGGTAAGAGTTAACATTCTGCCCCAAGAGAGTGACTTCTTTATACCCCTTCTGGGCTAAGTCAGCTACTTCATTAAGAATGCTCTCCACATCGCGGCTACGTTCTCGTCCGCGAGTATAAGGCACAATACAATAAGTACAAAAATTATTACACCCACGCATAATGGAAACAAATCCGGAGATATGATTTCCGCAGATACGCGAAGGAATAACATCACGATAGGTTTCTGTTGTCGAGAGTTCCACATTCATTGCTTTCTCACCGGCCTCAACAGCAGCAATCAGCTCTGGTAAAGTAAGATAAGCGTCCGGACCTACTACAAGATCCACGTGATGGTTGGTTATCAAATCATCCTTTACGCGTTCGGCCATACAACCCAATACACCGACGATGAACTGACGCTTTTTCTTCTTGAGCGATTGAAAGAACTCAAGGCGATTTAAAATCTTTTGCTCGGCATTGTCGCGAATGGAGCAGGTATTCATAAATACCGCATCCGCTTCTTCCAACGTTTCAGCTACCGAATAACCCGCCATCTGCATGACAGAGGCAATTACTTCACTATCTGCCACATTCATCTGGCAGCCATAGGTTTCAATGAACAACTTTTTATTGTCGTCCGCAGTTGCAGATTTAAAGTCTGCTCCCGTTACTTTTTCCATAATGATTCTCCTATATTAAACCCCGTCTCTTCCTACAAAGAGCAAGGTCAGTTGACCTTTATTTTTCGCCTGCAAAGATACGTCTTCAGCCGTAATAAATAGATGAAATGAAAGAAAAATAACGTCTAAAGCTGTTAATCTGACAGTTGCATGTTAATTAATCCTAATACTGCAAACCTTTCACGAGTGTTAATTTGGCATAACGGAATAAATTCTCATTTTTGTAAAATGAAAGAAACATTAGATTTTTTCATAGTTAAGGTTTAGGTTAAAAAAATAAGGGGAGCTGTGAAGCTGCCCTTTTTTAATGTCAAATTCTTAGTTATAATTAGATTAAATACATTACTTTTGCCCGAAAGCGAAGATAAGTTGCCCTCAGCACAAAAAATGAACAAGTTCATTTTGTTCTATTTTTGGTTTGCATTATCTTTGGGCAGAAAATAAGAAAAGATATGGAAGACCTCTTTAAATTTCTGTTAGTTGCGGCTGTTATAGCTATCGGACTTGTCAGGCAGTTTAAAAAAGAAGCCAAGAAAAACTCTGAGAGCAAACCCGTCATGCCCCTGCCTGATACAGACATGAACGATGATGTATTTCCTCCATATTCAGACCAGGGAAATACTTACGGTGGATACATTCCTCAAGGACCTCCAATGACGAAACAATCTACTGAAGAAAACGTGACCCGCCCGATCAGATCTAAATCTAAAAAAACTACTACCTCTTCATACACTTCCATTCAAACTTCAAAATCCTCCCCAATAACTGAAATAGAGGAGCCCGATGAAACGTCCGAATACGGAATTCATTCGGCAGAAGAAGCACGGCGCGCCATTATCTGGTCAGAAATAATCCAACGGAAATATTGATTATTTCAGAAACAAAAGAAATCTTTACACGAAAAAATATCTATATATTATGGCATTCAATTACATCTCAGCAGCAGAAGCTGCAAGCCTGATTAAACATGGCTACAACATCGGATTAAGCGGATTTACTCCTGCGGGAACAGCCAAAGCAGTCACACATGCTCTGGCGACCCTTGCAGAAGAAGAACATGCAAAAGGAAATCCCTTCCAAATAGGTATCTTTACCGGAGCCTCTACCGGTGACGCCTGTGACGGTATCCTTTCACGCGCCAAAGCCATCCGCTACCGTGCTCCTTACACAACAAATTCTGATTTTCGTAAAGCGGTGAACGGGGGCCAAATCGCCTATAACGACATTCACCTCTCACAAATGGCACAGGAAGTTCGCTACGGTTTCATGGGCAAAGTAAACATGGCCATCATTGAAGCTTGCGAAGTAACCGAAGACGGCAAAATCTATCTAACAGCAGCCGGTGGCATCTCTCCTACCGTCTGCCGTCTTGCCGATCAAATCATCGTGGAACTGAATGCTGCCCATAGCAAGCGTGCCATGGGTTTACACGACGTTTACGAACCGCTCGACCCTCCTTACCGTCGTGAGATTCCTATTTACAAACCGAGCGACCGCATTGGAACACCCTACATCCAAGTAGATCCGAAGAAGATTGTTGGTATCGTAGAAACCAACTGGCCTGATGAAGCCCGTTCTTTTGCTGATGCCGACCCCTTGACTGACAAAATTGGTCAGAACGTAGCCGATTTCCTTGCTGCCGACATGAAGCGTGGAATCATTCCTCCTACCTTCTTGCCGTTGCAATCCGGCGTAGGCAACATTGCCAATGCTGTACTGGGTGCATTGGGTCGTGACAAAACGATTCCTGCATTTGAAATGTACACAGAGGTGATCCAGAATTCTGTTATCGGACTGATTCGTGAAGGTCGTGTGAAGTTTGGCAGTGCCTGCTCACTGACTGTAACGAACGATTGTCTGGAAGAGATTTACAATGACATGGACTTCTTCCGCGACAAACTCGTACTTCGTCCATCCGAAATCTCCAACAACCCGGAGGTGGTACGTCGCCTTGGCGTCATTTCTATCAATACAGCCATTGAAACTGACCTCTACGGAAACGTAAACTCCACTCACATTGGCGGCACGAAGATGATGAACGGTATCGGTGGTTCGGGCGACTTTACCCGCAACGCTTATATCTCTATTTTCACTTGTCCGTCTGTTGCCAAAGAAGGTAAAATCAGTGCCATTGTTCCCATGGTGTCTCA
Organism: uncultured Bacteroides sp.; assembly: GCA_945607605.1. Lineage (GTDB taxonomy): Bacteria > Bacteroidota > Bacteroidia > Bacteroidales > Bacteroidaceae > Bacteroides. Next base: position 15,914 of record CALYZE010000007.1, read on the forward strand.
CCACGACCATACAGAACATGATGTTAACATCATCATTACCGAACAAGGTGTGGCTGACCTCCGTGGTAAGAGTCCGAAAGAACGTGCACAAGCCATCATTGAAAACTGTGCCCATCCGGATTACAAAAACATCCTTTGGGATTATATCAAACTAACCGATGGAAAGTCTCAGACTCCTCAGGCTGTCCGTGCTGCATTGGGTATGCACGCCGAGCTTCTCAAGAGTGGAGATATGAAGAATGTAGATTGGTCACTGTACAAATAAGTCTCTTTTCAAACTGACAAAAGAAACTTAAAAGAAATCTTATAAAGCGGGCTGCTTTACGGAATTACCTCCGAAAGCAACCCGCTTTTCATTTGGAGTTAGTTCGTTTGTATCAATTCATCGCATACGGCATCCTGAAAAGCGCGAGCCTCCCTACCCGATAGAGCATTCTGATTCATGATGGCAAAAGCTATCTCATGCCCGTTCTTGCTCTTCAAATAACCCGCCAGACTATTCACGGCAGTGAAAGAGCCCGTTTTAGCATGTACTATCTTATAAGAAGGGGAACCCTGTTTCATACGATGCTTCAAGGTACCATCTACTCCACCAATGGGAAGTGCTTTATATAACTTCCGAAAAACATCTGTACGCGAATAAGCATACTTTAAAAAGGCCACAAGCAAATCCGGAGAGATGTAATTGTAGTTAGACAGACCGCAACCATCCGCCAAATTATAATGGTCGGGATTGTAACCCAACTCCTTTATCAACAAACGCACAACGGAAAGACCCTCTTCGGCAGAGACCAACTTCTGACCGCTACTCTGTGCAGCCAACCGATAAAGCAGGGCTTCAGCATTCAGATTATCACTCTCCTTCATTATCTGTTTGACAACTGCCTCCACGGAAGTCTCATAAGAGGCCATCCGCACCGTCAGACTGTCTTTCAAGAACTCCCCAAAGCGGTAGGAAGAAGATGAATCGGAAGAGAGCTTTCTCCCTCCTGAACCTTCTGTTTCTGACTGAACACACCGGATGCCTTTTTGCTTCAGCCGATCCATAAATGTATGCATGAAGAAGTCGTGCGAAGAAAAGACGTTGACTGTACCGGTACGACGACCATCCACATGACCCGTCACGGTAATATGATTGCCGTTGGTCAGCCAGTTTCGTGATACGCGGAATCGTCCGGCAGAGGGAGTGCGTGTTTCGGTGCGGTTGGTCAGCGTATAGTAGGAAGAGATAGGTGTGCATTCAAGACGTGCGCTATCTCCCCGTTCGCCGGGGAAAGCAGTTACCGTCACCACCCCTTTGTTCAGCATCAGCGGCGAAAGATAGGGCTGGAAGGAATAAGGAGTATCGTCCCACAACCAGCCGCTTCCCCAGTACAGAGAGTCTTTCATGGAGACATCTCCATATACCGTGCCTTTGATGACCGAGAAAGGGAAACGAGCCACGGTATTTACCAAAGAATCCAATGCCTTCTCATCAAATTCCGGATCAAACCCACCGATCACATATACATCTCCCTGCAACGTATCTCTCTCGATCGTTCCCCTATACCATACTTCCGTACGAAACGGCTCATCAGCTTCGGGACGTGAAAGGGCGGTTATCGTTGTCAACAGTTTCATGGTCGATGCCGGACGAGAAAGCTTGTCTGCCTGATAGCCGTACAAAGGTTGGTTAGCACTCAAGTCATAAACCGAGATAGCCACATTGGAACCTTTAGGAAGCTTATACTTTATCAATGTGTCAAGGCGCGACTGAAGTGAGAGACCAGTAACTCCCTGGGCAAACAATGGCAACAAACAAACCGACAAAAACAGTTGTAACAATATCCTCTTCATAAATAAATCTTTCTATATATCTGTATTAGCACCTCTGTCACTCTTCCGTAGTGCCCTTCGCTACCGGTTTCTCAAAACGAATACGGCAAGTACTACATACGTACTCCCAATGTTCCGTACCCGGAGGAGCCATCGACCAAGCAGAAACAATGGCAGCCATAAGGGCTCGCCCTTTGTGTCCCTTTTTGAGTACCAACTTTATATCCTCCGAGCCGCAATGAGGGCAATATTTCAGTTGTTCGGGAATCATCTGGTTCTGTTCCAACAGGAGAAGTGCCTGGTTATAATCATCTTCATACACAAACACATCCACTCCTGCAATGTCACTGATATATCCTCGCAGTACACCGGATGTATTCTCATTATGCAAGACAGAAGCAATACCCTCATTCTCCAAAGCACCCCGAATGACGTGCGCTTGGAAAGCATCCTTGCACGTAATAAGCTTTACGGTTTTCATCCACAACTATTTTTATTCAAACTTCTATAGCAACGCTTCGTGCTCCTCTTTATAACATTTCCCTGAATATCTCTCCTACCGTAGGATGCGGGAAGACTATCTTTTTCCACTCATCGGTCGTAAGATTTAATTCAATGGCCATACCGGCCAGTGTTATGATTTCCGAAGCGGGATTTCCCAAAACATGTGCTCCCAAGATCTTATTATCTTCTGCAAGTAACAACTTGCAAACACCGTTTACTCCTTCATTTTCGGCAACGAAACGTCCGGAATAAGCCATCGGAAGCTTTACGGCGCGATAAGAAACACCTTTTGCTTGCAAGGATTCTTCCGTCTCCCCTACTCCGGCTATTTCCGGATTGGTATATACCACGCCGGGAATAGCACGATAACTCATGCCATCCTTCTTGCCCATTATGGAATGAATGGCTACTTCCGCCTCACGAACGGCCGTATGTGCCAGTAAAGAGAATCCGGTCAAATCACCGCATGCATATACACCCGGAATGGAAGTCTGCATTTGCTCGTCGACGTTAATATTTCCCCGTACGGTCTTTTCCAGCTTCAGATTCTCCAATCCGAAGCCTTGTGTCACCGGGCGGCGGCCTACGCTCATCAGCAACTTGACAGCTACTACAGAGCCTGCCCCATCGGCATTCTCATAATGTACCTGCACTTGCGGCTGACCGTCTTTCGAGGAAGCCTCAGCCAGCGAAACAACTTTCGTGCTCAACATGAAGTTGATTCCCCGTTTGGCATATTCGGCACGGAGCAGAGCAGACAACTCTTTATCCATACCGCCTAAAATCTCATCCAACATCTCGATGACCGTCACCTGCACACCCAAACTGTTGAAGAAAGAAGCGAACTCTATGCCGATAACTCCTCCACCGATGATGGCAAGTGAAGCAGGAAGTTCTTTCGCATTCAACGCATCACGATGCGTCCAATAAGGCACGGCATTTACGCCTGAAATGGGTGGAATAAAGGTTTCGGAGCCGGTACAAAGCAGCATATTATCACATTCATAAATTTCTTCACCACACTTTACGTGATTCTTATCTATGATGCTTGCTTCACCGTTTACAAGGGTTACATGGTTGGCAGTCAGTTTTGCTTTGACTCCCAACACAAGCTTACGCACTACCTTTTGTTTGCGGGCTATTATCTTAGGTAAATCAAACGATACTTCCGGCACATGAACCGCATATTTGGCGGCATGACGGACTCCGTCATACGTCTTGGCTGAATACAACAACGTTTTGGTAGGAATACAGCCCTCATTCAGACATACTCCGCCAAGGTTCTGTTTTTCAAAAAGTACAACGCTCATTCCGGCTTTTCCGGCAACTTCGGCAGCAGTATATCCCGCAGGACCTCCACCGATAATAGCAACTTGGTATTTCATAGCTTCTCGGTAATTAGTAATTTGTGCGCAAGTTAATAAAACCCATATTATCAGGCAAAAGATACTCCTTCTTTCTTCAGAATTATTATCTTTGTCGTACAGCCTTTGCGCAAGAAACGCGTCTCATAGATATAAACGAAACATCCATCCGTATGAAAATGACTAAATTAGCACAATTCCTTTCTCTTTCCATACTCTTCCTCTCCGCCTTGACCTCATGCAGCGATGACGATAACAACCAACTGTCTCCCATCCGGGAAAAAAACTTTGGCAGGCGATGCCTCTACCTTTGAAATTAGCTTCACTCGCAGCAATTGGAGGATTGCTTCCATAACCGACCTTGACGGGTATTCTCCCACCGGCAGCACTCAATTGGAAGGATTGGGAACCCTCCATTATCGCTGGGCAACCATCAGACGCGATCAAGAAAATACGCTTATCATTGAAACAGAAGACAACTTCGACAACGAAGAACGTGGGTTCATTATCCATCTTGAATTGAGAGAAGGATTTTATAAAGAACAGATTGTTATCCATCAGAAAAAATGCGAAAACTTCTATCAGATAGAGTCCATGAAATATAGTGTGGAAGCCGACGACGGAGTGAGAGAATCCGGAATAGAGTATGATAAAACGACCTATAGGAATGAGACGATCGGTGACAAAACAGAGAAACATGACTATTATCCATTTATCAATAAGCGGACAGAATATAAGTTCCTGTTCGATAACCACTCCGATAAAATCTTCAGTTGGATAGACCCGGAGAAACGTACTATCTACCTACCCGACCACATTGAAGACGGAAAAGTGATCATGGGGCAGCAAGAGTTGTTACTTGTTAACCAAGGGCGCTACTACAAAGAAGACGGGCTAAGGTATAAATATTTTGAAGTGGATATAGTAGGCATGAAATGGAATATATACACTTCAACTATTTACTACAAAAGTCTGCAAGTGACCTTCACCCTTACCCTCACCAGTCCCGGCAGTGATATAAAGAAGGTCGTCAAAGGAAAATTCACTCAAAGGTATCCCTATGATTGCTCACCCATACATCATGAAGTAAGGGACTCTTCGGAATATGAATAGCCCTTAAGAACTAAATTAGTCGATACGAAGAGAAAAGTGCGTGAATACAGCAAGGAAACTTGTGCGCTGTTAGGAGAAATCTCTGTTCCAAGGCTGCGAATAGATATCCGCAACTTTGGAATGGACATTCGCAAGCTTGGAACAAGCATTCTCAAGCTACGAACAAAGTTTTTAACTTTCATTCTTATACAGAATATCTAAGGTAGCATTACGTTCCTTCAAGGTTGCTATCAACTCCTCTGCATTTTCCGGAAAGACCGAAAAGAAACCTTGCTTACGTCCACTCTTATAATAAATGATCAGTTGTCGCCTGCGATAGTTCCATCCTTTGGCAGTAGGATTGTACCATATACGGTAAATGCCGACAGCTTTCTGTTGAGAAGAGCCGAACAATCCCTTTACCCAAAGATCTCCGTTCTCCTTAATCACGTACTTTATAGACTGTTGATAGATAAAGATAAGCATCGGGCCTACCATTGGAATAAAAAGATAGGGATTCTTATCCACCCAAGCACACACGCCGAAGAATAGGACAAACATGGTTACCGAGATTCGTTCCCAAAGATAAAAACCTTTTACTTTAAATATTTTTTCCATCATAAGAGTTCTATTAAGATCGGGTGTAAGATAGAAATAAATTCCTCAGAATAGAATTAGACTTCCGCAGCTATTCTTTCTTCGAGCAACCGTATGAATTCTTCTTCTTTGACCGGAAGCAACACGGCACATTTTTCTTTTGTACCGTGCTTCACCAAAACATAGCGCATCACTGCAAACTTACCTACTCGCATAGAGCTTGCCCGTTCCACCGAAAGAATGTCTTTCAATAAGATGACTTTACTACGTGAGAAGCGCCCGAAGAATAAGATTAATTTCCCGTCAGGAGTAAGGGTATAAGTGGTATGAATAAGCTTTTCAATGCTAATTGTCAACCAAACCATACAGATAGCCGCCAGAATAGCATGCATGTCCCAAAGTAAAAATAGAGTCAGAATACCTATCAATGCCAAGAACAAATACTGTCCCACGGCGATACGTGCATGAAAGATTCGATTCATATTGTCTGATTTTGCGGCTAAGGTAAGCGTTTTTAGGAAGGTTTGCACTATCTTTGCCGGGCAAAATATACAAATCTATGGTAAGAAAGTTCGATTTTCTCGTTATCGGCTCCGGACTTGCCGGTATGAGCTTTGCGCTCAAGGTGGCGCATAAAGGAACAGTAGCCCTCATCTGCAAGGCAAGTTTGGAAGAAGCAAACACGTATTTCGCTCAAGGGGGCATTGCCTCTGTCACCAATTTGGCTGTAGATAATTTTGAGAAACACATTGAAGATACGATGATTGCGGGTGACTGGATAAGTAACCGTGAAGCCGTAGAAAAAGTAATACACAATGCTCCTGAACAAATCAACGAACTGATTAAATGGGGAGTAAACTTTGATAAAAAAGAGAACGGAGAATTTGACTTACACAAAGAAGGCGGTCACTCTGAATTCCGCATTTTGCACCATAAAGACAACACAGGAGCAGAGATACAGACCAGTCTGATAGAAGCTGTCAAGCAAAATCCCAACATTACCGTGTTTACCGATTTCTATGCTGTAGAAATCATCACACAGCACCATTTAGGCATCATCGTAACCCGTTACACTCCAGGCATCAAATGTTACGGAGCCTACGTTTTGAACGAAAAAACCGGTGAGGTAGATACCTTCCTTTCTAAAGTGACCATTATGGCTACCGGCGGCTGCGAAGCTGTTTATCGCAACACGACTAATCCGCTTGTTGCCACGGGAGATGGCATTGCCATGGTTTACCGTGCCAAAGGTGCTGTAAAAGATATGGAGTTTATACAGTTTCATCCCACGGCCCTCTACCACCCCGGAGATCGTCCTTGCTTCCTCATTACCGAGGCCATGCGTGGATACGGAGGGGTGCTGCGCACCATAGATGGAAAAGAATTCATGCAAAAATATGACTCACGCCTCTCATTGGCTCCACGCGATATAGTAGCGCGTGCCATTGACAATGAAATGAAACAACTCGGTGATGAGCATGTTTTCCTGGACGTTACCCATAAAGATCCCGAACTCACCAAGAAACATTTCCCTAACATCTATAAGAAGTGTCTCAGCATCGGCGTTGATATTACGAAGGATTACATTCCGGTAGCTCCTGCCGCCCACTACCTCTGCGGGGGTATCAAAGTAGATTTGGACGGACAATCCAACATCCGACGTCTGTATGCCATTGGTGAATGCTCCTGCACCGGATTGCATGGTGGCAATCGTTTAGCCTCCAATTCGCTGATTGAAGCCGTAGTTTATGCCGACTCAGCTGCCAAACATGCGTTGAACGTATTCGAGCGCTATGACTTCAACGAAGACATTCCTAAATGGAACGACGAAGGCACTATCTCCAACGAAGAACGTGTGTTGATTACCCAAAGCATGAGAGAAGTCAATCAAATTATGGAATCTTATGTCGGTATTGTTCGCAGTAACACCCGTCTGACACGCGCATGGAATCGTCTGGATATTCTTTATGAGGAGACAGAAAGATTGTTTAAAAGCAGTAAAGCTACCCGTGAACTTTGTGAACTCCGCAATATGATTAACGTAGGGTATCTGATTACCCGCCAAGCTATGGAGCGTAAAGAGAGTCGTGGATTGCATTATACGATCGATTACCCGCATCCCAAAGAACAAGGTGAACAGAAATAGATTTCCTCCTACGGAGGTATCAATACAGGAAGATATAAAAACGCCCGAATACTTTTGCGAAGTATTCGGGCGTTTTCTATCTCAAAGATCTGTTTTAGCAATTCTCTTTCATTACCTCAAAATAAGCCTGCGGATGCAAGCAAGCCGGACAAACTTCCGGAGCTTCCTTACCGGTATAAATGAAACCGCAATTACGGCATTGCCATACCACTTCACCTTCTTTGGCAAATACGCTGGCAGTTTCGATGTTATGGATAAATGCACGATAACGTTCTTCGTGACCCTTCTCGGCATTAGCAATATTACGATACATCAAAGCAATGGCAGGGAAACCCTCTTCGTCGGCAACATCGGCAAAGTGAGGATAATCCAATGACCACTCTTCGTGTTCACCGGCAGCAGCAGCCTGGAGATTTTCCAAGGTAGTACCGATAACGCCTGCAGGATAAGAGGCAGTTATTTCTACCATACCACCTTCTAACCACTTAAACATACGTTTGGCATGTTCCTTTTCCTGATCAGCTGTTTCTGTAAAAATAGCAGCAATTTGCTCGTAACCCTCTTTCTTAGCTGCACTTGCAAAATAAGTGTAACGCATTCTTGCTTGTGATTCACCAGCAAATGAGGTTAACAGATTCTTCTCCGTCTGAGTTCCTTTAATACTTTTAGCCATAATTTTCTTATTAGTTAATAAAACATGTGTAAATATCGTTCGATTTGTTTTAAACCATAGCACAAAAATAATAAATTAGTTTGAAATAACCATACCTTATCTTATTTGAATTATAAAGTATCATGATGAAAAAAGCAACGAACCTTATACTTGCATCATTATTTTAGCTACTTTTGTAGTCCGTATTGCAACATACACATTACAATTTATATAAAAAGCCATTAATTTAATGAAAGCGTTCGATTTCAAACCAAAGCTATACACAGCTTTAAAAAATTACTCGAAAGAAACATTTATGGCAGACTTGATGGCGGGTATCATCGTAGGCATCGTCGCTCTACCACTTGCCATTGCATTTGCTATTGCCTCCGGCGTTTCACCGGAGAAAGGAATTATTACAGCCATTATCGCTGGTTTCATCATCTCTCTGTTGGGAGGAAGCAAAGTACAGATAGGAGGCCCTACGGGGGCATTCATCGTTATCATATACGGCGTTATCCAACAATATGGTGAATCGGGACTGATTGTTGCCACCTTAATGGCAGGTATCATTCTCATACTGTTAGGGGTCTTTAAATTGGGTGCGGTCATCAAGTTCATCCCCTATCCTATCATTGTGGGCTTTACAAGCGGTATAGCTGTCACCATCTTCACCACACAGATTGCCGATGTCTTCGGACTCAACTTCGGAGGAGAGAAGGTGCCGGGAGATTTTGTGGGAAAATGGATTCTTTATTTCCGCCATTTTGATACAGTAAACTGGTGGAATGCAATAATCAGTGTCTTCAGCATTCTGATTATAGCGATTACTCCTAAATTTTCAAAGAAAATACCCGGTTCACTGATTGCCATTATCGTCGTGACTCTCTCTGTCTATCTGATGAAAGTATATGGTGGAGTTGATTGCATTGACACCATAGGAGACCGTTTCAGCATCAAAGCTGAACTCCCCGGTGCAGTGATGCCCGCTTTGAACTGGGAAGCTATTAAAAACCTCTTTCCTGTTGCCATTACCATTGCTGTATTGGGAGCTATTGAATCATTGTTATCGGCCACTGTAGCCGATGGTGTAATTGGCGACAAACACAATTCAAACACGGAGTTGATTGCACAAGGTGCTGCCAATCTGATCACTCCTCTCTTTGGAGGTATTCCTGCAACCGGTGCCATTGCTCGTACGATGACTAATATCAATAACGGTGGTAAAACGCCCGTAGCCGGTATTATTCATGCGGTAGTATTGTTGTTGATTCTGTTATTCCTCATGCCACTGGCACAATACATCCCAATGGCATGCCTTGCAGGTGTGTTGGTCGTTGTTTCTTACAACATGAGTGGCTGGCGTACTTTCAAGGGGTTAATGAGAAGCCCGAAATCGGATGTTACAGTGTTGCTCATTACCTTCTTGCTGACGGTTATCTTTGATTTAACAATCGCCATTGAGACGGGATTAGTCATTGCCTGTGTACTCTTTATGCGTCGTGTCATGGAAACTACCGAGATTTCTGTGATTAAGGATGAGATAGATCCAAGCGCTGAGATGGATATGACTACCAACGAAGAGGCACTGGTGATTCCGGATGGTGTTGAAGTATACGAAATCAATGGTCCTTATTTCTTTGGCATCGCTACCAAGTTTGAAGAAACCATGGTACAATTGGGAGACTCTCCCAAAGTGCGCATCATCCGTATGCGTAAAGTGCCTTTCATAGACTCTACAGGCATTTACAATCTTGGAAACCTTTGCGTGATGTCTCAAAAAGAGAAAACAACTATCATACTCTCCGGTGTGAATGAGAAGGTACATCAGGTACTGGAGAAATCGGGATTCTACGAGCTTTTAGGGGAAGAGAATATTTGTTCGAATATTAATGAGGCATTGGAGAGAGCCAAAGAGATAATAGAGAAATAGGAGCATGACACGAAGAAGAAAACGAAAGAAACAATCGTCCAAAGGAATTTTTTATCTGATAGTATTTATAGGTGTGGTTTGTCTTTGTTACGAACCTATAGCCAAAGCATTACATATCAATCTGCCCATTACTTTGACGGAGATTGTGGGTAAAACTTCTACCCAACCATCGCCTGCCAAGCAAGTAGCCATAGGCGAAGACGTCCTCTTCCCTGCCCCTCTGAAGAAAGTATCGGAGCAAATCTTACACCGCAAAGGTTACACCGTATCTTATAATAAAGATTGGAAGATTCCTAACTGGGTAGCTTGGGATCTTACCCCGGAAAAGTTGGTGGTACGTGAAAGTCGTACTGATAATTTCCTCCCCGATCCCGACCTACCGGAAAGGGAGGCAGTAACCACCAACGATTACAAAGGATCGGGTATGGATCGCGGGCATATGTGCCCCGCAGGCGATAATCGCTGGCATTGGAAAGCCATGCTGGAAAGTTTCTATATGACCAACATCTGCCCACAAAATCACAACTTAAACCGGGGAGACTGGAAAGAATTGGAAGAGGCTTGCCGCCAATGGGCACAGAAAGAAGGTAAAATTTACATTGTTTGTGGCCCGATTCTTTACAATCAGAAGCACCGTACCATAGGAAAACAACATCGTATTGTTGTGCCTGAGGCTTTCTTCAAGGTTATATTGTGTACCAATAGTAATCCACCCAAAGCCATTGGTTATATTTATAAAAACGCATCAGGCAATCGTCCACAAGACAGCTATGTCAATACCGTAGATGAGGTGGAACGAATAACAGGTATCGATTTCTTCCCTTCTCTACCGGATGAGATAGAAACACAAGTGGAAGCTGCGTATGATTTGCAGTTATGGAAAAGAGAATGATTTCTCATTCTCCCGTTATGTCTATTAAGTTGTGTCTGTTAATAAGAAACACTCACTGCTATACCTGCCTTTTTAATTAACTCGGCAATGTGATCTAATTCTTCATGTGTAGCCTTCTGCAACTCATGAATAGGCGTTTCGCGATCGATGGTATAGATCATCACTTGCCGAGGAGCTATCATCTTCACCGTTTCCAACCAAGGAAGAACATATTCATCGGACGTATTATTTCTCTCAATGCCTTGATAACTGCCCTTCAAAAACATGGTTTGAACAATGCAGTTACCTTTAAAAGCTTTCAAGTAGTGGATGATTTCATCGACTGAATAAGAGGAATTAGGCCGATCAACCATGCGGATGTATTCTTCATTGACCGTATCTAATTTTAAGATGTTATTATCTACCCTATTCAAGGCTTCGAAAACGTCGGGACGATGAATAAAGGTAGCATTGCTCAGGACACTTACTTTTGCATTCGGAAAGTATTGATCACGCAGGGCAAGTGTATCCTCTATAATTTCAGGGAAATGAGGGTGAGCTGTCGGTTCTCCGTTACCGGCAAAGGTCAGTACGTCGGGTGCAGGACCATTCTGCTGCATATCCAACAAGCGGGCTTCCAATGCGGCACGTACTTCTTCACGTTTAGGGAATTTTTCTTTAGAACGATGATCGGCATTAAATCCACATTCACAATAAATGCAGTCGAAGGTGCAGATTTTACCATCTGCCGGCAATAGGTTAATCCCTAAAGATACTCCCAAACGACGAGAATGAACAGGTCCGAAAATGGGAGATGGAAAAATAAGAGCCATATAATTTATATTTTGACGATACTAGTTACTTCAATATCTTAGCAGAGGCAAAGGTAGTCAAATTTTAATACGGAGTTGCATTTGTATATCTGCTTTTTTATTCCCGCAGATCAAGTCATTCCCCGAACCTATCTCATTGCGGTCTTGGTAAACAGTTTGACCGAACTTAACAAGCAACATAAAGGTTTTACTTAAATCGTAACGCAGATGAGTGGTATAGCGGAAACCTCTTCCATAGAAAGAAGGGGTATAAAAAGTATATAACAATCCTTTCTCAGAAGTATAAATGCGTGAGTCATAATCATCTGTATGAAAACAACTGCCTTGCAAGGAAACAGTAAAAGGAAAGTTAGAAAAAGTGTATGCACACAGTTGAGTACATTGCCATCCCTGCCTCCCTTCAAACCGATATTTTCCACCATCTTGCTGCCGAAAATGGGTATAATCAAGTGTCGTACGGAAATTCCAACCACCGGAATTATAAATCAACCGATAACGAAGTTGATGATGCAAAACGGGTAGAATCACTTTGCCGCTTGTTCCTGTCACATCTCTATCTTTATGTTTGTAACGATAATTGAGGTACATTGATAGGTTCCGTCGGGGAGAGTAAGCAGCTTGAAATCTCATGTCTACGCCTTTTGACGGCTGACTGATGCGGTACTTCCACCAAGGGAAAGAAAATAGATCCAAGGAAGTAAAAAACTTCCAATGACTCCAAGGAGTAGCTTCTGCTGCCAAGTACCAGCCATTTTCATTTTGCGGAGTACTGCTTTCTCCGAAAGAGTGGCCGAACATGCTCCAATAATCAAAAGAATAATATCGATGAATAAGCAGCAACCGGTAGTCGGAAGATAAATGATACTTTAACTGATTCAGCAAAGCAAAACCTTTTTTTCCCATAGCCGCCTCTCCTACCCACGAGAAACGTCCTAAACGGTATTTATAGTCTACTCCAACATTGTAGAAATGATTTCCATGCAAATTGTACTGGGCATATTTCTTTAGATCAGGTTCGTAAGCATGGTCAAAGAAATAATAGATACCGGTCACTCCTATTTTCAACTTATTCTTTTCGTAGGCTATGTTTCCACCCATTAATTGCAGGTTGAAAGCATGTATTTTATCTGCTTCTTTTTGCGTTCGGTGTAATCCCGTTTTGTAGATAGAAGTAATCTCTCCATTTTCAATCACCCCATCCATTGAACGGTGGGAATAAAAAGCAGAAAAATTAAAAGCAGGAAAAAGAGTTACTGTGGCCGCTGCACCACGAAAATAATTATATTCATCCGTCGAACTATGTTTACGAACTCCTTCAGTACGGTATTCAGCCGTGGATAAAGAGAAAGTTTTACCCAAACGGAAATCAGTACTGAGAACCAGTCCCTGACCGAAACTCAGCCGATAATTACCCAGAGCCAGCGCTTTCAGTCTGCCACAGTTCTTAAGTAAAAAATAAGGGGAATAGAAATCGTATCCTTTTCGATTATGCAAGGCAAACATGGGTTCGCCCGCATCTTTTTCAGCTGTAACTCCCAATTGGAGATCATCGCTGTAATGAAAATTATAGCGCAAGGAATGATAAAGAGAAGGACCTAAATAACTGTTTTTATATCCTTTGCGAGTATAAAGAGGAATATCCAAGCGAGTAAGTACTTCCTGTTTACCATACTTTAGCAGATGCTTCAAGGATGGATAGTTTTTCTTTTTGTCAACTACCTGCACACAAACAAAAGGTAAGAGTAACTCAATGGTGCGTTTATTCATTTCCTCTACCAACTGCAATTCATAAATGGTCTGCATCTGTCCATGAATATAGAGGTACGATAGTATATTTTCTATCTGAGTATCCGATAAGAAAGGAAATTGTTTCAGTTGCGATTGCGTCGCTACATTCAGATTAACAGGCTCTTCTATGCGCTGAGAAAGTTCCTGTAATTCATCTTCCCAGTTTTGTTCTTCTTCACTCTCCATTGAGAGTTGTTCCAAATCTTCTTCCCAAAGAGACACTGTTGAATTTTGAGCTTCAAGTATAGGAGTCATTAGCAGCATACTTATAAAGACTTCTATCTTGATATGATTCATCGTAATAGCTCACTTTTAAGTTTACGAATAACGAAGTTACCTTAAATAAGTTAATCAGACAAGGAAAAAACGTAAGAATGTAACAACATTCCATAGAATCATTTACTTTTGTGGCATGGAGATACGACTTAAAATAGTAATATTCATCATGTTTCTGTCTTTCGGAAGCATATTGTGTCGTGCCCAACAACAAACCAAAGCACCCGATGCACAGAAGAGTATATATTTAACGCCTATGTGCGTTTATGAGGGTGATACCATTCCTTTTGTTAAACTTCCTACTGTTTATATCTTCAAACCGCTCAAATTTAAAAACAAACGGGATGTGGCAAATTATAACAAGCTGATTCGTGACGTAAAGAAGGTACTTCCCATATCCAAAGAAATAAATAATGCCATCATCGAAACTTATGAGTACATGATGACGCTTCCCAATGAAAAAAAGAGACAAGCCCATATGAAAGCCGTGGAGAAAAGCTTAAAGGAACAATATACTCCGCGTATGAAGAAGCTTACCTTTGCTCAAGGTAAGTTATTAATTAAACTGGTTGACCGCCAAACCAATTCCACCGGATATGAGTTGGTGAAAGCTTTTATGGGCCCTTTCAAAGCCGGTTTTTACCAAACATTTGCAGCATTATTCGGTGCCAGTTTGAAAAAACAATATGATCCCATAGGAGACGATGCACTTACGGAACGAGTGATCTTAATGGTAGAAAACGGGCAGTTATAATAGCTTTGACTGCCCTTTATAGTTTATCAACAAGCCTGTTAATATCTTAGTTTCTTAAACAAATCCCAAATGATAATTCCCGCTGTAACTGATACATTCAGAGAGTGTTTAGTGCCGTATTGAGGTATTTCAATACAACCGTTTGAGTGGTTAATAACCTCTTGCTCGACACCTTTTACTTCGTTTCCCATCACCACAGCATATTTTTTGGTTTTGTCCAGTATTAATTCATCTAACATAATACTACCCTCTGCCTGCTCTACCGAATAAACCATATATCCTTCTTTTTGGAGGTTTTCAACAGCTTCAACAGTGTTATGAACATACTTCCAATCGACTGTAAATTCTGCTCCAAGGGCTGTTTTATGCATTTCAGGGTGTGGCGGAGTTGCTGTGATACCACACAAATAAATACATTCTATGCGAAAAGCATCCGAAGTACGAAATACAGAACCAATATTATGTAGACTCCGTATGTTATCCAAAATGACCACTAAAGGTAGTTTTTCGACTTCTTTAAACTCTTCTACACTTATACGATTTAATTCGGTAATCTTCAATTTACGCATCATACTACATACTCAATTATTTCGGTTACAAAGATACTTCTTTCCGTTTATATCCCGGTTAATAACCGTTGAAAACGTGTCAATACTTAAGGGAAAGATTTTAATAAATAAGATTTGCATTATTCAAAGGATTGCTTATTACAATATCAAAACCAACAAACCAAAAAAGTTAAGAGAAATCTTCAAGAAGTGTTTGAACACATTTTTCACCTCTATTTAACTAATATATCTATCTAAAGTTATTAACTTTGCAGCTATAAACAAGTTGTTGATAAAGAATAGATGCCTGCTGATAGAGTGCTTATTATCAATAGATATACTTTATATTACCTACGTTAATAAACTATGCATAAAGTTTTATCTGATACTAATAACTTCAGAAGCAAGAAAAATCGTATTTACTTCTCCACACTATTAACAGGCTATTATCACTATTAAAAGATTTTTAAAGAAAGAAGAGAAATAAAAGAATATAATTATGGATAATCTTATAGAAGCTATCAAGCAACTCAAGAAGGAGAAGAATGCAATCATTCTGGCTCACTATTACCAGAAAGGTGAAATACAAGATATAGCCGACTACGTTGGTGACAGTCTGGCATTGGCACAATGGGCAGCAAAGACAGAAGCTGAGATTATTGTCATGTGCGGTGTTCATTTCATGGGTGAAACAGCAAAGATACTTTGTTTGAATAAAAAGGTATTGGTACCCGATTTGGAAGCAGGCTGTTCGTTGGCAGACAGTTGTCCGGCTGATGAGTTTGGTCAATTTGTCAAAGAGCATCCTGGCTATACAGTGATTTCTTATGTGAACACAACAGCGGCTGTAAAAGCTGTAACCGATGTGGTGGTAACTTCTACCAATGCTAAACAAATTGTAGAAAGCTTTCCCAAAGATGAGAAAATAATCTTTGGTCCAGATAGAAATTTAGGGAATTATATCAACTCCATTACCGGAAGAGAGATGTTACTATGGGACGGCGCATGCCATGTACACGAACAATTCTCGGTTGAAAAGATTGTTGACTTAAAGCAACAGCATCCTGGTGCAATTGTGTTGGCGCATCCTGAATGTAAAAGCACTGTATTGAAGTTGGCTGATGTGATTGGTTCTACTGCCGCTCTGTTGAAATATGCAGTTGCTCATCCTGAAGAAAGTTATATTGTAGCTACTGAATCAGGAATCTTGCATGAGATGCAGAAGAAATGCCCGCACACAACGTTTATTCCAGCCCCTCCTAACGATAGTACCTGTGCTTGCAATGAATGTAGCTTCATGAGATTAAACACGCTAGAAAAGCTTTATAATTGCTTAAAAAACGAATCACCTGAAATAACGGTAGATGCTGAAATAGCTGAGAAAGCTGTAAAACCTATTAGAAAAATGTTAGAAATATCGGCAAAGCTGGGACTTTGATAATATTCCTTTAGATATAAGTCTATTTCAACAGGAATTTACACAATTTGTGAGTAGCGAGTGCTCGATGACTGATTTTATTTTTCAGTTCATTTCCCATTTCGGCAAAAGTTTGAGTGTAACCTTCGGGGACGAATACAGGATCGTATCCGAACCCTGAGGTTCCTCTCCTATTTTTTATAATTTCACCTTTTATGATTCCTTCGAAGAGATGTTCTTTTCCATCAATAATTAGAGCAAAGACAGTACGAAATTGAGCTTTGCGATTCTCTATTCCTTCCAGATCCTGCAATAATTTCTTCATATTTGCTTCCGAATTGTGTGCATCACCTGCATAACGTGCCGAATAAACTCCAGGAGCACCTTTTAATGCTTCTACTTCCAAGCCGGTATCATCGGCAAAACAATCTGAATGATAGTTTTTAAAAATATACCGGGCTTTGATTAAAGCATTTCCTTCAAGTGTGTCTGCTGTTTCAGGAATATCAACCGAGCAGTTGATATCTTTCATACTGAGCAACTCTACTTTATCCTTTAAAATAGCAGAAACTTCTTCCAGTTTATGAGTATTATTAGTAGCAAATACAAATATCTTCTTCATGTTAATCTAACTTCAATGGTAAATTATTAAATTGAAAATCAGTGTTATTTTCCTTTTAATTTATCGAAACCTTCTCCATATACACCGATTACGGAACTTTGAGAAATGAAAGCATTCGGATCAATATCCTTTACCATTCGGAATATTTCAATAGACTGACGCTTGTAGGCTAGTACAACGAGTACTTTCACATTACTTTTGCTATACCAACCAATTCCATCGAGTACGGTTACACCTCGATGGGTTTCTTTCGTTATGCGATCAGCAATCTTTTCGTATTCTTTGGAAAAAATGAAAAATTGTACAGATTGACGTGCACTGTTTACAATATAATCTAAGACAAAACCAATAACAAGGAGGCTTACAAAACCAAATATAACCCGTCGCCAGTCTTGGAAAATAAAGTAACAAGAACTAATAATAACCACATCACAAGCCATTATCATACGTCCTAATGTGACGTCTTTGTATTTGTGAATAATGGCAGCAATAATATCTGTACCACCTGTACTCCCGTTACAATTGAATACAATTCCCAAGCCTGCGCCACACATAGCGGCACCAATCAGACAGGCCATGAAGTCTTGTCCTTCTCCCAATAATAAGGGAGGTACACCATCTGATCCATTTACCATTAATTGGAAAAACCATAATAAGAAAGTCAAACCAAAGATAGCAAACGTAGTTTTTATACTAAATTTCGGTCCGAGTATCTTAATGGCAAAGGTCATCAAGACTGCATTAATGATGAAATAAGACCATTGGATGGGAAATCCGGTGGAATAATAGATGATTGCACTAATACCGGTCGTACCTCCGGTCGTAATTTGGTAGGGGATAAGGAATGCAGCCCATCCCAATGCATAGCTGATGAGTCCAAGAGTGATAAAAAAATAGTCTCTCAACTCTCTTGTTACTTCCACCTTGGTTGGTTTTGTAATTTGCATGTCTGTTATTTAATAACGATGTT
The DNA here is from genome assembly GCA_945607605.1 of uncultured Bacteroides sp. Taxonomy (GTDB): domain Bacteria; phylum Bacteroidota; class Bacteroidia; order Bacteroidales; family Bacteroidaceae; genus Bacteroides. The sequence goes on from CALYZE010000007.1 coordinate 34,096, forward strand.
TACAATTTTCTTTGGTACAACGATTACTTTAACAATGGTTTTACCATCTATCCATTTCGTTGAACGTTCATCGGCCAACACAGTGGCTTGAATAGCATCAGATGTTTCATCTGCAGAAAACTCCATATTGAAACGTGCTTTTCCATTGAAGGAAATGCTGTAGTTAACTGTATTTTCTACCAGATACTCTTCGTTACATACCGGCCATGTAGCATCACATACTGAATTTGTATTGCCTAAAATTTCCCATAATTCTTCGCACACATGTGGAGCAAAAGGAGCAAGAGTGATAACCAGTTGATTCAGAATTTCTTTCTTGCTACATTTCAGTCCGTATAATTCGTTGATACAAATCATAAAGGCGCTGATAGAAGTATTATAGGAAAATTGTTCAATGTCGCCTGTAACCTTTTTGATAAGCTTATGAAGCGCTTTCAATTCTTCCGGAGTAGCTGGTTCGTCTGTAACAATGTAGTTGTTGTTACGGTCATAAAATAGTGACCAGAACTTCTTAATAAAACGATGTACACCGTCAATTCCGTTTGTGTCCCACGGTTTAGATTGTTCTACTGGACCGAGGAACATTTCGTACATACGAAGTGTATCTGCACCGTATTTTTCGACGATCATGTCGGGGTTGACAACGTTGAACATCGATTTACTCATCTTCTCAATGGCCCATCCACAGATGTATTTGTTGTCTTCAAGAATAAATTCTGCCTTTGCATATTCGGGACGCCAAGCTTTGAATGCTTCTTTATCAAGGATATCGTTTGAAACAATATTAACATCGACATGGAGTGGGGTAGTGTCGTATTGATCTTTCAGATTCAGTGATACGAACGTATTGCTATCCTTGATGCGATAAACAAAGTTGCTTCGTCCTTGAATCATACCTTGGTTCACTAATTTTTGGAAAGGTTCTTCTACTGCAGAGACACCCAAGTCGTGCAAGAATTTATTCCAAAAACGAGAGTAAATCAAGTGACCGGTAGCATGTTCGGTACCTCCCACGTAAAGATCTACGTTTTTCCAATATTCATCTACCTTTTTGTCAACCAATGCCTTGTGGTTGCGAGGATCCATATAACGCAGATAGTAGGCACTTGAACCTGCAAAACCAGGCATGGTATTCAACTCTAACGGGAAGATGGAAATATGATCTATCTTTTCATTCTCAACAACACATTTGTTTGCTGTGTCCCATGCCCATCTGGTAGCATGTCCCAAAGGTGGCTCACCTGTTTCAGTAGGCAGGAATTTGGCTACTTCGGGAAGTTCCAGAGGAAGGCAGTCTTCGTCTATCATATAAGGCATGCCTTCTTTATAATATACAGGGAAAGGTTCTCCCCAGTAACGTTGGCGTGAGAATATGGCATCACGTAAGCGGAAGTTTACCTTTACACATCCCAGTTGATGCTCTTTTACATATTCTTTGGTAGCTGCAATAGCTTCTTTTATAGTCAATCCATTTAAAGAAAGACTGCAATAGGGAGTAACATTTTTGCGCGGAGAGTTGCATACGATACCTTCTTTGGCATCAAAACTTTCTTCGCTTACATCACAACCTTCTACTAACGGACGGATTTCCAGATTGAAATGTTTGGCAAAAGCATAGTCACGGCTATCGTGTGCAGGTACAGCCATGATGGCACCTGTTCCATAACCGGCCAATACATAATCACTAATCCAAATAGGTACTGCTTCACCGGTGAAAGGATTGATGGCATAACTTCCAGAGAACACACCTGTAACACTACGATCGGCAATACGTTCACGTTCTGTGCGTTTCTTGGTATGCTCCAAGTAAGTATTTACAGTTGCTTTTTGTGCTTCGGTAGTGAGTTGAGATACTAACTCACTTTCAGGCGCCAATACCATAAATGTAACGCCAAACATGGTGTCTGCACGCGTGGTGAAGATTGTAAATTCTAAATCGCTGTCTTTTACTTTAAATTGTATTTCAGCCCCTTCACTGCGACCTATCCAGTTCTTCTGAGTTTCTTTTAAAGATTCAGTCCAATCAATCGTGTCGAGTCCGTCTAGCAAACGTTGTGCATAAGCAGATACACGAAGGCACCACTGACGCATCTTTTTTTGAATGACCGGGAAACCACCTCGTTCACTGACTCCGTCAACTACTTCATCGTTGGCAAGTACAGTTCCTAATTGAGGGCACCAATTGACCATCGTTTCTCCTAAGTAGGCAATACGATAATTCATCAGAATTTCCTGTTGCTCCTTTTCACTTTTGGCCTTCCATTCTTCAGCAGTGAAATGTATTTCTTCACTACAAGAGGCATTTAAACCTTTGTTTCCATCTTTTGGAAATGCTTCGATCAGTTCTTTAATGGGACGAGCTTGTTTTGTATCATTGCAATAGTAGCTATCAAACATTTTCTGGAAAGCCCATTGGGTCCAATGGTAATATTCCGGATCGCAAGTGCGAATTTCACGGTTCCAATCAAAAGAAAAACCTATTTTGTCGAGCTGTTCGTGATAGCGGTTAATATTGTTAACGGTAGTAATTGCAGGGTGTTGTCCTGTCTGGATAGCATATTGTTCGGCGGGAAGTCCGTAAGCATCATATCCCATAGGATTCAGTACATTGAAACCTTGCAGTCTCTTGTAACGGGCATAGATATCAGAAGCAATATAACCTAGAGGATGACCTACGTGTAAACCTGCACCAGAAGGGTAGGGGAACATGTTTAGTACATAATATTTTTGCTTTGTTTCGTCTTCCGTCACTTGGTAGGTTTTATTCTCTACCCACCGTTTCTGCCATTTCTTTTCAATCTCCCTGAAATTGTATTCCATAATGGTATTTGTTAATATATTGTTGAAAACTTTGTTGATTACTTAGTTAAAACCGGTTGATAAACGGTTTATATCGATGCAAAGTTACGGGTTTATTTTCAGATTTGTAGCGAAGTAGCTTAAAAAACAATAGTAAACACCCGACAAATCATTTTTTATTACTTTGTTGTTGGAGTGGTATTCGTTTTATGATGGAAAAAAACTTTTTTAAAACGATTTTTTGCGTTATGGATAAAGGGTATAGGCAAAAAAAAAGGAGTACCGCTGTACTCCAACCTTTGTTAACCTTAAATCTAATACTATGAAAAACACATTGCAAAGGTACGTGTTTTTTGGATATCTGCAAATAAAGCAAATGAAAAAGCGTGTTCTATAACATGTTTTAGCAAAAAGTGTGGTTTTGTTAAGGCTTACTAAGTATTTGAAGTCTATTTAGAGCTGTTTTCCAAAAAAGAATTATCTTTGTCTTCTAATGAAATTGATAAATTAAACTCCCCAAAATAGATACACAGTGAACGAAGATATTGTACTTACACCAATGATGAAACAGTTTTTAGACTTAAAGGCAAAGCATCCGGATGCCGTTATGCTGTTTCGTTGCGGTGACTTCTACGAAACCTACTCCACCGATGCTATTGTTGCAGCTGAAATTTTGGGTATTACCCTTACAAAGCGTGCTAACGGTAAGGGAAAGAGTATTGAAATGGCGGGGTTCCCGCATCATGCACTTGATACGTATCTGCCTAAACTGGTACGTGCCGGTAAGCGTGTGGCTATTTGTGACCAATTGGAAGATCCGAAGCTGACAAAGAAACTTGTAAAGCGTGGCATTACGGAATTAGTAACGCCGGGTGTATCTATCAATGATAATATATTAAACTATCGGGAGAATAACTTCCTGGCTGCCGTTCATTTCGGTAAAGGATCTTGCGGTGTGTCATTTTTGGATATATCGACAGGTGAATTTCTTACGGCAGAAGGTCCTTTTGATTACGTAGATAAACTTCTGAATAACTTTGCACCTAAAGAAGTACTTTTTGAACGTGGGAAACGCTTGATGTTTGAAGGAAATTTCGGAAGTAAATTCTTTATCTTCGAACTGGACGACTGGGTGTTTACAGAAACCACTGCCCGAGAGAAATTGTTGAAGCATTTTGAGGTAAAGAATCTGAAAGGTTTTGGGGTAGACCATCTCAAGAACGGCATCATTGCTTCAGGCGCCATCCTACAATATCTTATCATGACCCAACACACTCAGATAGGACATGTCACCTCGCTGGCGCGTATTGAAGAAGACAAATACGTGAGACTGGATAAATTTACAGTACGCAGCCTCGAATTGATGGGTAGCATGAATGATGGTGGAAGCAGCTTGCTCAATGTTATTGATAAAACCATTAGTCCCATGGGGGCCCGCTTGCTGAAGCGCTGGCTCTTATTCCCGCTAAAAGATGTGCAGCCAATCAATGGGCGTTTGGATGTAGTGGAATATTTCTTCCGGCAACCGGACTTCAAGGAGTTAATTGAAGAACAAATGCATCTGATAGGTGACTTGGAACGTATCATTTCCAAAGTAGCGGTAGGTCGTGTTTCTCCACGCGAAGTAGTGGCGTTAAAAGTGGCTTTGCAAGCTATTGAGCCGATAAAGGAAGCTTGTATGGAGGCTGATAATGCTAGTTTGAATCATATCGGCGAACAGTTGAATATCTGCCAGTCTATTCGTGACCGCATTGATAAAGAAATTGATAATGACCCACCATTATTACTCAATAAAGGAGGAGTTATTAAGTCCGGTGTGAATGTTGAATTGGATGAATTACGACAAATAGCTTATTCCGGTAAGGATTATCTTTTGAGGATACAGCAACGTGAAAGTGAGCTGACAGGAATTCCTAGTTTAAAGATTGGTTATAACAATGTTTTCGGTTATTACATCGAAGTGCGTAATGTGCACAAAGATAAAGTTCCCCAAGAGTGGATACGTAAACAAACGTTGGTGAATGCTGAACGTTATATTACGCAGGAGCTAAAAGAATATGAAGAAAAAATTCTCGGTGCCGAAGATAAAATATCGATCTTAGAGACGCAGTTGTATACAGAGTTGGTTCAGGCATTGAATAAGTTTATACCTGCCATCCAGGTTAATGCGAACCAGATAGCCCGTTTAGACTGCCTATTATCTTTTGCTACGGCTGCTCGTGCAAATAATTACATTCGTCCTATTATTATGGATGATGATCTATTGGATATCCGACAGGGACGGCATCCGGTTATTGAAAAACAACTTCCCATCGGCGAAAAGTATATTGCTAATGATGTGATGTTAGATAGCGATACTCAGCAGATTATCATCATTACAGGCCCTAATATGGCCGGTAAGTCTGCTTTACTAAGACAAACAGCATTGATTACTTTGTTAGCACAGATTGGTAGTTTCGTACCTGCAGAGAGTGCGCACATTGGTTTGGTGGATAAGATATTTACCCGCGTGGGTGCCAGCGATAACATTTCCGTAGGTGAATCTACGTTTATGGTAGAGATGAACGAAGCATCTGATATCTTAAATAACCTATCTTCGAGGAGTTTGGTGCTCTTTGATGAGTTAGGGCGTGGTACATCTACCTACGATGGAATTTCGATTGCCTGGGCGATTGTAGAGCATATACACGAGCATCCTAAAGCGAAAGCACGTACCCTGTTTGCTACGCACTACCACGAACTGAATGAAATGGAGAAAAGCTTCAAACGAATCAAAAACTACAATGTGTCGGTCAAAGAGGTGGAAAACAAAGTGATTTTCCTGCGTAAACTGGAGCGTGGAGGGAGTGAGCACTCTTTCGGTATTCATGTGGCAAAATTGGCGGGTATGCCGAAGAGTATTGTGAAACGTTCCGATGAAATACTTCACCAATTAGAGGCAGAGAATCGTCAGACCGGAATGGTTAACGGTAAGACAATTACTGAAGGTGCTTCCTCAGCCGGTGGTATGCAACTCAGTTTTTTCCAGCTGGATGATCCGATATTATGTCAGATACGCGACGAGATACTGAATTTGGATGTGAATAACCTCACGCCGTTAGAGGCACTAAATAAGTTGAGTGATATTAAAAAAATAGTAAGAGGGAAGTAATTACTTCCCTCTTACTTTGAATAATAAATTCTATTATTGTTGTCCGATGAAAGACTCTATCTTTCATTAGTGTAAATGTCTTGCAAAATTTCTATTTCTGACTGTCCTTATTTATCTACTGTCTCTTTTTTCCGTAGAAAAACATGAAATAGATTCCGATCACTATAAACGGGATGCTAAGCCATTGTCCCATGTTCAGTGTCATACCATCTTCAAAGTTTACTTGATTTTCTTTGAGGTATTCGATAAAGAAACGGAAAACGAATATTTCCGTCAAGCAGAGACCAAAGAAGAAACCGCGATGGTAAGGCAGTGTGATAGGGGATGATTTCAATTTTGTTCCGCTGAAGTCTGTCTGGGGAGAAGTCATTTGCTTCTTCTGCCCACGCTTATAGAGGTAAATCATGCCAAGGAAGAAAATAAAGTAGGCAATGGCTTCGTAAAGCTGTGCCGGATGTCGTGGAAGCATATCTACTCTTTCGAAGATAAATGCCCAGGGTACGTCAGTAGGTTTACCAATGATTTCAGAATTCATTAAGTTGGCAAGTCGGATGGAGCAAGCTGTGATGGGGGTAGCTACAGCTATCATATCAAGTACATCTACATAATGAATCTTTGTTTTGCGACAGTATAGCCAAAGGGATATAATCAAACCAAGCGTACCGCCGTGACTGGCCAGTCCTTCGTATCCGGTCCATTTCCAACCTCCGTCCGGCAGGAACTTGACGGGAAGTATCATTTCCCAAAAGTGGTGTAAATAATACTCCGGTTGATAAAAGAGGCAGTGCCCCAATCGCGCTCCAACCAAAATGCCAAAGAAGCAATAGAAGAAGAGCGGTTCAAACTTATCGTCACCGATTTTCCGGTCACGGAATTGACGGCGTACTACTAAGTAGGCGAGTGCGATACCGACAACCCATAACAAGCCGTAGTAGCGTATAGGCAAGTGGCCGAAGAGGTTGAATAGTTCGGGATCGGGATTCCAGTTGATAGTGAGCAGTGATAGCATATGAATGAAGAATTAAGTTGCTGAATCTATGGTTTGGCAAAGGTATAAAATTTTCTCATTTACCGAATAAGGAGGCTACATATTTGTCATGCTTTCATAAAATGTTCTTTTTGACTATATGGTTCAAATGGCCTATTTGTAACTCGATAGAGAGTAGTCAACTCGAAAGTGAGTAGAACTTTTCGCCTTCTTATCTTCCCATTTTTTTGCTGTAATAATAAGACCTTAAAAAAGTATGAAGTCAAATTATTTTTTAAATTTTTCTGACACCATTCTATAGGTTGGAGTCTCAATTCCTTGTTTTTCCGCTTCAGAAATCATATCGAACAGCAAGCCTTGTACTTCGCTTTCATGCCCTTTTGCTAAGTCTTTCTGCATGGAAGCAGTACTTTCAGGTGCAAGCTTGTCGACAACTTTAAGGTTATATTCTATCATATCTTCTTTGAATACAATACCTAGTTTCTTGCCTAAAGCAGCACTCTCTCGCGAAAGGCCAATGAAAGTATCACGTACTTTTCCGGGCTTTTGAACTTCTCCCATAGGCACATCATAGTAGGCTCCTGTGATTGCCATTGCGGAGATGAATGACCACTTGACGAATGTGTCTCGTTTAATGTCCGAAGATATTTCAGCCTTGATGCCGCTCTCCTGCAAATCATTTTGCACGGTTTTCAACATTCCTTCGGGTGGGGTAGTGCCTTTATGTGCACCATAGACGATACGGAATATCTTGCCCATCTGCGTTACTTCTCCTTTGTCCGAAAGAAAGCCTACGATATAGATGCAACCATCTAGTACGGTAACATCGGGAACGAGACGTTGGATGCGAGGACCTGTGCCATAAACATTTAATATGGGAATGACTACCGTGTGTTCGTGTGCAGCACGTTTGATTAACTCCGTAATGGAGTCTACAGAATAACCTTTGACACATACGAAGATCACATCTGCTTTGCCTTGAAATTCTTCTGCAGTAGATGCGTTTATCTTTAATGCATGCTCACCTTTTAAGTCAGAATGCAGCAGTAACCCGTGTTCACGAATGGCGGCAAGATGTTCTCCGCGCGCAATGCAAGTAACATCTTTGCCGGCTAGAGACAGGAATGCAGCAATAGAGCCTCCTACACCGCCTGTGCCTGCAATGAGATATTTTAATTTATCATTTTCCATTTGCAATGTATTGTTAAATTGTTTGACAAATGTTGGCTTGCTTTCTTTTAAAAATGCGGTAATGACTGCTATATGCTACGCATAAAGGATAGAATTAAGTCAGAATCAATCGTTATTATACATTGAATCGGAAATGCATGATATCGCCATCCTGTACGACGTATTCCTTGCCTTCTACACCTAGTTTTCCAGCTTCGCGTACGGCAGATTCACTGCCATATTTGATAAAATCTTCATATTTGATTACTTCTGCACGAATAAATCCTTTCTCAAAATCGGTATGAATGACTCCGGCACATTGTGGAGCTTTCCAACCCTTCTGGTAAGTCCAGGCTCTTACTTCTATTTCTCCAGCAGTGATGAAAGTTTCGAGATTCAATAAATTATAAGCTGACCTAATGAGACGACTTACGCCTGATTCTTCCAGACCAATTTCCTGAAGAAACATCTGACGGTCTTCGTAAGTTTCCAGTTCGGCGATATCAGCTTCAGTCTTCGCCGCTACGATTAAGATTTCCGCATTTTCATCCTTCACAGCCTCACAAACCATATGGACGTATTTGTTACCGTTCACGGCACTTGTTTCATCCACGTTGCAAACGTACATCACTGGTTTAGAGGTCAACAAGAAAAGTTCTTTGGCAATCTTCTGTTCGTCTTTGGTTTCGAACTGTACAGTACGGGCAGATTTACCTTGTTCTAGAGCTTCTTTGTATTGTATCAATACATCATAAGTCTGTTTGGCAGTCTTGTCACCACCGGTTTGTGCTTGCTTCTGAACTTTTTGAATGCGACTTTCAATGGTTTCAAGGTCTTTCAATTGAAGTTCGTAGTCAATGATTTCCTTATCGCGTATAGGATTTATACTGCCGTCCACGTGGGTCACGTTATCATCATCGAAACAACGCAACACGTGAATGATGGCATCTGTTTCACGAATATTGGCTAGAAATTTATTTCCCAAACCTTCGCCCTTGCTGGCACCTTTCACCAGTCCGGCAATATCGACAATCTCCACGGTAGTGGGGATAATGCGTCCCGGATGTATCAATTCGGCAAGTTTTGTCAGTCGTTCGTCGGGTACGGTGATGACACCTACGTTAGGTTCTATCGTACAAAAAGGAAAATTTGCTGCCTGCGCCTTTGCGTTGGACAAGCAATTAAAAAGTGTCGATTTACCTACGTTTGGCAATCCGACAATACCGCATTGTAAAGCCATTATCTATTTCGTTATTTAGAGTTATCTTCTTGATTTATACGGTTGGAATCTTTAGTATCCACCGTTTTCCGCCTGCAAAGATAGGTATTTTATCTTTCTTTGCATATAGGGAAGAACTAAATATATAGGAGACATGCAGGCTATCAGGTTCTATCTTATTTTCTTTTGTTGGTGGATCTTTACTTTTGATAAATAAAAAAGGAGCTGAAGTACATCACGTATTTCAGCTCCTGGAACTTATAAAAAGGTTTTGGTTATTGTAAGAGTAAATTAATTCTTTAAGAAAAAAGTGTTGAGTAATTACATATTCGGATTATCCATGGTTACCGTCATTTCGGGCACCAATACGTATTCGCTTTTTTTATTATTCCACTTATAATAAGTAGTCGTAAGGCTTTTACCCTGATATGCGTAGCGGATGCATAGGTCATTAGCCCATGTATTCTTGTTGGCATTCCACTTCAAAGCTTCGCTCTCTGTCATACGATTCTGATCGTCGTACTTGTAGTTATACTTCATGTAATTGGCAAGGGTTGTGCCTTCTGTTTTGTAAACGGTTTGTCCAACCATTACACCATTTACTTCTTCCGAATTGTAAATAAGGTTGTTTTTATTGTCAGCAGATACATTTAATCCACAGGTGAATAAAAGTGCTGAAAGAAACATTAATTTTAAAGATACTTTTGTTTTCATGGCTCTATTGATTTGGTTTATTACTTACTAAAAACTATCATTATGTTATTATGATGCGACAAAGGTATGTATATGTTTGACATAAAACGCAATATTTAATTTAAAAATATCAAAAAGATATTGTACTGCATTTTGATGCACTTTCTTTTTGACAAGATAGATAAACAAAAGAATATCCAGCAGAGAGGTTGCTGGATATTCTAATAAGCAAACTGTATTTTAAAGTATTACTTCTGTTGCTTTCTGATTGTAAGTTAAATAAGGTTATTTATAAGATTAGTGCGCTTCTAACCAGTTATTTCCCCATCCGCAATCAGCTTTCAAGGGTACGTGCATATGATATGCATGCTCCATCTCCTCAATTACAATTTTTTGAATAATCTCTTTTTCAGAGGCTGGAACGCTGAAATTAAGTTCGTCATGGACTTGTAAAATCATCTTTGCTTTCAAATTGTTACTAATAAAGCGTTGATAGATGTGTGTCATGGCTACTTTGATGATATCAGCGGCACTTCCTTGGATAGGAGCGTTGATGGCATTTCGTTCGGCGTAACCACGGACAACGGAGTTACGTGAGTTGATATCGGGTAGGAAGCGTTTGCGGTGAAATAGGGTTTCCACATATCCATTTTCGCGTGCTATCTGGATACTCTTATCCATATATTCCTTGACTTGTGGATAGGTTTCAAAATATCCATCAATCAATTCTTTGGCTTCCTGGCGGGAGACATTCATTCGTTCAGCTAATCCGAATACAGAGATACCATATATAATACCGAAGTTGGCTGTTTTGGCTTTACGTCGCATATCGGGTGTTACTTCCTCTATATCTATTTTATAGATTTTGGCTGCGGTGGCAGCGTGAATATCGTGTCCACTGAGGAAGGCGTCAATCATATTTTTGTCTTCGCTGAGATGTGCCATAATGCGTAGCTCAATCTGCGAATAGTCGGCAGAAAAGAACTCGCAACCGTCATCCGGTATGAAAGCTTTCCGTATTTCCTTACCATCTTCATCGCGAATAGGGATGTTCTGCAAGTTAGGGTTACTGGAGCTTAGTCGGCCGGTGGAGGTAACTGCTTGGTTGAACGAAGTATGGATGCGTCCTGTACGTGGATTGATCAGTTGCGGCAGGGAATCAATGTAGGTACTTAGCAGTTTTTTAAGTCCGCGGTATTCAAGTATCTTTCCGATAACCTCATGTTTCCCTCGGAGGCTTTCAAGTACTTCTTCGGAAGTAACATATTGTCCCGTCTTGGTTTTTTTAGCTTTCTCAACGATTTTTAGTTTGTCGAAGAGTACTTCGCCCACTTGTTTGGGTGAGGCGATGTTGAAAGTTTCTCCAGCCAGCTCATAGATGTTTTTTTCAATCTCCTGTAGGCGGATAGTAAAATGTTCTGACGACTGTTTAAGTGCCTTTGTGTCGAGGCGCACGCCATTTGTTTCTATATTGACGAGTACGGGAACCAGAGGCATTTCTATTTTGTAAAACAGGTGTTCGGCTCCTTGTTCCTTCAATTCTTTTTCAAGGACATTTTTCAACTTCAAGGTAACATCTGTATCTTCGCAAGCATACCGATAGATATCTTCCGGTGGAAGGTCGCGCATGTTTTTCTGATTTTTGCCTCTAGCTCCAATAAGTTCATCAATATGGATGGTCTGATAGTTCAGATAGATTTCTGCAAGATAGTCCATGTTGTGGCGGAGCTCCGGTTGAAGTACGTAATGGGCAAGCATTGTATCGAAGAGGGCTCCTCGAACTTGAACTCCATAATTTTGAAGGACAATCATATCGTATTTAATATTTTGTCCAACTTTCAATGATTTTTCGTTTTCGTAGAGGGGACGAAACTCGTTCACAATTTTTAAAGCTTCTTCACGATTAGTAGGAACAGGTACATAGTAACCTTTATTTTCGGCCTCACTGAAGCTTATTCCTACTAATTCGGCTTCCATGGGATCGATTCCGGTGGTTTCCGTATCTATTGATAGAATTTCAGATGTAAGTAAAAATTGAATCAAATCCTTTCTTTTATCTTCTGTATCAATGAGTTGGTATTCCACATTGAGCATTTCTAAGCGTGTTAGATTTGAATTTTGATAGTCGTCTGTACCATTGCCTGCAGAATTTGCAAACAAATCGCCTTGAATAGGAGCTTTCTTTTCAGCAACTTCGTTTTTTTCTTGAGCAAACAAGGTGCCGGCAAAAAGATCGGGTGTAGGCGAGGTGGCAGAAGAAAGAGACGAGGCTAGGGGAGTGTTCCTTTTTTTAAGAACCCGATCAATGAGGGTTCGAAATTCTAGCTCCTCAAAAATTTTGCGTAGCTCTTCTTCATTCGGTTCTTCGCGAACAAGTGCTTTCATGTCAAGTTTGATAGGTACGTCAATCTTGATGGTTGCAAGAAATTTGGAGAAGGTAATCATTTCGCGATTAGTCTCTACCTTTGTCTTGATTGCTCCTTTCAGCTGGTCGGTATGTGCTAACAAATTTTCGATACTGTCGAATTCGGAAATGAGCTTTTGTGCCGTTTTCTCTCCAACACCAGGGCATCCGGGGATATTGTCGGAAGAGTCACCCATTAATCCCAGTATGTCAATGACCTGTGCGGTGGATTGAATGTTGAATTTTGCTTTTATTTCTTCTATACCCATCACTTCAAAGCCTCCGGTATGTTTCGGACGATACATAAATACGTTTTCTGATACCAATTGACCATAGTCTTTATCGGGAGTCATCATATAGGTAGTAATGCCTTGTTTGCCTGCTTCGGTAGCAAGAGTGCCGATGACGTCATCGGCTTCATAACCCGAAACTTCCAGAATAGGAATACGGTAGGCACGAATAATCTCCTTAATAATAGGGACAGACAGGCGGATGGCTTCCGGCGTCTCTTCGCGTTGTGCTTTGTACTGCTCGTAGGCTTCGTGGCGGAAAGTGGGACCTGCGGGGTCAAAAGCAACTCCAATGTGTGAGGGACTTTCCTTTTTAAGTATTTCTTCAAGTGTATTAACGAAACCTAGTATAGCCGAGGTATTGAAACCTTTAGAATTGACTCGCGGATTCTTGATGAATGCGTAATAAGCTCGATATATCAGTGCATAAGCGTCGAGCAAGAAGAGTTTATTGGTTGAATTCATAGATTTATCCTTTTTTTCATGGTAAAAGTACAAAAAAATACCGTATTAATCGTTTTATTACTATTTTTGTAGGCAAATAGCGATGTATGGACAACTCATCACTCATAAAAGCTCCGATTTCTGTGGAATTGGAGAACTTCAAAAAACTATTTGATAGTTCCCTTTCCAGTTCTAATCTTTTGTTGAATAGCGTAATTGCGCATATCCGGCAAAAGAATGGGAAGATGATGCGCCCTATATTGGTACTTTTGGCAGCAAAACTCTATGGTGAAATCTGTCCTGCAACCCTTCATGCAGCGGTTGCATTGGAATTATTACATAATGCTAGCCTTGTACATGACGATGTGGTGGATGAAAGTACCGAACGAAGAGGGCAGCTTTCTGTAAATGCTATCTTTAATAATAAGGTGGCTGTATTGTCCGGTGACTATCTTCTGGCGTCTTCATTAGTGCAAGTCGGCCTGACTCGTAATCATGCGATTATCGATATTGTTTCTAGTCTAGGGCAAGACTTGGCAGAAGGTGAACTTCTCCAATTATCTAATGTGAGTAATCTCCAGTTTTCTGAAGATATTTATTTCAATGTAATCCGCAAAAAGACTGCCGTCTTGTTTGCCGCTTGCACAAAGGCCGGCGCCCTATCGGTAGGAACTGACGATGAAAAGGCGGAATTTGCACGCTTGTTTGGTGAATATATTGGTCTTTGTTTTCAAATTAAAGATGATATTTTTGATTATTTTGAAAGCACGGAGATAGGGAAGCCTACCGGTAATGATATGATGGAAGGTAAGTTGACGCTTCCGGTGCTTTATGCGCTAAATTCAACCAAAGATAAGGCTGCTCAAGAAATTGCTATTAAGGTTAAAAATGGAGAGGCTACCGCCGATGAAAGAGCCTTTTTAATTGAATTTGCCCACCTGAATGGCGGTATTGAACATGCTTCGCAAACGATGTATGACTACAGAGAAAAGGCACTAGCATTGCTGTCTTCTATGCCTGATACAGATGTGAGAAAAGCTCTTGCTGCTTATCTGGATTACGTTGTGGAGCGAGAGAAATAATCAGCTAAGATTGTATTCAAAATAAAGCCTGACAGGAGATCGTTCCTGTCAGGCTTCTTTTTATCTGCTAGACTGTTATTTTAGAAGAAATTTAATTCTTTCCCTTTGATCTCTGAGAGTAGAAGATTAGCCAGACGGCTTGTTCCTAAACGAAACAGCTTGTTAGTGAGCCACTCTTCACCAAGTACCTCCTTGACAATGGTGTAATAAATCAGTGCATCATTTACTGAATTAATCCCACCAGCAGGTTTGAAACCGACTTTGTTGCCTGTTTGAGTGTAGTATTCTTTTATAGCTTGGCACATTACATAAGCAGCTTCTGGTGTAGCAGCAGGTTGTTGTTTTCCAGTAGAAGTCTTGATAAAATCTGCGCCAGAATACATGGATAGGATAGAGGCTTTCTTGATATTGGAGGCTGTTTTTAAAGCCCCTGTTTCAAGAATTACCTTCATGTGGTGTTCTTTGCATACCTCTTTAAGTTCCTGGATTTCTTCACACATTGTCTCGTAATCTCCTGCTAGAAACTTACCTACTGAAATAACAATATCTATTTCGTCTGCACCTTCCATGATTGCCATGGCAGTTTCTGCTATTTTTACTTCAATAAAGGTCTGAGAAGAAGGGAAACCTGCTGATACACAGGCGATATTTACGTTTTCTACTTCTAACGTATCTTTTACAACTTCTGCAAAATTGGGATATACACAGATCGCTGCTACATTCTTCAGATCAGGGAATTCTTCATCAAATTGATTCACTTTTTGGGCAAATTTCATAACGCTTTCATCACTGTCTGTGCTATTCAGCGTAGTGAGATCAATGCAATTAAATAAGAACTTTTTTGCTTCAAGCGTATGGTTTGCAGGTACCTTTTCTGTGATTATTTTGGCTACCTGTGCAGCTATTTCCGCATCGTTTAGTTGGGTGTTGTACTTTGCTAAAGCAATATTATACTTGCTCTGGGCAGATTCATTTTTCTCCATGGCCTGCTAATTTGGGGTTGTTGATATGTCTTGTTTGGTCTCGATTGGTTTTCTTCTCTAGATTGCGTGCAAAAGCCTCAGTTACATTGACTCCTGTTTGGTTAGCTATGCAGAGAAGTACCCATAGGACGTCTGCTATTTCATCATCGAGATTATCTTTTTCTCCTTCTTTAAAGGATTGGTCACCGTATTTGCGTGACATAACACGGGCTAGTTCTCCTACTTCTTCAGTTAAGACAGCCATATTGGTAAGTTCGCTAAAATAACGAACTCCATATTGTTTGATCCAAAAATCTACTTGCTTCTGTGCTTCTTCTAATGTCATTATTCCTTGTTTTTTGTATCCATACAGATGGTCACAGGACCATCATTCAATAATTCAACTTTCATATCAGCTCCGAATTCACCGGTACCTATTTCTTTACCTAATACAAAACTCAATTCTTTGCAAAAATGTTCATATAACGGGATGGAAATTTCCGGTTTAGCTGCTCGTATATAAGAGGGGCGATTACCCTTTTTAGTCGATGCGTGTAGAGTAAACTGGCTGATAATCAGGATGTCTCCGTTGATGTCTAATATAGATTTATTCATCACCCCATTTTCATCGTCAAAAACACGGAGGTTGACTATCTTCTTGCAAAGCCAATCTACATCCTCTTTGTTATCTGTTTCTTCAATGCCTACCAATATCATAAACCCTTTTTTGATAGAGGATTTACAGACTCCATTGATAGTAACAGAGGCGTGTCTTGTACGTTGTATAACTACTCTCATGATATTTATTCGTAACTTTATTGGACCTGCAAAGGTACGAATAAATTCGGTAAATGATTGAAGTTGTGCTAATAAATCCTAATTAAGAGGGTGCTTAGAAGGTATTTTCAAAGTTATCTGTATTATGATATAATCAGTTCTTTAAATATTCCTGAATCAGTTTGGCTTTCGATTCTCCTACTACTTTACTAAGGTCTTCGAATGATGCTTCTTTGATGCGTTTTACGCTTTTAAACTCCTTTAATAGATTAGCTTTTGTCTTCTCTCCGATACCTTTTATCTCATCCAGCACAGAGGTTATTTGCCGTTTGCTACGTTTATCGCGATGGAAGGTAATGGCAAAGCGGTGCACCTCGTCTTGTATATGCGTCAATAGTCTAAAAAGAGGAGTGTTTTGCTTTAATCCAATAGTTTGTGGTGGGAATCCGTACAATAACTCTGAAGTGCGGTGCTTACTGTCTTTGGCAAGTCCGGCAATAGGAATACTTAGCTCCAGTTCATCAAGGGCCTCTTTAACGGCGCTCATTTGACCTTTCCCGCCATCAGTAATAAGGAGGTCGGGTAGGGATGCGTTTTCCTCTACAGCGCGTTGATAACGTCGTTTTACGACTTCTTTCATGGATGCATAGTCATCAGGACCTTCTACAGTCTTGATATTGTATTTTCGGTATTCTTTTTTAGCCGGTTTCCCTTTTAAAAAGACCACACAGGCGGCCACGGGGTCAGATCCTTGAATGTTTGAGTTGTCAAAACACTCGATGTGCATCGGAAGACGTTTGAGTTGTAATTCTTGTTGTATTTCTTTCAGAAGTCGTACGGTTCTTTGTTCCGGATTCAGTTTTTCTGATTGCTTCAAACGATCTGCTTTGTACTGTTTTACGTTTAAAATAGAAAGCTCCAGTAGTTTCTTTTTATCGCCTCGTTGTGGGATGGTAAATACTACCTCTTTTAATTCCATATCCAGCTCAAAAGGTACAATTATTTCGCGTGAAAAGCTTTTGTATCTTTCTCTCATTTCAATAATACCTAATGAAAGTAATTCCTCCTTACTTTCATTCAGCCGTTTTTTATATTCAAAAGTAAATGCTTGATTGATGGCTCCATTGGTAATGTGTAGGTAATTGATGAAAGCAGATTTTTCATCAATATCTTCCTCGATGGAGAATACGTCGATGTTGTGAAGTACATTGCTGACTACCTCCGATTTAGAGCGGTATCCCGCTATGAGCAGATACTTTTCTTTTACTTTTTGCGCTTCTTCAAACTTCATCTCCGCAGAGAGTTGTTGCATTTTCTGAAAAAGGATGCGTTCTATTTCTTGAGTGTTTCCTTTAAGTATTTCTTTGATTTCAGCAATATTTCTGAGGTAGTCCTCTTGACTTTGCTCGCCAATACAAGGACCTGCGCAGTTTTTGATGTGATATTCCAAGCATACATTAAACTTGCCTGCACGGATGTTCTCAGGAGAAAGATTTAAATTGCAGGTGCGTAAGGGGTATAGGTGTTTGATAAGATCCAAGACAGCGTACATAGAGGGCATGTGACTGTATGGTCCGTAGTAAGAAGAACCATTACGAATGATTTTGCGAGTCTTGAAAACACGCGGAAAATATTCGTTCTGAACACAAATCGAAGGATAAGTTTTGTCGTCTTTCAACAAAACATTGTAGCGAGGCTTGTATTTCTTGATAAGATTGTTTTCAAGTAATAAGGCATCTTCTTCAGAGTTCACTACAATGTATCGGATATCGGCAATTTTACTTACTAATACTCGTGTTTTGCCTGGCTCGTGTTCCCGATTAAAATAGGAGGATACTCTTCGCCTTAGATTTTTTGCTTTACCTACATATATAATGACTCCCTCAGCATTTAGATATTGGTAAATGCCAGGGCTTTCGGGAAGATTAGAAACTATTCCCTTCAGGTAATCATTGGTTTTGAGTTCTTCCATACTGGTGTATAAATGGTGATTTGTTAATTCACCTCTTTTAAAATGCTATAACGATAATACGGACTCTACCTCCACCTCTTTGCTGAATATATCTTTTCCATGTAATGATTTTAATTCTATGATGAAGTTAACATATACTTTCTTCGGATTCATCTGCTTTACTAATTTACAGGCTGCTTCCATTGTGCCTCCCGTAGCTAAAAGATCATCATGTAACAAGATTATATCATCTTCATTGACTGCATCTTTGTGCATCTGTACGGTATCTTGCCCGTATTCTTTATCATAACTTACTTCTATTGTCTCGGCTGGTAATTTTCCTGGCTTGCGAATAGGAATAAAACCAGCTCCTAATCTAGTGGCAAGGATAGGACCCATAATAAAACCTCTGGATTCGATTCCTACCACCTTGGTAATGCCTTTATCTTTATACATTTCATATAAAGTGTCTGAAAGCTCTTGTAATGCAACTGGATCTTTAAATAAGGTAGTTACATCGTAGAATAAAATTCCCGGTATAGGAAAGTTAGGGATTTCTCGGATACTCTTAATGAGTGTCTCTTTGCTCATAATCAGTTTATTTAATACGTTTATTGAATTGTTTGTTTCACGTGGAACTTTATCTCTTAGCGTCCGCAAAGCACTAATAACACATTGATGTCGCTCGGGGATATCCCAGGAATTCTACTTGCTTGGGCTATGGTTTCAGGATCTATCTTTGCCAGTTTTTGTCTTGCCTCGGTAGATAGTGACTGAATAGATTCATAATCAAATTTTCCTTTTATCTTTATGCTTTCTAGTCTGGCCAATTTATCAGCAATGATTCTCTCGCGTCCGATATACCCCTCGTATTTAATAAGAATTTCTGCAGCTTCAATAATTTCTTCCTTACGGTCAGAAATTTTATCTAGTACTTGTTTAAGGGCATTCACGTGTTCTGCCATCTTTTCAATAGTAACCTGCGGACGATTGATCAAGTCGATCAATTTACATCCTTGACGAAGCGGGGTAGTACCAAGCTCTTCTAATACAGAATTAATTAATGCAGGTTTCATCGAGTAGTTCCGTGCAAAGTCAATAATACAATTGACTGCTTCATACTTTTGTTTCAATAACTCATAACGTTCTTTCTTGACGAGCCCAAGCTTCCATCCTTTTTCAGTAAGACGCATATCAGCATCATCCATACGAAGCAGAATACGGTATTCCGCACGCGACGTAAACATACGATAAGGCTCATCCACACCTTTAGTTACCAAGTCATCGATTAAAACGCCTATATATGCTTCATCACGCGCTAGAGTAAATGGTTCTCCTCCATGGCAATTGATGTGAGCATTGATTCCTGCAATGATGCCTTGTCCAGCAGCTTCTTCATATCCGGTAGTTCCATTTACTTGTCCGGCAAAGAATAGATTTTTAATTTTCTTCGTTTCCAACGTATGTTTTAGTTGGGTAGGTTCAAAATAATCATATTCAATAGCGTAACCAGGGCGATAAATGACTAGGTCTTTGAATGCCGGTATCTTCTTTAATGCAGCAATCTGAATATCCATGGGTAGGGAAGAAGAGAATCCATTCAGATAGAATTCTTGCGTTGTTTCTCCTTCTGGTTCCAAGAAAAGTTGATGTTGTGGTTTATCGGGGAATGTTACAATTTTGGTCTCTATGCTAGGACAGTAACGTGGACCGATACTTTGGATTTGCCCGTTGAAAAGGGGAGAATCCGAAAGCCCTTCCCGTAAAATATTATGCGACTCTTCAGTGGTGTAACAGGTCCAGCATGGCAATTGTTTCAGATGGCGTATGCCGGTATTCATAAAGGAGAACTTGTGAAAATCATTTTCTCCATCTTGGATATCCATGTGTTCATAGTGTACGCTACGTCCGTCAATGCGTGCAGGAGTTCCTGTTTTCATACGTCCGTAGGTGATGCCATGTGCTGCGATGGATTCGGTTAATTGATAAGATGCGGGTTCGGCCATACGCCCTCCGGGAAGTATGTTACGTCCAACATGCATCAGTCCATTGAGGAAAGTTCCTGCAGTAAGGATAATACATTTTGAATAAAAGGTTACCCCCCATAAAGTGACCAATCCTACAACTTCCCCGTTTTCAACGAGGATTTCTCTGACTGTGTCTTGCCAGATATTTAGATTTGGGATATTCTCTATTATTTCTCGCCAAACCCAAATAAATTTGTTGCGGTCACATTGTGCGCGTGGACTCCACATGGCAGGCCCTTTGGAACGATTCAATATACGGAATTGGATTGCAGTTTGATCTGTTACCAATCCCATATAGCCTCCTAAGGCATCTACTTCACGTACAATTTGTCCTTTGGCGATGCCACCTACTGCCGGATTACAACTCATTTGCCCGATCTTATTCATATCCATCGTAATAAGACAGGTTTTTGAACCCAAGTTTGCAGCAGCTGCAGCGGCTTCACACCCTGCATGTCCGGCACCGATTACAATAACATCATACTTAAACTCCATTCGTTCAGTGTATTTAAAAATCATGCAAAGTTACGAAAAAGTTGTTTTGTTGCCTCGTTTTCTTTCTTTTCCTTATGATTTCTTACGAAAAAGCATTTTATCTCTTTGAGTACTTTAAGTTTTTAATTGGTTTAGAGGCTTTTTATCTGTATGTTATATGAAGGAGGGAGAGAAAAATGCAAAAACAAACTCCTATTACTAATGCGAATCAGTAGTTGCCCTTTGATTCTTGTTTTAGAAATACTAGTGATGCAATAAATTGCACCTGATTACACTTAAGTTATTATATATAAACACATTACAAGCGTTCTTTGATTTTTTGATTTGAAATGAGTGGATAATTTTGTGGTCTTAAAACCATGAAATTATGAATTTAGGCAAGTATATATTCTCGCAGGTTGTTGAATTTATCCCTAAATATGAGTTTGACAAACTCGTCAAGCTGTATAACGGAGACTTCCATGCTAGAAATTTGAGTTGTTACAACCAACTACTTCATCTCTTATTTGGCCAATTAACCGTTTGCAATTCATTGCGCGATATTTGCTTGTGCCTGAAAGCACACGAAAAAAGCCTCTATCACCTTGGATTTCGTCAAACGGTAAATGAATCTTCACTATCTCGTGCAAATGAGAGACGCGACTATCGCATTTATGAGGGATTAGGACACGTGCTTATTGATATTGTGCGTCCAATGTATTCAAGAGAACCAGTCTTAGGACTGTTTCTACCTGATTACGATATATTCGCATTGGATTCTACTACAATATCTTGTAGTATAAAGTTACTCACATGGGCTTTAGGCAAGTATTCTAAAGGTGCAGTCAAGATGCATACGCTTCTTGATTTGCGAGGTAGCATTCCTACTTTCATTCATATTACCCATGGCAAATGGCATGACAGCAATGCACTTGACATTATGGAACCAATACCATTTGCTATTTATGCGATGGATAAAGCCTATGTTGATTTTGCTTCTCTATTCCGTATGGATCAATGCAATGCCTATTTTGTCACTAGAGCGAAAGATAATATGCAGTTTGATATTCTTGAGAAGAATTACAATTTGGACGAGACGATAGGGCTTAGGGGCGATTATCTCATCAAACTTACAGGTTATAAATCTAGTCGTTTATATCCTCAAAGTCTCAGAATGGTAGAATACTACGATTCTGAAAATGATGAAGAACTTAGGTTTATTACCAATCATGTTGAAATCAGCGCCTTGGAAGTCACTAATATCTATCGAAATCGGTGGCAAATCGAGGTGTTCTTCAAATGGATAAAACAAAATCTAACAGTCAAGACTTTGTGGGGATATACAGAGAACGCGGTCAAAACTCACTTATGGATGGCAATATGTACCTATCTTGTAGTTGCAAGAATTAAGGCGACATATAAAAGCCCATATACGATTACCGAGTGCGCCACATTACTCAGCGTTTCCGCACTAGAAAAAACAGACATGAAGGAGTTGCTAACTCTTGCTGAACCACTCAATCAAAACAAAAATGTCAAAGAACTCAATTTATTTGATTTTTAATTAAAATATTAACGCATCAGTACTATTTTAGAAAATTAGATAAATGAATGCGATGGCGATTTTGCCCATCGTATGTACCAAAAGTCCAGATGTTGATCTGACTTTCATCGCTCTTTAATTTTGAAGTATTGCTGATAAGCTCCGCAAAACAGATATCCGGAAGCAGTCCCTGGTCTGTAAAGATAAGATTTGCATTATTACTGAATCTCTGGCAGTAGGACTTCAGTGTAGATTCATAAATATCGCAGATATACATATAAGTTTTAACCCGTTGGCGGAATTAAAAAGATAATATATTGATGTTTAAAAAGTTGTG
>CALYZE010000008.1 GCA_945607605.1 uncultured Bacteroides sp.
TGTTAGTAAAGATAATATTTTTTTCTTTACTGACACAGTTTAAATTACAATCTCAGTTTAAAACCAATCGGGATTCTCTTCTAGGAGAATCCCGATTGGTTTAATTCTTAAAACGTTCCAAGTTTAATGGGCCTGAATGAGTTCTTCTGTTTTCGTCATAACAATAGAAATCAGATAACTCGATCCTCTAAAACTGAAAAAAGGTTAGAACTATATTCTTAATAGTCCATCAATAGCTGACCTTTTGAGTCCAGGTAATTCCACTAATATCAACAAGCGTTAACTCATAAGCTCCTTGAGGTATATTCTGCAAGTTCTCATCTTCAAGAGTTAAAGTGGCTTTGCTTCCTAATGGAATGATAAGACTATGTTTGCCTGGGGCTACTTTTGCCACATAAGAGTTATCAATGTTTGATTTTGAGAACTGGGCTAGATCATTCCCCTCTTTATCAATGATCAGATTCCCATCTTGGTCTTTAAGTTGAATACCAATCAGGAAAGATCCGTATACATCAGCTCCTTCTACTCTAAAGACCGTAAATGATAATTTCCCATCATCCAGTTTAGTATCAGAAATTTCGACCACTGGCTTTACAGACTTATTATGCAATTTACCCCATACTCCATTGTGGAAATGTTGATTAGTAAACAGTGTCATGAAGAATATAATGAAAGTTCCTGATAAGAGAACTCTCTTCATCACTTTATTACTAAAGGATAATGGGCCGGACATCACCCATGAAGAGTATTTGAATCGTTTGAGTAGACCTTTTTCCTGGAAGTAATTATCCAGAGAGTATTTTCCTCCCCCGGTAAAGAAGATGGCAAACCCTGTAGCCATACCTAATATGCCGATTTGCCATTCATCCAAACAGGTCGTTCCTAACCATCCCGAGCCTAATAGGATACCCGTAGCTAAACCTAATACACCAAGACTCATCAATCGGGTGAATAATCCCAGCATTATAAATAGTCCTACTATAGCCTCGATAATAGTAAAGAGAACCATTGCCCACCATAAAGATTCAGGATTAGAAACCAGATATTCAATCATTGGCTTTATCCCTAGCGCATTAGGTAAAAAATGGTTGAATTTCTCTCCAATATATCCGGCTTCGTCCTGGATGAGTTTATTGTCGATAATCAATCTCCTCCAAAAAGCAGAAAAATAGGTCCAGCCTACCACTAAACGTAAGGCTAATGTAAAAGTACCGGATAAAAGATATATTTGTTGTAATTCTTTGTTGTTAGATTTCATAAACAGATCATTAATTATTAAAAATTGAATACACTAAAAACCAGGCAAAATAAATAGTATCTTACCTGCAATAGAAATGTACACTTAATTAAATAATTAATTTTCTGTAAACCAGAAATATAGGAGTTGAAGATTTAGTACGGGTGGGATCTGATCCTGTACTTTGGTAAAGTAAGAGATCTGTCGGTACTATAGATTGAGTAAGAAAACGTTCACAAGTTTGCTTCTGCTTGATGTTGAGCTGTTGTTGTTTTTCGCTTTTCTTTTCCTGAATAGAAGTATAGACACATATGTTATGATTAATCTTACTTTTTTCTACTTGTGCCGATGCATTGACAGAAATACCCAATAGCTGTTTGATGTCTTGCTTTATGGAGCAAGGCAGGCTTATGAGTATTGTCAGGGGCAATAATATTAAAAAAGTAAGACTATATCTACGCATAATTGCATTTTAAATGGCGTGCAAGATACTATTTGCAAAGCTATCTAAGCGAATAAAGATTGCGTTTTTTGTAATTATTAAGAGAAGATTGGAATATATAGGATTATTCTCCCTTGAAATCCAGATGGAAAACCTTGATGATGCGGTTTGTTGCTCAATCGGGGTAAATGGTCTAAGAGATGGGATAAAGATAGGAAGCTTTCCGGTTTATTATGATGAAACACTTCGTTTCACTTAATGAAACACTCAGTTCCATTTAATGAAACACTTTGTTCTTTATAACTGAAATATTTTGTTTTCTATAGTTGAAACACATTGTTCTTTATAGCTAAAACCTTGTGTTCTGATAATTTAGACGCTTTGTTCTATATAGATAAAACAATCTGTTCATCCTTGTGAACTAATGTATTATGCGTTTTATTACCTGATGTGATGAAGTAAGTGTCGTGGCTTTTTCCATTCAAGAATCGCCTTTACAGTTGGCTTGCAGATAAAGTAGCTGCAAGCCAACTGCAAGGGAAGTCTGCAAGCACGTAAAGTGTTGATTAACTTTGTCGTACCTGTGAACCAATGGCAGATAAAATGAATAAAAACTCTATAGGATGTATTGCACTTCTTTGAATAAGTATTCGCGTTCTTTGCCGCTTTCATCTTCCAGCACAAAACGTCCGTCTTGTTCTACACGCAGCAGACGGGCCAGGAAGAGTCCGTCAGCATCTTGGTAGGAATGGAAGCCCCGACGGCGAAAAAGGGAACGGGCATATCGGGTGTTGATTTCGGCAGAGTAGGTCTCGAAATCTTCTAACTGAAGTCCCTTGTAGTACATCTCTACTCGTTTCAGTATGTGTGTAAGGATTTCATGACGATCATGCTCTTTTCCAGTGATTTGCTTTAAAGAGATAGGGTTGGGAGCATCGCTGCGGAAGGTGTCTTGGTTGATGTTGATTCCGATGCCGGCAATACTGCGTGCAATACGAGGTCCAACGAGGTCGTTCTCTATCAAGATACCACTGATTTTTTTGTTCTTCCAATAGATGTCGTTCGGCCATTTGATGGTAATATCATCCGACCATCTGCTCAGTTCTTCTTTGATGGCAAGGGAAACGATTTGCGAAAGAATAAACTGACGACGAGCTTCTAAAAAAGTAGGGTAGAGCACAAAACTGAATAAAAGGTTCTTACCTTCTTCAGCTTCCCAACTATTACCACGTTGTCCTTTGCCGGCCATTTGAAATTCGGCGGTAACGGTGGTGAGTTCGGCAACCTCTTCTGGTTGTTGGTTGCACAACTGGCTGATGTATTGGTTAGTAGAGTTTGTCTTCTCCAAAGTAATCAGCGGATAGCGGAATGTTTTAGGGTAGAGATTCATATTCGGTACGTAGTTTTTTAGTGAATTTCTTCAATACTTCTTTGTACGAGTGGTCAATCAGATGTTTTATCAGTGTATCGTCTGCATCACGGTCTAGAAGCACTTGATTCCAATGTTTCTTATTGAAATGATAAGCAGCTTCAATAGAGAAATATTGCTCTCGTAGTTCGATCGCATATTCCGGGTCGCATTTCATACATATTTTGTTTGCACTCTCTAAATCAATCAACGCGAACATCTTACCCATGACTTTCATCACAAGTGAGTATTCGTCGAACGGAAGGCATTCTGTAACGCCTTTCTTGCTAAGACAATATTCACGAGCAGTTTCTATATCCATGATGGCACTAAGCTTTTCTCTGATTGACTCTTAAAACATAGGCGGATAAAACGCATCCTTTATATGTTCTATCTTGAAGGCTCCCGGTTCGCCTACGGCAGTAATGATGTCGAAGCGAACGGAAGCATCTATGCAGAAGTGTTTGATATAAGCATCGGCAGCTACGACAATATGCCGTACTTTTTGCCAGTTGACAGCATCCTGCGGTTCGATGTAATCCGTGTTGCTGCGTGTTTTTACTTCTACAATGATTAATTCTCTATCTTTGGTAGCTACAATATCCAATTCCAGATGATTCTTTCGCCAATTCCGATCACGTATGGTGTAACCATGCAGTTCTAAATACGTGGCGGCGGCGTCTTCTCCGGCTTTTCCCAGGAGATTGTGCTGGGCCATTACTCTACTGGTTGAGCAGGTCTAAGCATGCCGTCACGTCCGGGACGGAAGATGGCAGGCAACTTACGTGTTCTGCCGTTCATGGGCTGTTCCACACTGCGCGTGGCCGGCATCAGATTCTTTCCGGTAATCAGTTCGATGGCTTTGGCGTATAAAGGTTCTTTATCCGTCATATAATCTTTATGTATGTAAAACCTGCCTGATTCGTTGTAAGGGTTGGTCTCGTCCATGGCTACAGTAGGAGTGAAACCTTTTTCATAATCCCCAAACCCTTTGGCATTGTAACTCTGGAAGGTGATGGGAACTACCCGATACGTATTGGTTTTGATTTTCATATCCGTATATTCCATACCTACATTTTTACCTGTGGTTTTTTCGCCGATCAGGATCACTTCCATATCAATTCCTCTTAAGGCATTGATGACCAGTTCGCTGGATGAAGCTGTTCCTTCACCCACTAAGCAATAGACGCGAGAAAGTCCAAGATCGCCGGCTGATAGGGAGGTGCCTAGATTGGGGTAATTGGAATAGGCAAAGGTTTCTTCTTCTCGTTTGTTATTGAGTTTTGCCATTCTTTCTTTGTTGTATCGCTGGCTGGAAAATACTTGACCTTGAGAGGCGGAACCGGCAATGCAAGTGGCTATTAGGTTGGCCGAGATGGTGTGTCCGCCGCCGTTGTATCGCAAGTCCAGAATTAAGTCAGTTACATTTTTACTCTTAAACTCTTTGAAAGCATCGAATAATTCTTCATCAAAACCTGCATCAAAACCAGCATAAACAAGATAACCTATTCTGTGTCCCTCTATATCTTCCTTTACTTTGCTGAGGATAACCGGATTGCAAGCCATAATGGTAGAACTGATGGTTCTTTCTTGGGTGCCTGTTATGCTACCTCCTTCTAAAAGATCTTCTGTCAGGCTTAGGCTGAATGCCTCGTCTGGAAGCAACATGCTGTAATAAAAATCGTTGATATTGCTGTTGCTTATCTTTTGTCCATTTACCAAACTTATCATGGCTCCTCGTTTGATGCCTGCCTCGGAAGCCGGTGAATTGGGATACACACCTTGTATACAGAAGTAGATGGTGTTGTTGGTCTGAGTACCGATAGATACAGCGGTTATGCCTGTAATGCCAAAACTATAGGTTGGCTCCTTATCCACATACTTGGTAGCACGCGTTGAAGCATAAGAAGGCAATTGCTGAATGTAAGAGTAGAGGCGATAATACGTTTTACCGTCGCTGCCTATATAGGTTCTTTTATCCAATGTATTGGTAGTCATGCTGCCTAACCCATCATAGAAGAAATCTTCATAATTCTTCGTGAAGTTATGTGTTAGTTCTTTGTATTCCTCGTTCCAGAGATAATATTCACTCAGATATGCTTCCACCTTTCTGTTGATTTCCGTATCTTCGGTGATAATTTCGGTACTTCCTTTTTGTATTACTTGAAAGCTTGTAGCAGAATATCCTTCTACTTTGATCGTTATAGTTGAGGTGCGATCTTGTGTATCAGAGGTGGCAACTGACAATTTGATCACATTGGCTCCTTTTTCTCCTTTTTGAGTCAGTAGTTTACACCAAGATGAATTAGTCGATGCGGTCCAATCGGCGGCGGCATGGAAACTTACAGACTTCACATTTTCTACCGTGAGTTCTACGGGAGTTCCCTCCTTCCAACTTTGCCCGGTTACACCCGTCTGAATTTCAGTGTTATTGTTTTCATCGCTGCAGGATGCAAGACTTATTGCTATGAATAAGCACAAAAAGTAACTTAAATAATATACTCTTTTCATTTCTGTTAGTAATTAAGAATCTCCAAAAATACCTTTTTAATTTTTATAATAAAATGATTTAGGGAATTAGTTTGTTTTTGTAGCTTAAAAATAAGATGCTGACTTGTTTTCAGTGGCCAAGCTGTAAAAAATACATCCTTTCTATTTTGTTTTTACAGAAGTAAAAGTAAATTTGCAAGAGATATGAGAAAGAGAGACAAAGCGTGTGCAAAAGCAACGCCGGAAGACCCGAAACGCGAACAGCGCATTGTATGCCTGATGAGTGAGGAAGAAATGCGGATTGTAGATCGTTACCTTGAAAAATACAAGATAACGAATAAATCGCGCTGGCTTAGAGAAACTGTTCTCATGTTTATTTATAAGAATATGGAAGAAGATTACCCTACTTTGTTTGGTGAACATGATATGAGAAGGTGAATGTTTCATGTAGAGCATGACCCTCAAACTTACGAATTAAAACGAAACTGTCTTGGACGATAGCTATTATATGAAGCAAGCGCTTCTGGAAGCGCAAAAAGCAGGAGAACGGGGAGAAGTACCTGTGGGAGCTGTGGTAGTTTGCAAAGATCGTATCCTTGCACGTGCTCATAATCTGACTGAAGTACTGACCGATGTTACGGCCCATGCTGAAATGCAGGCTATCACTGCCGCAGCCTCTACGCTTGGCGGGAAATATCTAAATGAATGTACTCTTTATGTAACCGTGGAACCTTGTGTGATGTGTGCCGGTGCCATTGCTTGGGCACAGATGGGGCGACTGGTTTTTGGAGCGGAAGATGAAAAACGAGGTTATCAACGCTATGCACCGGAGGCATTACATCCTAAGACAGAGGTTGTAAAAGGGGTGCTTGCAGAGGAATGTGGCGCATTGATGAAAAAGTTCTTTGCCGCTAAACGTCGTTGATTTCTTCTTCGCGCATCTTATTTTTTATATTTCTTCCTGCTAATCTTCGCCTTCTTTGATTTCTTCAAAATCGATATATTCTCCTTCTTCTTTGGAGAATATTTTCTTGATTTTTACATAGTTATCTCTCTCCTCAAGTGGCGATGCTTCCTCTCGGGCTGATGAGGAGTTGGGGTTCTGATAGGAATATCCTTTGGCATTCTGATAAGGATCAGAAGGAGCACGGCGCTTGCCTAAGCCAAAAATGCTTCGAATAAGTGTACCGATAATACCAAGACCAATAATCAGTATGGCAATAATGATGAAAAATATAAATCCCAAAAAATGAAGCATAGGTTAATGGCTTTTAAGTGTTCGTAATATACGAACGATGATACAACAACCGTGCCAAAGATTGGTTTACTGGCTTTTTTGAGTGATGAGTGAAAGCAAAATATACCAAACAATGATTGCAGCAAAACTGCTGATTCCTAAAAATACAAGCAAGGGAATGCATACAATCAAAAAAATGAAGCTGGTTTTATTCTCTTTCCATGATAAGTTTTTAAATTTCAATGAGAACATGGGAATCTCCGAAACCAAAAGCCAGGAGAAAAAACAAACCAACAAGAATAGATAAAACGGATGAAAATTGTCGGATGTAATAAAGTCATGAGCTCCTGTTGCCAAAGAAGCCCAGAAGAGGGCGTTTGCCGGAACTGGAAGACCTATAAAGGAACTTGTTTGTCGGGTGTCGTTGTTGAATTTAGCCAATCGCAGGGCAGAAAAGACAGCAATCAGAAAAGCAAGATAGGGGAAAAAAGGAGCAATGCCTTCCATCATGCCCGGATAATGCATTTCTTTGAATAAGGAGAACACGATTAAAGAGGGAGCAACACCGAAGCTTACATCATCCGCCAATGAATCTAAATCCTTACCTATAGCAGAATATGCATCCAGTAGGCGTGCCATCATGCCGTCGAAGAAATCAAATACGGCACTGAAGAAAACGAAGGCTAATGCCAGATCGTATCGAGCCTCGAAGGCCATGACACAAGCAATACACCCGGAGAATAAATTCAAACAGGTCAGGGTATTGGGAATATAACGGGTCATGCAGTTTGCCATGGTTGTTCAGGTTAGTTAAGTTTGGCTATCACGGTTTGGTTACCAGTGGTTAATTGTCCTAGTTTTACATGTACATCTGTGCCCAAAGGTAGGTAAAGATCCACACGAGAACCTAGTTTGATAAAGCCCATATGTTCGTCAATATAACATTCTTCTCCCGCTTCGGCATAAGTCACAATGCGACGTGCCATAGCTCCTGCAATTTGGCGTACCAAAATTTCTACACCTTCCGGAGTTTCGATAACCACTGAAGAACGTTCATTATCGGTACTTGCTTTGGGCAACCATGCTTTCATGAACTTTCCGTCTTGATGCCATACCTTTTTTACGGTACCATCCACCGGATACCAATTGGCATGTACATTGACCAGACTCATAAAAATAGAAACCATGATTCGACGGTCATGAAAATATTCGTTTTCTTCTACTTCTTCCACCACGACGATTTTTCCATCAGCAGGAGCAACCACTATCTTTTCAGTGCTTTCCTGTTCGAAGAGGCGGATGGGACAACGGAAAAAGTTGACCAGTATTCCATAGGCAACAAGACTGACAACTGCTACGATATAAAAAGGAATTTTGCATTCCAATCCAAAGTAAAGAGCAGCGTTAATGACAATCAATAACAGGAGACTGCCAGCTAGTGTATGTGTGCCTTCGCGGTGTAAACGTATCTTTTTTAACCTTTTTAATCGACTCATGTATATAGTATTTGCTATTTTAGATAGAAATTGTTCGCAAAAATAGGCTTATTTTGAAAATCAAACAAGGATTTAGGAAGAGAAATGCTAATGTTGATAACTTTTTGAGAAATATTTTTGTTAGGAGTTGCAGAGGTAGTACTTTTATGCTCTCAATAGAAAGGATGATTATGCAAGATTTTGTTCATTTACACGTTCACACTCAATATTCTCTTCTTGATGGTCAGGCAAGCGTCAGCAAGCTGGTAGACAAAGCCATGAAAGATGGAATGAAGGGTATTGCCGTAACCGATCATGGCAACATGTTTGGGATTAAGGAATTTACCAATTATGTGAATAAGAAAAATAACGGCCCGAGGGGAGAGATTAAAGAACTGAAGAAACGGATTGCCGGTATTGAAAGTGGTGGAATCGAATGTGAAGACCGGGAAAAAGAGATAGCAGCATGCCATGCCAAGATTGCAGAAGCAGAAAATAAACTGTTTAAGCCGATCATTGGTTGCGAAATGTATGTGGCACGCCGTACGATGGATAAGAAGGAAGGAAAGCCGGATCAAAGCGGTTATCACCTGGTTGTACTGGCCAAAAATGAAAAAGGGTATCATAATCTGATTAAGTTGGTGTCACATGCCTGGACCAAAGGCTACTATATGCGTCCGCGTACCGACCGAAATGAGTTGGAAAAATACCGTGAAGGATTGATGATTTGTACGGCTTGTATCGGTGGCGAGGTTCCCAAAAGAATTATTAACGACCAGTTGGAAGAGGCCGAAGAAGCCGTTCGTTGGTATAAGAAAGTTTTTGGCGATGATTATTACCTGGAACTTCAACGACACAAGGCCACTGTGCCGCGTGCCAATCACGAAGCCTATCCCTTGCAGCAAAAGGCAAATGCCAAATTGTTGGAATTAGCCCAAAAATACAATGTAAAGGTGGTCTGCTCGAATGACGTCCATTTTGTAGATGAAGAAAGTGCGGAAGCCCACGATCGTTTGATTTGTCTGAGTACGGGTAAGGACTTGGATGATCCGGCCCGTATGCTTTATACCAAACAGGAGTGGATGAAGACGAAGGCAGAAATGAATGCTTTGTTTGCCGATGTTCCCGAGGCCTTGACCAATACATTGGAACTACTGGATAAGGTAGAATTCTACTCTATTGATCATGCCCCTATCATGCCTACTTTTGCGATTCCCGAAGACTTTGGAACGGAAGAGGGCTATCGTAAGAAGTATAGTGAAAAAGACTTGTTTGATGAATTCACACAAGATGAGAATGGGAAGGTGGTGCTGGATGAGGAGGCTGCCAACGCTAAAATAAAACGTTTGGGCGGTTATGAAAAGCTGTATCGTATCAAATTGGAGGCGGATTATCTGGCTAAGTTGACCTTTGACGGTGCAAAAAAGATCTATGGAGACCCATTGTCTGCTGAGGTGAAAGAACGACTGGTTTTTGAGTTATATATCATGAAGACAATGGGTTTCCCCGGTTACTTCTTGATTGTGCAAGATTTTATTGCTGCAGGGCGTAGCATGGGTGTATCTGTGGGTCCCGGTCGTGGTTCGGCAGCTGGTTCAGCTGTAGCCTACTGTTTGCAGATTACGAAGATTGACCCTATCAAATATGATTTGCTGTTTGAGCGTTTCTTAAATCCCGACCGTATTTCTTTGCCTGATATTGATATCGATTTTGATGATGACGGGCGAGGAGATGTATTGCGTTGGGTTACCAATAAGTATGGGCAAGAGAAGGTAGCTCATATCATTACGTATGGTACTATGGCAACTAAATTGGCTATCAAGGATGTGGCGCGGGTGCAGAAACTGCCTTTGTCTGAATCTGACCGCTTGGCCAAACTGATACCGGATAAGATTCCTGATAAAAAACTGAATTTAAGGAATGCAATTGAATATGTGCCCGAGTTGCAAGCTGCGGAAGCTTCGCCCGATCCTTTGGTGCGTGATACCTTGAAATATGCCAAAATGCTGGAAGGCAATGTGCGTGGCACGGGTGTGCATGCTTGTGGTACTATTATTTGCCGTGACGATATTACGGATTGGGTGCCTGTGAGTACTGCTGATGACAAGGAAACGGGTGAAAAGATGCTTGTGACCCAATATGAGGGTTCTGTCATTGAGGATACAGGGTTGATCAAGATGGACTTTCTTGGACTGAAAACTCTGTCTATTATTAAGGAGGCGGTTGTCAATGTGCGTTTGCATCGAGGATTGGAACTTGACATTGACAATATTTCGATTACCGACCCGGCTACCTATAAATTGTATTGCGACGGGCGTACCATTGGTACGTTCCAGTTTGAGTCTGCCGGTATGCAGAAATATTTGCGTGAGTTGCAGCCTAGTACGTTTGAGGATTTGATTGCCATGAATGCCCTTTATCGTCCGGGACCGATGGATTATATCCCGGATTTTGTGGATCGTAAGTGGGGACGTAAACCGATTGAGTACGATATCCCCGTCATGGAGAAATATCTGAAAGATACGTATGGTATTACGGTTTACCAGGAACAAGTGATGCTCTTGTCGCGTCTGCTGGCCAACTTCACTCGTGGTGAATCTGATGCGTTGCGTAAGGCAATGGGTAAGAAGTTGCGTGACAAGCTGGATCACATGAAACCTAAATTTATTGCCGGCGGGCAGAATAATGGGCATGATCCGAAAGTGCTTGAGAAAATTTGGGGAGACTGGGAGAAGTTTGCTTCTTATGCTTTCAATAAGTCGCACGCCACTTGTTATTCTTGGGTAGCCTATCAGACTGCTTTCTTAAAAGCCAACTATCCGGCGGAATATATGGCCGCCGTTATGAGCCGAAGTTTATCCAATATTACCGATATTACGAAGTTGATGGATGAGTGTAAGGTTTTAGGCATTAATACCTTAGGTCCGGATGTAAATGAGAGTAACTTGAAGTTTACCGTGAATCACGAAGGCAACATTCGGTTTGGTTTGGGTGCTGTGAAAGGTGTAGGCGAGGGTGCGGTGCAGAGTATCATGGAGGAGCGTGAAAAGAATGGTCCGTACAAAGGGATATTCGACTTTGTGCAACGTGTCAACCTGAATGCCTGCAATAAAAAGAATATTGAATGTCTTGCTTTGGCAGGTGGCTTTGATAGTTTCCCTGAATTGAAACGTGAGCAGTTTTTTGCAGTAAATGCCAAGAGTGAGATATTTATTGAAACGTTGGTGCGTTATGGTAACCGTTACCAACTGGATCGAGCAGCGGCCGTCAACTCTCTCTTTGGAGGTGAAAATGTGGTTGATATTGCTACTCCGGAAATTCTTCCGGCGGATCGTTGGAGTGACCTTGACCGTTTGAACCGAGAACGTGATTTGGTAGGTATCTATCTTTCTGCGCATCCGCTGGATGAGTATGCGGTAGTTCTGGAGCATGTTTGTAATACGCACATGATAGAGATGGAAGATAAGAATGCCTTGGTAGGACGTGAAATAACGATGGGAGGTATTGTAACTTCTGTCCGTCGGGGCGTCAGCAAAAATGGAAACCCTTATGGCATCGCCAAAATTGAAGATTATTCAGGGTCGGCGGAATTTCCTTTCTTTGGGAATGACTGGGTGACTTATCAGGGATATTTGGGCGAACGTACGTTCCTCTTTATCAAAGCGCGTTGTCAGCCCAAACAGTGGCGACAGGATGAATTGGAAGTGAAGATTACTTCTATGGAACTGTTGCCTGATGTCAAAGAAAAATTGATTGAAAAGATCACAATTCTTATCCCTCTGAGTGTCTTGAATAAGGCGCTGATCACCGAATTAGCGGAGCTTACCAAAAATCGTCCGGGCACTACGGAGTTATATTTCAAGGTGATTGATGCGGACAGTAAAATGACAATTGACTTGGTATCTCGTCCGGTAAAACTTTCCATAGGTCGCGAACTTATCTCGTACTTAAAAGAGCGTCCTGATCTTGATTTTCGGATAAATTAATTATCTTTGCCCGTGCAATGAAGAATGGCGACTATTCATATTGATAGTGGATTATAATTAAAAAAACACATTAAAAATTTAAAGATATGGCTTTAAATATAACAGACAGCAATTTTCAGGAGCTTTTAGCAGAAGGCAAACCTGTAGTGATGGACTTTTGGGCACCTTGGTGTGGACCTTGTAAGATGGTAGGACCTATCATCGATGAACTGGCTACCGAATATGAAGGTAAAGTAATTATCGGTAAGTGTGACGTAGATGAGAATGGCGATGTAGCTGGTGAATATGGCATCCGCAATATTCCTACAGTGTTGTTCTTTAAGGATGGCAAACTGGTTGACAAGCAGGTAGGATCTGCTTCGAAATCAGCGTATGTAGCTAAGATCGAAGCACTGCTATAAGGTATATCTTAAATACATTCATTTTAAATAATATAGCTATGGGACTGGAAGACGATTTTTTGCAGAACGATGTGGATGATGAAAAGACCATCGAATACATCAAAAATTATTTGCCGCAAGAGTTGAAGGAGAAATTCTCTAACGATGAGTTCTATTATTTTCTCGATTTGATTGACGAGTATTATACTGAGAGTGGCATCCTTGATGCCCAACCTGATGCGGAGGGATACATCGAAATTGATTTGGGAAAGATCGTTGATTACATCGTTAAAGAAGCCCATAAAGATGAGATGGGTGAGTATGATCCGGAGGAAATCCTTTTCGTGGTACAAGGCGAAATGGAATTTACTGAATCTTTGGATGAGGAATAATCAACCCTGAAATCATAAAAAAAGCGCGGATGAATGTAAATTTCATCCGCGCTTTTTTTATGATTTATGCTATCGGTGGGGGTGTGTTCATAAGAAAGAATAGAGCCATGCTTATGAGAATGATGCCTAGTACACCGTAGAACCAACGCGCCTGTTTCCTGCCGACATTTCGGACAATAAACTGGGCGTTTCGGGCGGTAAAGAACCAATCCCAGTCAAAAAGTGCTGCCAGCAGTGAAAGAACCCCTGCCAGGACAAAAATACCTTGAACGATGTATTGGCTCATTGCAGATTATTTTTGATCATTAAAAACGTCGAAGGAAGGACAGCGAATTTATTCGAAACTCCCTAATGTCACTTTTCGTTCTCCATTTTCTAGTTCTTCGATGGAGACTTTAATCGTATTACCGGGTAGAAGTTCTTCAACCAGTTCCGGCCACTCAATGAAACATAGAGCGCCACTGTAGAAATAGTCTTCGTAGCCCATATCATAAACTTCATCCAATTTCTTGATTCGGTAGAAGTCGAAATGGTAAATCAGTTCGCCTGTTTCGTCGGATCTGTATTCATTGACGATGGCAAAAGTAGGGGAAGTGATAACGTCAGAAACGCCCAGTTCTTCACAAACAGCTTTGATGAAGGTGGTTTTACCGGCTCCCATTTTTCCGTAGAGAGCAAAAACGGTATTGTCGCCCATCGCTTCAATAAACTGGCGAGCGGCTTCATGAATTTGGTCTAATGACTGAATTTTAATTTCCAACATGGTGATATGTATGATTGCATGATTTGCGCTGTAAATATAAGAAAAAACTCTTTCCTATTTTGCAGATAGCATAGATAATAATGGAAAAGAAGATGATGGATGCTCCCGAAGGAACATTCCTTTTGTAGGATATGTATAATCCGCCTAAGCAGCCGATATAGCCGATGAGGATGGATAGCCAGATGATGTGTTTGAAACGATGAGTGAAGATGTTTGCTGTCATTTGTGGAATGGTTAACAACGAGATAACCAGTACGATACCTATCATGCGCAGACACGCCACGATGGTGAGAGCGATGAACATCATCAATACATATTCAAAAAACTGTACCGGGATGCCTTGCGAACGGGCAAATTCCCGATCAAAAGCCACGTAAATAATGGGCTGAAGATAGAAGATGAAGAATAGTAACAGTATAATGGCCAATCCGCCTAAGAGAGCGATGTCACCTCTTGTGATGGTCAGTATATTTCCGAAGAGGTAAGCCGAGAGGTCGGGCGCAAATCCGGGTGAAAGGAAGGTGAACATAATACCCAATGCCATGCCTAGAGTCCAGAATACGGCAATAGCAGAATCTTCGCGCATATCTTTTCGTTTACTCAGCCACTCTACTCCGAAAGCAGACAGCACAGCAAATAGACCTGCTGCAAGGATGGGTGAAATTCCCATGTATAACCCGAGTCCTATGCCACCAAAAGAGGCGTGTGTCAACCCTCCGCTGATAAACACCAACCTTCGTGTAACGATATAGGTTCCTATTAACCCGCAAGCAATGCTGGCAAGCAGGCTGCCGATAAGAGCATGCTGGAAAAAGGCGTATTGCAGTAAGTCCACTGTTTCAGAATTAAAAATGAAAAAATTAAAGACTTTAGTTGTGAGGGGAGATGCGGCGCTCTCCGATTATAAGGAATACCTCATCTTTTACGTTGTCGGGCAGTGCAATGCCGCGCAGTTGCAAGCTTCGTACCCATCCGGCCACGTCCGTATCCCGCATGGTGTAGAAGATGTCACGGAATTGCTCTTCCTGTTCGGGAGTGTAGGCATCGGGACTGGTGCCGATGTATTTGTCTAACTCCTCATCGTCATAATACTCAATCTTCTTACTGACAGCAGCCAGCAGGCTATCATGTTCGCAGATTTCGTGCTGTCCGCAACACTCTAGGTCTAGCTTCTGTACTTGAGGCATCTCATCTAGCTCGCCGCGGTCCATTTTCTTTTGTAGGTTCCGGTTGTGTATTACTCCCGCAACTGCAGCTACGAAGGCAAGAA
The DNA here is from genome assembly GCA_945607605.1 of uncultured Bacteroides sp. Taxonomy (GTDB): domain Bacteria; phylum Bacteroidota; class Bacteroidia; order Bacteroidales; family Bacteroidaceae; genus Bacteroides. Next base: position 15,081 of record CALYZE010000008.1, read on the forward strand.
CAATCAGACTAATAATCAGTATCCACATGGGCTTCCTTTCTCTGAAAAACGTGTTCTTATAATAGAACGGACAAAGATACATATTGTTTTGGATACGACAAAATTATGAATCGGGATTACCAGTACCTAAATCTTTTTCGGCTTTAGACTAACTTTGAATCCTGCCTCTTGCAAGCTTTCCCAATAGCTTGGATAAGATTTCGAAACAACCTGTGGCTCATCAATTTGTATCTGGGGTAAAATGAGGCAAGCAGGAGCAAATGCCATGGCCATGCGATGGTCTTCGTAGGTGGAAATGACAGGCTCAGCCTCTGCCGGACAGCGTTCACCGTCCCAACTTAGAATACTGTCTTGCTCAGAACGTATCACGTAGCCTAGTTTACGTAGTTCGGTGATAAGCGCAATGATGCGATCGGTCTCCTTAATCTTAAGACTCTGCAGACCGGTGAAACGGAAAGGAATATTCATCAAACAGCAGGTGACTACAAACGTTTGTGCCAGGTCGGGAATGTCGACGAAGTCTTCTACAAGACGGGCAACGGGTACTCCGATAGAGGTCAGTTTTACCCCATGATCGGTATATTCGGTACGGACGCCTAGTTTAGAGAACACTTCTGCTCCACGACTGTCTCCTTGATAGCTGTGGGAAAAAAGTCCGAGCAATTCTATCTCGGGATAAGTGGAGGTGTTGAAACTTCCTTTCTCCTGCTTCTCTATTTTCTTATTTTTAATTCCTTGAAGTGCCACCATCTGATACCAGTAGGAAGCAGCGCTCCAGTCACTTTCTACGGTGAACGGAACCTCTTGGTATCCGCCGGGGTGGACAGTGATGCTGTTTTCGGAAGTCCACTCTGCTTTTGCCCCGAAGTCGCGCATCAATTGTAGGGTAAGGTTGATGTAAGGACGAGAAATGATGTCGCCCGTAAGATGCAGACGCAAACCTTTGGGGAGCATGGCACCTATCATTAGTAAGGCAGATATGTATTGTGAACTTATGTTGCCGGCAAGGGATATTTCTTCTCCTTTCAACTCTGTGCCTGTGATGCGCAGAGGAGGAAATCCTTCGTTGGCTGCATATTCTATTTGCGCACCCAGTTTGCGCAAGGCATCTACAAGGATGCGGATGGGGCGCTGTTGCATACGTTTGGTTCCGGTGATGGTGCGAGTTCCGGGCGTTACACTGAGGTAGGCTGTAAGAAAACGCATGGCGGTTCCGGCGGCAAGAATGTCAATCTGTTCGGATGTTTCATTCAAAGCACGAATCATGACGCGGGTATCGTCGCAGTCGCTCAGGTTGCAGGGAACGATGTTGCTCTGGGCAAGAGAATGGAGGATAAGTGCCCGGTTGCTGATACTTTTAGATGCCGGCAATTGGATGCTGGCGCGTAAGGTAGAGGGAGCGGAAACGATATATTGCATGGTCGTATTTGTTAAGCTACGGTGGTTAAGCATTTCATTGTCGCTACAAAAGTAGGATAAACTTTGGTAAAAAGTAAACCTATGATTCCATTCTTTCGTTTATCTTTGTAAATACTAATAAAAAAGAAATTAAAAATGGAATTTGATTTAACGACTCCTGCTTTGTTATTTTCAGCAATATCCTTGATAATGCTGGCGTATACGAATCGTTTTTTGTCGTATGCTCAATTGGTGCGCATCCTGAAAGAACAATACATGGAGAATCCGTCCTCAGTGAAGGCGGCGCAGATTGCGAATCTTAAGAAGAGACTTTACCTGACACGTAGCATGCAGGTTATGGGCATCGGAAGCTTATTGCTGTGTGTGGTCAGCATGTTTTTTATTTATATACAGTTTTTTAACCTGTCGGTTTATATCTTTGGACTAGCGCTGGTGCTACTGATTATTTCGCTGACTATATCGGTGTATGAAATTTATATATCCGTGAAGGCACTGGAAATTCATCTGAAAGATATGGGTGAATCCTAAAAGAATTTTAGAAATTGGTACGTAAAGCCTGGATAGGCAACTCCAACTCTCCCCAGTCTATCATGGCATTGAACAGTCGGATAGCGATGAACGAGGATAAATCCTCCGGTTTAAGATCTTTTTCGAGAAGGAGACCTTGATCCAAAAGTTGTGCCCGCTTGGTGCCTTTTAGCAGTGGATGTTGGGGAGTGTACCAACTGTTGCCGTCATAAAAGGCGATGTTGGCTATGGTGGTGTCGGTTATTAATCCTTCTTTTACAAGGAGAATGTCATCGCACATGCCGCGGTGTGCAAACAGTCGGTTTAGGGCTTCGCGGTCTGTGCTTTTATAAGGGTAGTCGATGTCATCGCAACGAATAAGCGCCAGTGTCTGCACTTTTCGCAAGCTGTAAGGTGAGTAACTGATTTCCTCCATTCCTGCTTCTCCATATACAACGCGCACCTTGATTTTGCCTGCTTCTTGAGGAGGAAGGATGTAATCAGAGAGTTGTAGCGGAGTGCTTCGTTCCCAAAAGTGCTGACGGGTGTGGTTCAATCTTCTGTCGTGATAGGGTAGATTGCGGATCTCTCCGTTGTCAATGCATATGGTTTCAATAAATCGGCACATATATTTTCTGTATTACTTCGTTGTATTCACTTTCACACATACTTTGGGCTGTAATGCCTCCACCGGCTTTGAAATAAAATTGGTTGCCTTCTTGTTCAATAAAACGTATCATGACGGCACTGTCCAACTGCCGGTTTGCATAGCATCCCATCACTCCGGTATAGAATCCCCGATCATAATTTTCCGCTTCAGCAATGATTTGCATCGTTTTGGTTTTGGGAGCCCCGGTGATGGAGCCCGCGGGTAACAGCTTGAAAAGGATCTCACCTATCTTTTCGGGATAATCAGCGGGCAAGGTACCGCAGATTTCGGAACTGGTTTGCAAGATGGGGCCTTTGTTGGTCTGCAAAAGATCGATGTAGCGATAGGAGTTGACTCTTACTTGGTTGGCAACCATGCTTAAATCATTTCGTATCAGATCAACAATGGTGGCATGCTCGGCAGCTTCCTTTTCATCTTTCAATAGGGTGTTCTCAGCATCGGGCAGAGTGGCATCAATCGTACCTTTCATGGGGAAAGATTTGATTTGTCCTTCTTCTATGCGTACAAAAATTTCGGGAGAGAAACAGACGAATTTATCTTTCAGCCACAGTTTATAGAGTGCTTTTGAATGCAGGAAGATGTCTTCTAAGGTCAGGTTTGTGGTGACAGGGACTTTGCAGGTCAGGTTGGTCAGGTAGCTGTTGCCTGCCAGCAAATTTTGTTTCACAAGTTCAAAAGCATGCTTATACGCAGCAGGAGTGGGAGGAGATATCTTCCATTCTATCTTGCCCGTGTATCGGTCGTTGAGACCTTTGGTACGCGTAGCAGCAGATTTCACTGCATTGCCTGCCTTCGGAAACTGAAAAAGGCAGGTAGCAGCCTCTATTTTATCGAAAGTTTCAATATATGAATGTTCCTGCGTATAATCTATCACAAAAAAGAAAGGTACATCGGCTTTTGCCAATGCATTCATTCGGTCGATGGCTTCTTCTTTGCAATAGACTTTCATTCCCTTAGTAAACGAGGCTCGCGATGAGCTGAATGGATAAAATGAGGAATACCATGGCGATAGGATATACCGTGGCATAGGCTACACTTGGAATGTTACTGTCGGTCATGGAGTCGGCAGCAGCAAGTCCCGGTGTACTGGTCATGCCGCCGGTAATGGTCCCCAATAAATCGAGTATGTTGATTTTGAAAACCAGTAACCCTACAATAACGGCTACCAACATGGGTACCAATGTAATTGCAGCACCTACTCCGAATAGTAACCATCCACTCTCTAAGAAAGTAGCTACCAGGTTTTTGCCGGCAGAGGTTCCTACTTCCGCAAGGAAAAGCAACAATCCTAACTGGCGCAACAACTGGTTGGCAGAGCCGGACATAGACCAGATGATTGGGCCTGTCTTACCGATGGCACTTAGGAAGAGGGCAACCATTAAGATGCCGCCGGTCAATCCCGGAGAGAATGAAAGACTGTCTGAGAAGGAAATATTCAGCTTACCGAACAAAACACCTAAGACAATACCCATGGCAATGGGGAAAAAGTCTGTATCCGACAGTTGTTTGGCATTATTACCTAACAATCGGGCTACTCCTTTTATTCCATCCTTTTCGCCTACTACCATCAACTTGTCGCCAAATTTCAGAGCAAGATCGGGTGAAGGAGAGAGATCGATACCGCTTCGACGGACACGGGTTACGGTACAGCCAAAGTTCTTCATCAGGTTAAGGTCACCCACCTGTTTGTTGATCATGTCCTTTTTGGTCAGCAATAGGGATTCTATCTCTTGTTTGTCAACCAAAGGGAGTTCACCCTCTTCTCGTTGTCCCACCAAGACTGCAAGTTGGTTTAAAGATTCTTCACTGCCCACAGCTTGTATGTAGTCATTTTCATGCAATACGGTCTGCGCGGTAGGAATGGATATTTTCTCATCTTGTTTATGACGAGAGATGACGGCTCCGGTCATGGCGCGTGCATTGATTTGCATCAGGCTGCGGTTAAAGATGGCAGAGTTTGTCACCCGGAAGATACAGGTACTGAGTTCGGGAAACTGACTGCGACGTTCTTTTTCCAGACGACGGGCCTCTTTGTCGAGGTCGATGCGCATGATGCGGGGAAGTAGTTTGACAAAGAGAATCACACCGATCACTCCAAAGGGGTAAGCGATACCGTAAGCAATGGATGCGAGTGGTGAGTTGGTGCTGTCAATGGCCACCGCGAGTCCGGGCGTACTGGTCAGAGCACCGGCTATCAAACCTACTAGACTAGAGGTATCTATGTCAAAAGCATATTTTAAACCTATGGCGGTGAGAGCGGCAGAGCAGATAATCAGCAAGGTGATGATGATTAGTGTCTTGCCTTTGCTTCGGAAGGAGTCGAAGAATCCCGGACCTGCCTGAATGCCGATGGTGAAAATGAACAGCACCAATCCGAAATTCCCTAATTCTTTAGGGATAATTACGCCGAAATGACCAAACAAAAGTGCTATGAAAATTACGGCAGAAACGTCCAACGATAATCCTTTGATTTTGATTCTTCCCAGCATGAAGCCTAACGCCACAATGAGGAAGAGGGCGAAATAAGAGGAATTTAATAGGTCAGTAAACATAAGTTTAAAGGGGTTAGGGGTTTTAAGGGCTACAAAGGTACGGCAAAAAAGTGAAATACTAAAGATTTAGTACAAACGTGAGGTATAAAAAAGGAGCTAAGCACTACACTTAACTCCTCAATATTTCTCAAAAAGTATCTGTCTATTAACTGATAACTATCTGAACTAAAAACTTTTCATGAAATTTAGAATAAGGGCAAAATCATTATTTACCTAACTCTTTCAGTAGCTCTTCCACGGCTGTTCTTAACTGCGTATCTTCACCTTTCACAATGGTTTCGGGTGAATTAGCAACTTTTATATCCGGCTCTAGCTGTGAATTTTCCAAATAACTACCATCTGGCAAACGATAGCCTATGATAGGAATGCCGAATACCAGTGAAGGGTCTTGCAGGGTTTCCCAAGATACACTGGTCATCGTTCCCGGAACCGGCATGCCCACCAATTTCCCTATCTTTTGATGGCTATATACCCACGGAGTGCCATGTGCATTGGAATAGTTAGCTTCACAAGTCAGCATGATGGATGGCTTGTTCCAACGACGACTGGGCATGTCGCAGGCTTCTCGACCTCGAACTACCTGAGTAAAGTATTTCTTGCCACTAAACAGCACTTCTATATCTTCATGCAAGCGTCCGCCGCCATTGAAACGCGTGTCGATGACGATGCCTTCGCAATGGTTGTATTTTCCCAGAATATCCGAATAAACGGAACGGAAACTGTCATCTCCCATAGATTCTATATGTACATAGCCTAAGCGTCCGTTAGACCATTGATCCACATCTGCTGCCCGTTGTTTCACCCAGCGGGCGTAGAGCAGGTCGTTGAGTGTACCGTTGCTGATAGGAATGGTGACCTCTTCCCAACGTTCCTTGGTCTGCGGGTTGTATAGTGAAACGAGCGTTTTCTTTTTAGCCTTGTTGTTAAGCAAGGTGTAGTAATCCATTTCGAGCGTAATTTCCATACCGTCTATTTTCTCAATGATGACACCGGGTTTTACCTGGGTGTTGGCTTTGTCGAACGGGCCTTTCTCTATCACTTCAGAGATGAGCATCCCTTTCCCGTCAAAGGTCCAGTCGAAGAGTACCCCTAGAGTAGCAGTCGGTTCGCTCTGTCCTTTCGGGTAGAATCGACCTCCGGTGTGAGATACGTTCAGTTCACCCAACCATTCGCTTAAGAGTTCGGCAAAATCATAATTATTGTCGATATGTGGTAAGAATTTGCGGTAGGCAGCACTCATGGCATCCCAATCTATCCTGTGCATGTTGAGATTGTAGAAACGTTTTTGCTGTTGCTTGTACACGTGGTCGAACATATATTCACGTTCGGCACTTAAATCCATCTTCAAACTGGCACTGTAACTGATCGGTTTCAAGTCGTTGGTGGTTAGGTCCATTTTCTGCATGCTTTTGCCACCTAAGAGAAAGAGATTCTTGCCATCTTTGTCCATTTCCATGCTTGCCCAACCGGCATCCATTTTATGGAGCAGTTTGGTTTCTTTCTTACGAAGATCCATCTTCCACATATCGAATTTACCTTCAAAAGAAGCTAGGTAGTAAAGGGTTTCGCCGTCTTTGGAAATGATGGTGCTGCCCATGCTCGATGAGTTAGGAGTGAGGCGTACAATGCGGTCTTCGATATTTTTCAAATCTACCACTATCTCTTTGATTTTGTCGGTAGCTTCCTCTTCTTTTTGGGTATCTTTCTTCTTGTTTTTATCTTTGGTGCCGTCTTTCTCTTTTGCTTTTTTCTGTTCGGCTTCCAGCTCTTTGTTTAACTCATAATCTTCTTTGCTTAAACAAAATTTGTCGTAAGCATCTTGATTCAGAAATACAAGCATGGCATCATCTTGCGAGCCCCAAGAAGCATGAGCACGCATGCCATAGCGTTCAGTCGTGAAAAGAATAGCGTTGCCGTCCAATGCAAAACGAGGGGATCCACTCATGTAACCACTGTTAGTCAAGTTGATGATGGCACTACCTCCTTGTGCGCTGACCAGACCGATGTCTGAATACGGGTCGTGTTTATTGCCGGAAAATTCGAGGGTAAACCATTTGCCGTCCGGCGACCAGGAATAATCAAAACCGCCTGCTGTGTTGTACCAGGTGGAACCGTCGGTAATTTGGCGCACTTTCTTGCTATCTAGATTAAGTACCATCAGGCGATTGCGATCTTCAATGAAAGCCAGTTCCTTCCCGTCGGGAGAAAATTGTGGATAAGCACGCTCTACAGTGGTGGAAGGTAATAATACTTCTTCTTTTATCAGGGTGGCATTTGGGAAGTTAGGGTCTTCCTTGCGGGCTATCTTAGCCAAATAGAGTTGCCAGTTACCGTCGCGTTCGCTGGCATAAACCAGTGTACGGTTGTCAGGCGCAAAGGTGAGACCGGCTTCGCGAGCCGCCGTGTGGGTAATTTGCTTGGTTGTAGAGTAATTTACCGAAGTGACGAACACTTCACCGCGTGCAATGAAAGCTACTTGTTTTCCATCGGACGAAACGGTGGCGGAAGTGGCTCCGGTGGAAAATTGGAGGTCACTCATCTGAGGGTGGTCGTCGCGTACCAATTCGATAGCCAACTTTTGCGGGGCTGAACCGATCTGTTGGGTATAGATTTCACCGTCGTATCCGTAACACAGCGTTCCGTTAGTGCTGGCAGAAAGGAAGCGTACAGGGTGCGTGCGGAAAGAAGTAACTTCTTTTATAGATTTCGGTTGGGAAAGAGGGAAAGAATAGACATTGAATGTGCCGCCATTTTGCTCACTCAAGAAAAACATCGTTTGTCCGTCCGGAGATAAAACCGGATTGCGGTCTTCTCCTTCACGTTGGGTGAGGTTAGTGTGTTTGCCGGTCTGAACATCGTACATCCAAAGGTCACGGGTGATGGAGGAGGTGTGATGCTTGCGCCATTCATCTTCAAATCCTTTGCGATCTTGATAGAAAAACTTTTCACCTGATTTATCAAAGCAGATTGCTTCGGCAGGAGTTCCTAATACTTGCTCTGTGCGGCCTCCGATGGAAGGTACTTTGTAGAGTTCGGTCATGGCTCCTGTTGGGAAAAGAGCACTGCTTGCCGGGTCTTGTATGGAAGCGGAAAACAGAATATATTTACCGTCGGGGGTGAAAGCGGATGGAATTTCACCTGCAGAGTTAGTGGTCAGACGTTGGGCGTTTCCTCCGCTGGAAGGCATCACAAAAAGATCGAAATTACCATATCTGTCGCTGGCAAAAGCAATTCGTTGACCATCGGGCGACCAAATAGGTGTGCATTCATAAGAATCTTGTGTAGTTAACTGTGTAGCAGTTCCACCCTTGGCCGATACTTTGTAGATATCTCCTTTGTAGCAGAATGCTATTTCCATACCATTAGGGGAGATCTGTACATCGCGCATCCATAAAGGAAGGATTGCAAAGGAGCTTAATGTTGTAAAGCTCAGTGTAAGGATTGCAAATAATTTTTTCATAAATGTGAATTGACGTTGTTATTTTTATTTCATGCCTCTTGCCTTGTAAATTTGTTCTTTCGCATTGTTGATGTTTTGGAACTTTTCTTCGGATGCTTTCTTTATATCTTCACCCAGCGTGGCTACCTTGTCGGGGTGATGCTTCAAGGCCAAGCGGCGATAGGCAGCACGTACCTCGTCGTTAGTGGCAGTAGGCTCTATTTCGAGCACTTTGTAGGCTTCTTCGAGAGAGGATCCACCCAAGTTGAGCATGGACTCTACTTCGGCAGCTGAAAGCCCCATGTAGATGGCGACTTCTTTTAGTGCTTCTACTTCTTCCCGACAGACGGTGCCGTCGCTTTTGGCAATCTCTATCAGGAAATCGAGTAATTGCAGACGCTCTTCGTAGGAAAGATTTGCTGCGATTTGTTTTCCACAGTCGCGAATGGTGTTTTTGAATGCAAGCGGATTCTGCTTATTCATTTGTTTGCTCTGCTCAAAGAGATTCAGCAGAATTTGCTCGCCTTCTTTAGCGGCTGTTTCACCGAAAGTGGTTCTTAGGAACCGACGAATAAACTCCATCTCGCTGTGCATAATTCGTCCATCGGCTTTGATAATGTAAGAAGCCATGACGAGCATGGAGAAGAGAAAACTGTTCCGCTGTCCGGTATATCCACGATTCTCAGTTTGTGACTCCCTACCGTAACGGTTGTAAGTGGTGTTTTCATCGGTGTCGAGTAGTGATCCCAAGGCATAACCTGCCAAAGCCCCCAAGGGCCCTCCTGCCATAAAGCCTATGATGCCACCAATCCATTTTGCTGCTCCCATAATTTTATTGTATTTAATACTGCAAAAGTAGGAAAAAGAAAAAGCAATACAAAGAATCTATCTCGGAAACCGCTAGATACTATGTTTCAAAACGGTATATACTAATCGGAAAATAGCAAAGAAGTGATTTTAGTAAAACGGAAGGTGTTTTCAGGAGGCTTATGCTTTTTAATGGTCGATTTTGCACCGATTTTGCACCGATTTATATTCCAATATACCGCCTAAAGCTGTCTAATGTACCGTAAATTGATCGATTTTGGGGCTTAATTTCAGAATAAGATATAAAAAAAGTGAAGTTATGAATATCTTAATTGTTTGATATTCAATAACTTCACGGTAGTCGGGATGACAAGATTCGAACTTGCGACCACACGCCCCCCAGACGCGTACTCTACCGGGCTGAGCTACATCCCGAATTGCGGTTGCAAAAGTAATTCTTTATTTTGAAATAGCAAACAAAATAATCGTTTTTTGTTTCAGTATAGTGTGGCTGTTGAAGTAAATATATTAGTATCAGCCTCTTGTAAAGAGAAGTTCAATCTTCGTTTACAGGAGGCTGAAACCTTAAAGAATAGAATGATTAATTTAAAATAAGGTTTGGATTACTTCTTACAGATGTAACAGACGGACTCTGTGGGGTAACAGATTTTCGTGTACAATAATCAAACTCTGCTGATTTTTCACCGCTGAATGACTCCCATTTTAATTTTAACTTGACGGTTTTGCCTTCTGTATCGGGTAGATCATCTAGTTTGAAGGCTACTAAGGCATCCTGAGTTTCTCCGTATCTATCACCATATGCGTTATGCCGGAACTCTACTTCATAAGGATTCTCCGGATTCTGACTTAACAGCAGATTGACAAAATGTTTTTTGTTCCAATCTCCCCATACAGTTCTAAAACGAAGGGTCAGGTAGCCGTCTTCTGCTATAGTTACCCAATCATTCACAATTTCTACAGGGTCTGTACCATATACGCTATCGTTTTTTTCGCCCAAATCGGGTGCGATAGGCTTGGTTAAGATACTATCTATCCAATTAATATGTACAGCTTTACTGTATTTGTCGTTAGGATTTTCTACTTCTTTGTAATTTACCAAGGCTCTCACTTCTTTATCTCCAAAGGGGGAAGCACTTAAATTGGTGGGTAATAAGGTGGTTTCATCGTCTAGTTGCAAGAAAAGTGTGTTGTCTGCATCTGCTTTGACAGTAACCAGAGCATTAGGGATTCTTTGGTAGTAAAAATTGTCATCGTCATTCAAACAAGATTGCAAACTTACAGCACCGACAACGACCATAGCAATTAGTAGTCTGTTTTTTAAAAACGAACTCATCTTCATAGTGTATTTCTTTATTAATTAAACAAATTGGAATAGGTTCTTATTTATACTCTAAATGAGTAGGTTGCTGAAACCCTGCATTCCATATTGTTAATTAATAATAACGCCTGTGTGAGAAGTTTTTCCTTCCGTTCCGAGGCTATACGCCCATGCACTCTCGATAGAAATCAAACATTTCGAAGATGGTTTCTTTGTCGGCTGTCTGGTTGAGGCAGATTTCTCCGACTTCTTTTAATAAAGTAAAATTGATGATGCCGGCAGTGTTCTTTTTATCATGCTTCATCAATTCGTACAAGGAATCGTATTGTTTGCAATTGAACGAAAATCCGCCGTAATTCTCTTTCACGAACTGAATGGTCTGGCGCATCTTGTCTTTAGGGAAATTTGCCGTAATATAAGAGAGGTATAATTCACAAACGAGTCCCCATGCCACAGCATAGCCGTGTAGAACCGGACGATTTTCGGCAAGGGCAAGGCTCTCGAAAGCATGGCCTACGGTGTGTCCAAGGTTTAAGGCTTTGCGAATGCCGTGTTCCAATGGGTCTGCTTCCACAATTTCCTCTTTCACTTGTACAGAACGGCCTACCATTGATTTCAATAAAGTATAATCTATCTTTTCCGTGTCGAATGCTAGGAGTTCGGCCAGATGTGCTGGAGTACTGATGAGTCCATGCTTCAACATTTCGGCATAACCGGAGAAAAAGTTAGGGGTATCCAAGCTACGCAGAAACTCGGTTTCTAATAAGACGCAGGATGCAGGAGCAAAGACACCGATTTCATTTTTTAATCCATTGAAGTTGATGCCGGTTTTGCCTCCTACAGAAGCATCCACCATGGCCAAGAGAGTAGTAGGTACATTGATATAGGCAATTCCTCTTTTGAAGGTCGAGGCTGCAAAACCACCAAGGTCGGTCACCATGCCACCACCAAGGTTGATAAGCAGTGAATGGCGGGTAGCACCTCTCTCACTCAAAGCTTGCCATACAGTAGCCAAGGTCTCTAAGTTTTTGTGCACATCTTCTGCGCCTATGATAATTTCTTCAGCTTCCTTCAAAGCAAGAATACCGTGAAGCTGTGGTAGACAAAGGCGGTGCGTATGCTCATCGGTAAGGATAAAAAGTTTGTCATGGGGGCATTTATCAATGGCTAGCGTCAGGCTGTTTTCCAGTCCTTCGCAAAGGATTACTTCTTGTTTACTCATGAGAGGGTTACGAAATTAGGAGTTCAACGATACGATTTATTGTGCGACAAAGATAATTCTTTCAGCAATAAATGCTACCTTTGTATTAGGAAAATAATTTTGAAATCATAAATCTGAAATTCAATGAAAGCTTTGTTGCCCATCTATTGTCGTCCGTTAGGATATTTTGTCATTGCTCTGGCCTTGTTTCTGCCTTTTATTATGTTGATGATGGGAAAAGTAACGGATGCAAACTTACTGTTTTATAAAGAGTGTTCCAAACTTTTGATGATGCTGGGAGCCTTGATGATTATCTTCGCTCTAACTAAGAACGAAAATTTTGACACGGAACAGATACGCAATCAGGCAACTCGCAATGCCATGTTTTTGACGGTGCTTTTCATCTTCGGTGGCATGCTTTACAGAGTGGCAAAAGGTGATTTCCTTTCTGTGGATTCTTCTACTTTTCTCATTTTTCTTATATTAAACGTTCTTTGCTTAGAATTTGGCATAAAAAAATCGACTGTTGATAGATTATTTAAGCGGGATAGTCGATAAATAAGGCAAAACGTCATAGGTCCATTAAACCTTTAGTCTATAAATTTGTCAAATGAATCAGTGTAAAAAGCATTGTTCATTTAAGTATAGACGCATGAAAAGAATTATCACAATGATGGTGATGTTGGCCGCAACACTATCTGTGTTCCCACAAACTAAAAATATTGCAGTATCGGGCCGTGTTGTTGAAGGAGATACGAATGAGCCTGTAGCACAGGCTACCGTACAATTACTTGCTTTGCCAGACAGTGCTTATACTGTCGGAATTGCCAGTTCGCAACAAGGATATTTTACTTTGCCCAAAGCAAAGGCTGGTAAATACGTGCTAAAAATTTCCTATATCGGCTTCAAAACCCACTATGTTCCTCTGCAACTTACTTCAACTGTGACCGACAAGAAAGTAGGTACAATTCTCCTTGATCCAGATGCCGTGATGCTTGCTGAAGCTGTCATTACAGCTGAGGCTCCTCAAGTGCAGGTGGTAGAAGACACGTTGGTTTACAACTCTTCTGCTTATCGTACTCCGGAGGGTGCTATGCTGGAAGAACTGGTGAAGAAGCTTCCGGGTGCCGAAATTGACGACAATGGTAATGTCAAAATTAATGGCAAGGATCTCTCGAAGATTATGGTAGACGGTAAGGAGTTTTTTGGCGGTGACGTTAAAACCGGCTTGAAGAACTTGCCGGTCGATATGGTTGAGAAGCTGAAGACTTATGATAAAAAGTCTGACTTGGCACGTATCACAGGTATTGATGATGGTGAAGAAGAAACAGTACTTGACCTCACCGTAAAGAAGGGCATGAATAAAGGTTGGTTTGGAAATGCCGATGTGGCGGGTGGTACAAAAGACCGTTACATGGGGCGTTTGATGCTAAACCGATTCGTGGACGATACTCAAGTATCTTTGATTGCTTCTGCTAATAATGTAAACGATCAAGGTTTTTCCGGTGGTGGAGGGGGACCTCGCTGGCGTAGAAACAATGGTCTGAACGCCTCCAAAATGTTAGGACTTAATTTTGCCACTCAAACGTCTAAGGTAGAGTTTGGGGGTAGTGCCCGCTATAACTATAATGATGGAGATATTCTAAGCATTGGCTCTACCGAAGACTTTCTGCCCAGTGGCAACTCCTATTCTAATTCAAACCGGAAACAGCGTAATAAAAATAATAGTTTCAATGCCGACTTTCGTTTGGAATGGAAGCCGGACTCTATGACAAATATTATTTTCCGTCCTGATTTCTCATTCGGTAAGACGGATAATCTTTCGAATTCAGAGAGTGGCACGTTCAACTCTGACCCTTATAGTTTGGTGTCAGACCCCAACAACTGGTTGAACCTGGAAAAGATCCTTAATCCGGAGGATGATCCGCTGAGAAGCGTTCGTGTCAATGCCATCAATAGCGGTTCATTGAACGATAACAAAAATCTCTCCACAAATGCAACTTTGCAATTGAATAGAAAGTTGAACAACAAAGGACGTAATATTACTTTCCGCGGTAGATTTGGGTATACCAATAATGACAATAATCAATATACAGAATCGGAAACGCACTATTTTCAATTAATGAACTATTTAGGAGGAGACTCTATATTGATTCGTAATCAGTACATCACTACGCCTACCAAGAACTATAATTACAGTGCACAATTTACTTATAGCGAACCTATTGCTCGTGCTACTTTCCTACAATTCAGCTATCAGTTCCAATATAAGTACAGCGAGAGCGACAAGACGACGTATGACTTGCAAGGCTTCCCTGATTGGGGATTGTCGACTCAACTTCCTTCTGGTTATGAAGAACATGCTGTAGATAGTTTGGGTAAGTATGCTGAATATCGTTACTATAACCATGATGCTTCTGTCGCTTTACGCTTTATTCGTGAAAAGTATCAGTTGAGTGCTGGTTTGTCGTTCCAGCCACAGCATTCGGTATTGTCTTATAAACGGGGTGACTATATGATTGATACCACCCGAAACGTGTTCAACTTTGCTCCAAACCTGGATTTACGCATGCGTTTCTCTAAGGTGAGCCAGTTGAGATTGACTTATCGTGGTAGAAGTAGTCAGCCGAGTATGGAGAACTTGCTACCTATTGTTGATAACTCCAATCCGCAGAATATCCGTATTGGTAATCCGGGTTTGAAGCCTGCCTTTACACACAATATGCGTTTGTTCTACAATACATACAAAGGAGAGAGACAACGTGGTATCGTGTCGCATCTTAATTTTTCGGCCACTCAGAACAGCATCAGTAACAGTAGAGTCTATAATGCTGAAACCGGTGGATGGACCACCACTCCGAAGAACATCAATGGAAATTGGAATGCTTTCGGAATGTTTGGATTTAACACTGCACTTAAGAATAAAAAATATACAATCAATACGTTCACAAGTGCCAATTATCAAAACAATGTAGCTTATTTGACAGACAGTAAGACCAAGGTCGAGGATAAAAATACAACGACCAACCTTACGTTGGGTGAGCGCGTCAATGCTGCTTACCGTAACGATTGGTTTGAATTCGGATTGAATGGAACGATTTCTTACTCCATAGAAAAAGATAAATTAAGATCTGACAATAATCAAGAACCTTATACCTTCTCCTACGGTGCCAATACTACCGTAAATATGCCGTGGAGTATGAGTGTTTCTACCAATATTGCCAATCAAAGCCGTCGCGGCTACACAGATAGTAGTATGAATCGCGATGAACTGATCTGGAATGCCCAAATTTCACAAACTTTCTTGAAGGGTGCCGCTACCGTCAGCTTTGAAATGTATGACCTCTTGAAGAAGCAAAGTAATATCAGCCGCTCTTTGACGGCAAACGGACGTTCGGTGTATGAATATAACGGCGTAAACAGCTATTGCATGTTGCACTTCATCTATCGTTTGAATATATTTGGAAGCAAGGCTGCTCGTGAAAAAATGCAGGGCAGACGTGGAATGGGTGGTTCGGGATTTGGACCGGGACACGGACATGGAGGATTTGGAGGAGGACGGAGAGGCTTCTAATCTTCCGCTTATTTACAGACTATCTTCTGAATGAATTTACACTTATAACTGCGTAGGCTTACACACTTATGTGTGTAGGCTTACGCTTATAAGTGTGTAGGCTTACGCAGTTATCTGCGTCAATGCTTGCAGCTATCTGTATTTGTTAATCTCTGTAATCTTTGGTGAAAGTCTCCGTGTTTTTCCTACATTTGTTATTAACTTAATAATTCGTAACCTGTAGGAAATATGTTCGATTGGAACTACATAATGAGCCAGATAGCCACAATAGCATTCGATATTCTCTATTTTGGTGCTATTATCGGAACCATCATTGTTATCATACTCGATAATCGCAATCCGGTGAAAACAATGGCATGGATCTTGATTCTGATGTTTCTGCCGATTGTAGGTCTGGTCTTCTATTTCTTTTTCGGAAGAAGTCGTCGTCGAGAACGTATTATTGGGAAAAAGAGCTATGGTAGTTTATTGAAGAAACCAATGGCCGAATATCTGGCACAGGATTCTTGTGCATTGCCTATGGCTTATAGCCGTTTGATCTCCTTGTTCCGACAAACAAATCAAGCTTTACCTTTCGATGGTAATCGTGTAGAAGTTTACACGTTAGGACTCTCCATGCTGCAATCTCTCTTACGCGAGTTAGAAAAAGCTAAACATCACATTCATATGGAATTTTATATCTTTGAAGATGATGCAATTGGGCGTTTGGTACGTGATGTTTTGATAGAAAAGGCACGGGCAGGAGTGGAGGTTCGTGTGATATACGATGATGTAGGTTGCTGGCATGTTCCCAATCGTTTTTTTGAAGTAATGCGCGAGGCGGGTGTAGAGGTACGAAGCTTTCTGAAGGTACGTTTTCCGCTGTTCACCAGTAAGGTTAACTTTCGTAACCACCGAAAAATAGTGATTATTGATGGCAGTGTTGGCTTTGTCGGTGGAATGAATTTGGCCGAGCGTTATATGCGCGGATATTCGTGGGGCATTTGGAGAGATACCCATTTGTTGCTCGAAGGTAAAGCTGTTCATGGGTTGCAAACGGCTTTCTTACTCGACTGGTATTTTGTGGATCGGACGTTGATTACCTCTGCCCGTTATTTCCCTAAGCAAGCTATTTGCGGCACTTCCTTGGCACAAATCGTAACGAGCGAACCTATTGGTCTGTGGAAAGAAATTATGCAGGGGCTTGTGATGGCTATTAGCGGCGCAAAAAAATACTTCTATGTACAGACTCCTTATTTTTTGCCTACCGAAGCAGTCCTGATTGCCATGCAAACGGCTGCATTGTCAGGTGTAGATGTGCGCTTGATGTTGCCTTATCGTGCAGATAACCGATTGACACATTTAGGCTCTTGCTCTTATCTGGCAGATACACTCCAATCGGGCGTTAAAGTTTACTTTTATAAAAAGGGATTCCTACATTCCAAACTCATGGTTTCGGACGATGAGTTATCTACAGTAGGTTCTACAAACATGGATTTCCGTAGTTTTGAACATAACTTTGAAGTGAATGCATTTATCTATGATACGGAAACGGCGCTCCAAATGCGGGAAATCTTCTTGCAAGACCAACGAGAGAGTGTGCAGGTCTTTCTGAAGAATTGGGAAAAGAGGCCATGGTATCGGAAGGCTGCAGAAAGTGTGGTACGACTGCTGGCACCTCTTTTATAGCTTTCAGACTTTCATTTTAAAGATGGAGAAGTTGACACTTCCATATACTCTTCTTTCCACAAAGTTAGGATGTTCTTCGAAGGTGTCCTTCTTGCCATGTTCCAGGACGAATATTCCGTCTTCCTTCAACAGATTATTTCCGAAAATTAGGTCAGGAATCGTTTCTAAACCTGCAAGATCGTAAGGAGGATCAGCAAAGATAAAATCAAACTGTCCTCGTTTGTTTTTGAGAAACTTGAATACATCGCCACAGATAGGCACACATTTGTCTGTCTTTACTTCCTGCATAATCTTGCAGATGAATGCGTGGTGACTGCGCTCTTTCTCTACGCTGATTACCTGATTACATCCCCTGGAGATAAGTTCCATGCTGATGCTGCCTGTCCCGGCAAAGAGGTCGAGCGCTTGTACATCGTCTTCAAAATCGATGTAATTAGATAACACATTAAACAGATTTTCTTTGGCAAAATCGGTGGTTGGACGTGCTTTGAAGGAGTGAGGTACCTCAAAACGTCTTCTTTTATATATTCCGCTGATTACTCGCATGCGTTTATGGCTTGTAGGTCTAGATTAGCGGCGGGATTCATAACGAATACCTGCCGGATGAATTTCCGTAGTTCGGACAATAATTGTTCTTTATTAGAGAGTGCACCGGTGAGGTGTAGCTCATCACGATCTTGTTTAAAACCGATTTTCTTCCATATATATAGCAGGTAATAAATACGATCTGCGGTAGTGGTACATCCAAAAGAATTGGCTAGAAGCAAATGTCCACGCTCGAAACAATATATATCTACGGCGTCCTTTCGCAGGTGAACGTACATTTTCCTGCTGTTACCCAAGCGACTTTTGGCTGCAAAGAACTCAATCAACGGGCTGGACTGAGAGTAAAATTTTACATTCGGAAGCTGCTCGCATAAGAAAGTACAGGCACTTTTGTCCATTCCGAAGAGTATAACAATGTTGTTCTTGTGCAGAATGTTGTATTGAATTTGTTCATTCTCCCGCTTTACGTGATTGTGATAGAAAACGGTTTCTGCCTGTTCATCTTCAAAAAATTCTAGAGGAATGAACGTAAAGCGCTTGTCCGCCATAAGTACATTGACACGGCGATAGGGGTGGCTCAGCCACTCCAGTTCGCGAAAGGTTCGCTTTAAATTGGCGGTGAGGGAGAGAGTTTCATCTACCTCACAATCATAAAAAGAAAGCTCTCCTTCAGCCAAGGGGTTGAAGACAGAAAAAGAAAATCCATCCGTACTAAGACGGATGGATAACGTATATTGTTCCGATTTATTAAAATCAGTTGTTTCTATCATACGTATAGGGTCGGGATGAGATTATTCCCAGTTACCGGCGTTATTATTAGCTGTTTCCAAGCTACCAATCATCAAACCAGAATACTTACCAAGTTTTGTTTGTACGTCTTTGAGGTTAGCAATTTCTTGCTGATCCAAACCGTTCAAATAAACCTCGTACGGAGTCTTTGCTTCGAGGAGGCAGAAAGGAGCACCCGATTTAGCTGTATCGTTTCTGATGGCCATTTCAAACTGTGCGCCGTTTCCGAAAGGAACATATCTCAATGAATCGGGATTGAAGCCTTTAGGGAAGATTGTATCCAATACGGCTACCCACAAGGTGTCACGTTTGAAATCTTCTAAACCGAATTTCTTTACTTCATCGTACTTACCAGTCTTTTTTGCTTTATTGATGATATTGATGGCTTTCTTTTCAGTTAAACCGTCTTCCAACTGCTTATCGTTCAATTGGCCTTGCTTAAAGACGAACGGCATTTTTTGATTTTTTACGAAATCAATTAAAGAGTCAAAGCTAGCTGTATACTGCTGGTTGTTCAAAGCACGATATTCCATTTGTGCCTTACGGATGTCCATAAGACGTGCAATGACCGCTTTCTCTCTGTGCTTCTTTGCTTCTTCAAAGTTAATTGGGCCCATAATGCTGGCGTAACAGATGTAAATTAAAGCCAAAGCACACAAGCCTAAAATGACATTAAATACTGTTTTCATGATAAATATGTTTTTTTAGTTGTTATATTCGCACCGCAAAAATAAAAGAAATAAATGTAAAAACGATAGTTCCCTTTACTTTTTTCTATTACAAAAATGATAAATAACTATTTAGAAAGGCAAATTAAGGAAAATTTTCCTTATCAACCAACTCCTGAACAAGAAAATGCTGTAAAATCTTTGTCGGAGTTCCTCCTATCGCCCCATAACGAGGCGGTTTTTCTGCTGCGTGGTTATGCTGGAACGGGCAAAACTTCGTTGGTTGGTGCTTTGGTACGAACCTTGGATAAGCTCCAACAGAAGTCTATATTATTGGCTCCAACCGGGCGGGCTGCTAAAGTTTTTTCGGCTTATGCAGAGCATCCTGCGTTTACAATTCATAAAAAAATATATAGACAGCAATCTTTTTCTAATGAGTTGAGCAATTTTTCTGTCAACGATAATTTGACAACTCACACTCTATTTATAGTAGATGAAGCTTCGATGATTTCGAACGAAGGATTGTCTGGCTCTATGTTCGGAACAGGCAGATTATTGGATGATTTGGTGCAGTTTGTCTATTCAGGTCAGGGATGTCGACTCTTGCTGATGGGAGATACGGCGCAATTGCCTCCGGTGGGTGAGGAGCAGAGTCCCGCACTTTTTGCTGATGCCCTGAAAGGGTACGGATTGGAAGTAAAGGAAGTCGATTTAACTCAGGTAGTGAGACAAGAACAGCAGTCGGGCATTTTGTGGAATGCTACCCGCTTGCGTCAACTGATTGCGGAAGATGCTTGCCACAGCCTTCCGAAAATAAAGATAACGGGTTTTGCTGATGTGAAAGTACTGTCCGGTAGCGAGTTGATAGAAACCTTGTCTTCTTGTTACGACCGTGAGGGGATGGAAGAGACCATTGTGATATGTCGCTCCAATAAACGGGCGAATATTTACAATAACGGCATTCGGGCTCAGATTCTTTGGAGAGAAGATGAATTAAACACGGGGGATTTGCTGATGGTAGCAAAAAATAATTATTTCTGGACAGAGAAGATAAAGGAGTTGGAATTTATAGCCAATGGTGAAACTGCCGTGGTACACCGTGTGCGTCGTACCCGCGAATTATATGGTTTTCGTTTTGCCGATGTTACTTTGACTTTCCCGAATTATGATGATTTAGAATTGGAAGTAAATCTTCTGCTGGATACTTTGCATACCGATGCGCCGGCATTGCCTAAAGCAGACAATGATCGTTTGTTTTATGCTGTTCTTGAAGATTATGCCGATATCAGCATGAAGCGTGAGCGAATGAAAAAAATGAAAGCCGATCCTTGTTACAATGCTTTACAAGTGAAATATGCATATGCAGTTACGTGTCATAAAGCGCAGGGAGGACAATGGAAGAATGTGTTTCTCGACCAAGGATATATGACGGACGAATATCTGACACCGGATTATTTCCGTTGGCTGTATACTGCTTTTACTCGTGCCACTGGAACGCTCTATCTGGTGAATTATCCGCAGGAGCAATTGATCAGAGAATAGTGCTGGTGCTTTTTCTGAAAAAGAGGTTGCGAGACATTGATAAAAAAGAAGAACTCCGTCTTTCTGCTATAAAGAAAGCGGAGTTCCTATAAATGAACTGTAGTCTGTCCGATTAAAGTGCAGATAACTCTATCACTTTATCTACTGCAGCGTTGATTCCGTCAGAGTTTTTACCTCCGGCAGTTGCGAAGTGAGGTTGACCACCACCACCACCTTGAATCAACTTGGCAGCTTCTTTAACCAATGCACCGGCTTTTAGTCCGCCAGCCACTAAGTTATCGCTCAACATGACAGTCAGCATCGGTTTACCTTCAAAGATAGTACCTGCCACAAAGAAGAGATTTTCTGTTATCTCGCCACGAAGTTGGAAAGCTATATTCTTGACAGCATCGGCCGGAATCATTGCAGCACAGAATTTGATAACTTTCACTCCGTTTATCTCTTGAATGTTCTGCAACAACTTCGCTTTCAGTTGCGTTTCCTTCTCTTTCATGTAGTCCTCTACCTGTTTCTTCAGTCCGGCATTCTCTTCGATGTATTTGCGAATGGCGGAAGTAAGGTCGGGAGTGTTGTTGAAGAGAGTCTTCAAATCGCGCATGGTATCTTGGAAGGTATCCAACATCTCTTCCACACGTGCTCCTGTAAAGGCCTCGATACGACGTACGCCGGCAGCTATAGAACTCTCAGCTACAATCTTCAGCATGCCGATACTTCCGGTAGCAGCTACGTGTATGCCTCCACAGAATTCAATGGATGAACCAAATTGGATGACGCGTACATGGTCGCCGTATTTTTCACCGAAGAGAGCAATAGCACCCAGTTCCTTGGCTTCCTCAATAGGGATGCTGCGATATTCCTTCAAAGCAATGTTGGCGCGGATCTTGGCATTGATGATGTGTTCTACTTGGCGAATTTCTTCATCCGTCACTTTCTGGAAGTGAGAGAAGTCAAAACGCAGGGAGTCTGGAGTTACCAGAGAACCCTTCTGCTCTACATGGTCGCCGAGTACTTCGCGGAGTGCAGCGTCCAGTAAGTGGGTAGCAGAGTGATTGGCAGCACAAGCAGCACGCTTGTCAGTGTCTACACAGGCCATCAACGGAGCTTCCATATGTTGGGGCATTTTTTTGATAATCTGGATAGGAAGGTTGTTTTCCTTCTTGGTATCAATCACTTCGATGGTTTCAAATTCATTAACCAAGACACCGGTATCACCTACTTGACCACCACTTTCAGCATAGAACGGAGTATTATCCAATACAATCTGATATAAAGTCTGGTTTTTCTGTTTGATCTGGCGGTAACGCAGGATGTTGGTCTCATATTCTGTATAATCGTATCCTACAAACTCGCTGGTGCCTTCTTTCAAAATAATCCAGTCACCGGTTTCAATGGCGGCAGCATTACGAGCGCGTTGTTTTTGCTGTTGCATTTCAGCATCAAACTCTTTGATGTCAGCAGTCATTCCGTTCTCGCGAAGAATGAGTTCGGTCAAGTCGAGAGGGAAGCCAAATGTATCATACAAGGTAAAGGCATCTTTACCGCTGATTTCACTCTTTCCGACAGCTTTGGTATCGGCCATGGTTTTTTCCAGCAAGCGAATGCCAGTCTCCAGTGTGTGGAGGAAAGAATCTTCTTCTTCCTTAATTACTTTAGTAATCAGGTCTTGTTGGGCAATCAGTTCCGGGTATGCACCACCCATGTTCTCAGTCAGTACAGGCAGAAGTTTATACATAAAAGCTTGCTTCTGACCGAGGAATGTGTAACCGTAACGTACGGCACGGCGGAGGATACGGCGGATGACGTAACCTGCTTTGGCATTGCTCGGCATCTGGCCGTCGGTAATGGAGAAGGCAATAGTGCGGACATGATCGGCAATAACACGCATAGCGATATCTTGTTGCTGATTGCTTCCGTAAGTAGTACCTGCCAATCGGGCAATGGCTTTCAGTATCGGTTGGAATACATCTGTATCATAGTTGGAAGTTTTGCCTTGAAGAGTGCGTACCAAACGTTCGAATCCCATACCGGTATCGATGACTTTGGCGGGCAGCCCTTCGAGACTTCCGTCAGCTTTTCGATTGAACTGCATGAACACCAGGTTCCAGATTTCAATGACTTGCGGATGGTCTTGGTTAACCAACTGAGATCCGGGAACTTTGGCTTTCTCTTCGTCTGAACGAGAGTCTACGTGTATTTCGGAGCATGGACCGCAGGGACCCGTATCACCCATTTCCCAGAAGTTGTCGTGCTTGTTTCCGTTCAGGATATGATCCTTCGGTAAAAACTGTTCCCAATAAGATGCAGCTTCATTGTCACGTTCCAGTCCTTCTTCGGGACTACCTTCGAATACGGTGGCATACAAATTCTTTGGATCGAGCTTCAGAACATCTATCAAATACTCCCAAGCCCAAGAGATAGCTTCTTTTTTGAAATAATCTCCGAAAGACCAGTTGCCCAACATTTCAAACATGGTGTGGTGATAGGTATCATGACCTACTTCTTCCAAGTCGTTGTGCTTTCCGCTTACGCGAAGACATTTCTGTGAGTCCGCCACCCGTTTGTTTTTCGCCGGATGATTGCCCAAAATAATATCTTTGAACTGGTTCATACCCGCATTGGTAAACATCAGCGTGGGGTCATCTTTAATCACCATTGGAGCCGAAGGCACAATCTGGTGACCTTTGCTTTCGAAGAAACTTTTGAAGGATTCTCTGATTTCATTTGCAGTCAACATACTCTATTGATTTATCTTATTCTACTTGTTTTATCTTATCTTTATCGGTTTTTTGCTCGCTTCTTACTACTAACTACTTGCTACTTAGTCTTAATATTCTTGAAAAAACTGTGCAAAGATAGCGTGTTTTTATTACTTTTGTGGCATTGACAAGCGAAATATTTCCAAACATGCGCAAAGTTTACTACATTTATAATCCACAGACGCAGACGTACGACCGTATTTACCCCACTGTCCGACAGCGGGCGGTAAGTATTCTCCGACGCTTATTCACCGGAATGGGTTTAGGTGCAGGCTGTTTTATTGTATTGCTCTTAATCTTTGGATCCCCCTCAGAGAAAGAGTTGAGAAAAGAAAACAGCCAACTTCAGGCTCAGTACAATGTGCTTTCTCGTCGGCTCGACGAGGCGTTAGGTGTGTTGCAGGATGTGCAACAGCGTGATGATAACCTTTATCGGGTTATTTTTCAGGCAGATCCGATTCCTTCGGCTATCCGTAAGGCGGGATATGGCGGAACAAATCGTTACGAGCATTTGATGGACATGGCCAACTCTGAACTGGTAGTCAATACCACTCAGAAGCTGGATATGTTGACCAAACAGCTTTATATCCAGTCCCGTTCCTTTGACGACGTAGTGGAATTGTGCAAGAGTCATGATGAAATGTTGCGGTGTATTCCTGCCATTCAACCCATATCGAACAAAGACTTACGGCAGACTGCTTCCGGTTATGGATCTCGTATAGATCCTATTTATGGTTCGGCCAAGTTTCATTCAGGGATGGACTTCTCTGCCTATCCCGGCACGGAAGTGTATGCTACGGGTGATGGTAAGATCGTTAAAATGGGATGGGAGACCGGATACGGCAATACGATTGTCATAGATCATGGCTTCGGCTATCAGACGTGGTATGCTCACTTGCGTGACTTCCGTACCAAGTTAGGTAAGAAGGTAGTGCGCGGGGAAGTGATAGGTGGCGTAGGCAGTACCGGAAAGAGTACCGGTCCTCACCTTCATTATGAGGTACACGTGAAAGGACAGGTTGTAAATCCTGTTAACTATTACTTTATGGATTTGAGCGCCGAGGATTATGACCGTATGATTCAGATTGCGGCGAACCACGGTAAGGTGTTTGATTAATACTTAAAACGATGCTGAATACAGATAAGAATTTGAAGTTATATTACTCCATCAGTGAGGTGGCTGCTATGTTCGATGTCAACGAATCATTGCTTCGTTTTTGGGAGAAGGAGTTTCCGCAACTGAAACCCAAAAAGGGGGGACGTGGCATACGTCAGTATCGTAAAGAAGATATTGAAACGTTGAAACTTATCTATCACTTGGTTAAAGAACGAGGTATGACACTTCCCGGAGCGCGTCAACGCATGAAAAACAAAGGAGAGGCAACCTTACGAAACTTTGAAATCGTTGATCGGCTGAAGTCGATACGCGAGGAGTTGGTAGGTATGAGGGATGCATTGGATGCTTTTACTTATGAGCAGGTAGAAACACTGAAGGAGAATCTTGACAACTCTCCTTCTGATAGTTAGTTCTTAAAGTTTAATCTTCCATTCTCATAACCTGCTTGATGTGCTGCACCTGTTTCAAGTTGTTGCAGATGGTGCGTACATCATCCACATCATGTACATAGAGCTGTATTCTTCCCTCAAAGATGCCATCATTGGTTTCGATAGTCAGTTTACGAATGTTCACATTGAGCTGACGGGAAATAACTTGAGTCACTTCGTTTAATAACCCCATACAATCTATTCCTTTTATGTATATAGTGACTAGGAAAGAAAGATCTTTGTGAGTATCCCATTCGGTTGCAATGATGCGATTTCCATAGCTGCTTTTGAGGCGAGCGGCAACCGGGCATTGTCGTTTGTGAATGATGATTCGGTTATCTTCGTCAATATAACCCAATACATCATCACCGGGGATGGGGTGACAGCAATCTGCCATGAGATAATTTTTGGAAATAGTCTCTTCGGTGAGCTTCAGAATCTGTTTGGTGTTTATCTTCTCCTGCAATGTTTGCTCTTCCGGTTGTTCCTTGGTTTCTTTATTTTCTTTGTTCTCTTTGTTTCCAAAAGAGAAGGTAAGATATTTCTTCCAATTGCCGCTTTGCTTCTCTTTAAAAATATTTTTATCTGCATCACCCAAAACGACTTTTTTGCTACCCAGAGCAACCAGTAATTCGTCGAGGGTATGAAATTTATGCAGCTTCGTCAGTTTGTCCAAGACTACATCGTCGATACGCATCTCTTCATCTTTGAAGAAATCGGCTATTATTGTTTCTCCTTCTTTTTGATAAGCTTTGGATTCTTTACGCAAAATAGCGGCTATTTTGGTACGGGCACGTGCGGTAGTGGCATATACCTCCCATTCGGGTTGTACACGTTGCGACTTCGAAGTTAAAATTTCTACTTGGTCGCCACTTTGCAGCTTGTGGCTCAATGGTACTAGTTTGTGGTTGACTTTCGCTCCAATACAATGACTGCCGATATCAGTATGCAGAGAAAAAGCAAAATCCAATGCAGTAGAGTTCTGGGGCATTGTTTTGAGATCACCTTTGGGGGTGAATACAAATATTTCCGAAGCAAATAGATTTAGCTTGATGGTATCGAGAAAGTCGATAGCATCCGGCTGTGGGTCATCCAATATTTCCTTGATGGTACGTAACCATTTTTCCAGCTCTCCTTCATCCTCGCTACCTCCACCTTCTTTGTATTTCCAATGAGCGGCAAAGCCTTGTTCGGCAACGTCGTTCATGCGTTCGCTACGGATTTGGACTTCAATCCATTGACCGTTGTTGCCCATTAATGTAACATGAAGGGCTTGGTAACCATTGGCTTTAGGGTGGCTCACCCAGTCGCGTAGACGGTCGGGGTGGGGCTTGTATATTTTGGAGATAGAAACGTAAATGTCGAAACAATCGTTCAACTCCTCTTCTATATTGCGTGGTTCAAAGATGATGCGTACGGCAAGTATATCAAAAATCTCCTCAAAAGGCACATGCTTGGTTTGCATCTTATTCCAAATAGAGTAGATTGATTTTACGCGGGCAAGAATGCGGTAGTTCAGTCCCTTTTTATCCAACTGAGCACGTATAGGAGTAGTGAAATCATTGAAAGCTTTGTCACGTTCAACGGCTGTGGCTTCCAGTTTTTCTTCTATTTCGTGATACTCTTCAGGATGTTCATATTTGAAACTCAGATTTTCCAGTTCGGTCTTTATCTTGTATAAACCTAGGCGGTTGGCAAGCGGAGCATAGATGTAAAGAGTTTCACCTGCAATCTTAAACTGCTTGTTGGGGAGCATAGAACCCAGTGTGCGCATGTTGTGTAGGCGGTCGGCTATCTTGATAAGGATAACACGAATGTCGTCAGACATGGTAAGCAGTAACTTCTTGAAATTCTCTGCCTGAGCAGATGCACGGTCTCCGAAGATACCTCCGGATATTTTGGTCAGACCATCTACAATTTGAGCAATCTTCGGTCCGAAGATATTTTCAATATCTTCTATCGTATAGTCTGTGTCTTCTACAACGTCGTGCAACAAAGCTGAACAGATAGAGGTAGATCCTAATCCCACTTCATTGCAGACAATCTTTGCCACAGCAATGGGATGCATGATGTAAGGTTCACCTGAACGGCGCTTGATTCCTTTATGTGCCTGATTGGCGAAATTAAAAGCTTTGGTTATTATATCGACACGCTTGCGGTGCTTAGTTTCCAGATAGTCGTTCAACAGTTCTTGGAATGCCTGTTCGATCATCTCTTCCTCCGCTCTTTCTTTCTCCTTCTGGCTTATATTCTCTTCCATATACTGTTTCTCCTTCTTTCATTCACTTTCTGCAAAAATAAGCAAATTTCAACACTGAGCAAAAAAAGTGCATCCTTATAAAAGAAAGTGCGTTATTTATAAATCTTCAATCTCTTCCCCGCCGCAATTTTTGTTCCGCTCAGGCCATTCCAACTTTTCAGCTGATTGACACTGACTCCATATTTACGGGCAATGGCACCAAGATTCTCTCCACTGCGTATTTTATGGTACGTGACATTGCCGGAAGAGCTGTTTCGGCTACTGCTAGTTCTGGAGGAACGTGTGTCAGCAACGGCTACAGTTTGGCGGTTCTTGAATAGCTCATCGCTGCGATGGGCATAAATCGTATCTTGCTTATCGATGAATGTACTGATGTAATTCATTGGCAGACGAAGCGTTTGCGGTGTGGTGTTGCCTGGGATGATCCCTTTTTTGTACTGAGGGTTCAAGCTCTTTATTTCATCCACATGGATGCCGCAAACATCGGCTATCTGTTCGAAATGCAGGCTGGTGTTGATCTGTATGGTATCTGTTGCGTCTGGAATATTGGTTTCCATCGGACAGATATTATGCTTGCAATAATACGTCATTACATAGTTAGCGGCAATGAAAGCGGGTACATAACCGCGAGTCTCTTTGGGGAGAAAATTGTAGATTTCCCAATAATCTGTTTTACCTCCGGCGCGACGGATGGCTTTGTTGATCGTACCGGGACCACAGTTATAGGCAGCAATCACCAGATTCCAATCTTTATAAATCTCGTACATGTCTCGCAGATAGCGGGCGGCTGCCCAAGTAGCTTTGATGGGGTCACGGCGTTCGTCTACAAGGCTGTTACTTTCCAAACCATAAATTTTACCGGTGGCCATCATGAACTGCCAAAGGCCGGAGGCTCCGGCACGAGATATCGCAGATGGATTGAGTGCAGACTCAATGATAGGAAGATATTTCAGTTCAAGTGGTAGGTTATAGGCATCCAAAGCCTCTTCAAAAATAGGCATATAGAAATTACATGCACTGAGCATAAAAGCGACATGATTACGCAAGCGACCGGAATACATATCGATGAATTTACGCACAATCTCGTTGTAAGGCATTTCCATTACCGTAGGCATGCGCGATAGGCGATCTATATAGACAGAGTCGCTGAACAGAGGGTTTTCGGTGGAAGTGTCGCAATCTTTTCCTAAGTCAATGTAGTTTTTGGCTTTCCAGTCTGTAAACAGGCTGTCCAGCGGATACGTCATGCTTTTGGGCAGGTCAATGGTTTCCTTACGTGCTGTCCCGTTCTCGTTAATTAGTACATCAATGCTTTCTTGTGCTTGAGTCAGTGGAGCGAAAAAGCTACAAAACAGGAGTGAGGTACTTATAATAATTTTTTTCATACATGCGGGTTTATTTATCATGAGTGATTATACTTTAAGTTTAGTTCGTTTTAGAATTTGAAGCTGCATTGCACCCCTACAGACTTGTTGGAACCGCCAGTCATTTGATTGTTGATAACTGCAGGTTCCACGCTCATGCTTAGGTCCGGGCTGATGTCGAAGTTAGACAACTCGGCATCTACGTAAGCATCTACCACCGATAGCAGGTAAACTCCGATAAAAGCAAAGATGCTCAGGTCGCGATAGCGCCGATAAGTATCTTTTCGCTTCCGGAGGGTTTCAGTCAACTGTGTTTTAGAAACTTTGTCTACATATCCTGGAGGTAAGAGGTCGGTGATGCTACTTGAATTCCACTTTTCCTTGACGGCATCTTTGTATGCCTGAGAATAATCTTTGTACATCTTTCCATTCCAAGTAAGAGCATAGGCACAACCGGCAAATCCTCCGTAGAAGATTGGCAATTTCCAATATTTACGGTTGTAGATTTGCCCGCCACCGGGAATCACGAGTGCAAGCCAAGTCGCCTTGGTAGGATTGGGAACCCAAAGTTTTGGATTAATTGCTTTATGGAGCGTATCTGTCGGAATAGGCTGTTCTTTCAATTCCGGGCTGGAAGTCATCTCAAGTAACTTCTTTTTATTTTCGGCAGCAATGCTATCTGCTATGACAAGACTATCCGATAAAGATTTCAATGAAATCATGTCGTCCATCTCAAGCTTCAAACTGTCGGCTTGTGTGCGTAGCACCGGGCGCAAATGAGCCAAGGTGTCTGTTATTTGTAAGCGATTGGTACGTTTGGCTGCAGCACGCGGACGGTTTTGACCATACATAGCAATCCCTGTCGTCTGTAGGAGACAGAGCAACAGGGCCATGCTGATTTGGTATATTCTTCTCTTCGTCATTTATTTCTTCAGCGTATCAAAGATACCGATGATACGTTCCAATTCTTCTTCGTTACTGAACGGGATACTGATCTTGCCTTTCCCTTTTTCGGAACAGGTAAGCTGAACTTTCGTGCTGAAAAAGCCCGAAAGCTGCTTCTTTAGCATATTGAATCCTTCCGGAAGCTTGGCACGCTTGGGAGCAATTTTATGACTACCACTTTGGATGGTTTCGCCTTCACTGAGCGATTTTACAATCTCTTCTACCTTGCGGACAGAATAGCCATGTTCCAGAATTTCTTCGAAAATCTTCACCTGCAGTTTAGGGTCACCCAAGGTAACCAGTGCACGGGCGTGTCCCATATCTATCTGCCTGTTTTGCAGACCCATTTGTACGAGGGCAGGTAATTTAAGCAACCGCAGATAATTGGCTATGGTGGTGCGTTTTTTACCTACACGTTCGCTGAGACGCTCTTGGGTCAGTCCGTATTGCTCCAACAAGTGCTGGTACGCAAGAGCTATTTCCACGGAGTTCAGATCTTCGCGTTGTATATTCTCTATCAACGCCATTTCCATGACGTTTTCATCATCAGCGGTTCGGATATAGGCAGGGATGCTTGTCAACCCGGCAAGCTGTGAAGCGCGAAAACGACGTTCACCGGCGATAATTTGATATTCTTCGTTATCCAGCTTACGCAAAGTAATGGGTTGGATAATTCCAATTTCTCTGATAGAGTCAGCAAGCTCCTGCAATGCCGTTGAATCAAACTCACGACGAGGCTGATTCGGATTGACGACAATTTTCGACAGTTCAATCTCATTGATAGAGGAAGAACCTTCGGTCTGAACCTCGTCCATCGAAAACAGGGCATCCAACCCTCGTCCTAATGCATTTCTTTTCTGAGCCATCTATTTATTTCTATATTTACAATTTACTATTTACATCATTTTTCCACTTTCTCACTTCTTCGTTTTCTCAGCCTTTTCGTTACGGCTGATTAGCTCTTTGGCAAGTGCCATGTGGTTTTTGGCTCCGGTGGAGTCTGCATCGTATAAAATGGTGGGCAGGCCATAACTGGGAGCCTCACTTAACTTCACGTTGCGCTGAATTACGGTGTTGAATACCAATTCTTGGAAGTGGCGTTTCACTTCATCGTAAATTTGATTGGCCTGACGCAGACGTGAGTCGTACATAGTCAGCAGAAAACCTTCAATTTCGAGTGTCGGATTCAACTTGGATTTGATAATTTTGATAGTGTTCAGTAATTTACTGATTCCTTCCAATGCAAAATATTCTGCTTGGACGGGAATAATAACCGAATCGGCAGCAGTGAGCGCATTCACAGTAATCAAGCCTAAAGACGGAGAACAATCTATCAAGATATAGTCAAACTCTTTTTTCAGCGGAGCAAGTACTTCTTTCAGTATCTTTTCGCGATTTTTGAGGTTGAGCATTTCTATTTCGGCGCCTACCAAGTTGATGTGGGAGGAGATGACTTTCAACGTCTCAATCTCCGTGTCGTGAAGAGCCTCGCGCACGTCTGCATGGTCGATAATGCACTCATAAATAGTACATTCTGACTGCTTGATGTCTACGCCCAAGCCTGAAGAAGCATTGGCCTGTGGA
Organism: uncultured Bacteroides sp.; assembly: GCA_945607605.1. GTDB lineage: Bacteria > Bacteroidota > Bacteroidia > Bacteroidales > Bacteroidaceae > Bacteroides. The sequence goes on from CALYZE010000008.1 coordinate 46,256, forward strand.
TCTGCATCTACAACGAGCACTTTCTTTTCAAGGGTAGCGAGTGAGGCTGCGAGGTTAATCGTCGTCGTAGTCTTGCCTACACCACCCTTTTGATTTGCCATAGCAATTATTTTTCCCATAATTTCCATATTTTATCGGCAGCGAAATAAGTGATAATTCCGTATAGCACCTATTAAATAAGAGAAATATTGCAGAAACGGTTGAAAAGTTGGCTGTTTTGTTAATAACTCCACAGCGTTCTATTTCCTTTTTTCTGAAATCATGGCTTTTTAGAGCGTTCTTCTCTGATTTAACGGGCAAATATACATATTTATCTTGAAACAGAATGTCTTTTTTGTCTCACTTGCAGAAGATTAAGATTTGTAAACCTATTGAGACCGGAAGTCTTGTTTTTTTGCTATAGATGGTTTTCTTTCATCACAGGCGGGAGAATTGTTGTGTAGAATTTGTCTTTCAACTTTTCGAGGAGAGCATTATTTATAGTAGAACCTGAATGAATTGCCAGATAAAGTAACCGCACACCACAAATTTCAGTACTGTGCCAAACAAGAATCCCAGCAGGGAGCCAAAACCGGACTTTAGGGCTTTCGTTGTTTCTCTGCCATCCAGTAATTCTCCCAAAAAAGCACCGAGGAAAGGGCCGAGAATGATTCCCCAAGGCATAAAGAGCAATCCAACAACGGTACCGATGAAGCAACCGCGGGTTCCCCATCGACTGCCTCCACTGTATTTACTACCAAGCATCGGGATGAAGTAGTCGAGCACTTGCAAGAGAATAACGATGAAGAGCCAGGTCAGGAGTTCGGCGGTAGTGAATTGCACCTTGTCTGTGAAGTGTAAGAGAAGTAGGCCGGCGTAAGCCACAGGAGGGCCGGGAATGATTGGCAGTAGACATCCGGCGAGTCCTGCAATCAGGCAAAGAATACCAAAGATGGTGAGAAGTATGTCCATGAGTTTGATATGGGTTGAAAGACAAAAATAATGACAATAAGGTTTTATAGGGCGAATTATGATTGAAAATCTGCCTTTATTAACTATTTTTGCCTGAAAAGTGAAGATAGGCTGAGGTTTGCACTATCTTTGCACAACAATAAAAGAGAATGTTATGGAAAATCAGAGACCTTTAATATTGGTTTCCAATGATGACGGCATCATTGCGAAAGGTATTAGTGAATTAATAAAATTTCTTCGTCCGCTGGGCGAAATCGTGGTAATGGCACCGAATGCTCCACGTTCCGGTAGTGCTTCTGCACTGACAACGGAGGAGCCGATTCATTATCGTTTGCTTCGCAAGGATGTGGGATTAACAGTGTATAAATGTTCCGGTACACCGGCCGACTGTGTGAAATTGGCTTTTCATACTGTGCTCGACCGCAAGCCCGATTTAGTAGTAGGTGGTATCAATCATGGCGACAACTCTTCGATAAACGTACATTATTCCGGTACGATGGGAGTGGTGATTGAGGGTTGTTTGAAAGGAATACCCTCCATTGGTTTTTCGCTTTGCAATCATGAACCGAACGCTGACTTCGAACCGGCCGGACCTTATATTCGTGAAATAGCGCGTAAGGTATTGGAAAAAGGACTGCCTCCGTTGACTTGTTTGAATGTGAATATTCCAGATACGCAAGAACTGAAAGGTGTAAAGATTTGCGAACAAACCAAAGGACAGTGGGTGAATGAATGGGAAAACTTTGTTCATAGAGGAGATTCCCACTATTATTGGTTGACCGGTGAATTTGAAAATAGTGATGTAGAAAATGAAAAAAATGATCACTGGGCACTTGAAAACGGTTATATAGCAATCACTCCAACAACTGTAGACGTTACTGCTTATGGTTTGATTGAAGAGTTGAAAGCCTGGTTTTAAACACAGATATGAAGTATTACTTGATTGTTGGTGAGGCTTCCGGCGATTTGCATGCATCTCATCTGATGGCTGCCTTGAAAGAAGAAGATCCGGAAGCGGAGTTTCGTTTCTTTGGCGGTGATCTGATGGCGGCTGTTGGCGGAACAATGGTGAAACATTACAAGGAATTGGCTTATATGGGCTTTATTCCTGTATTGTTGCATTTGCGCACTATCTTTGCGAATATGAAACGTTGCAAGGAGGATGTGCTGGCTTGGCAACCGGATGTGTTGATTTTGGTAGATTATCCAGGCTTCAACTTGAATATAGCCAAGTTTGTACACGCCAAAACACAAATTCCAGTCTTTTATTATATCTCTCCCAAGATATGGGCATGGAAGGAATACCGCATCAAGAATATCAAACGAGATGTAGATGAGTTGTTTTCGATTCTTCCGTTTGAGGTGGAATTCTTTGAAGGCAAACATCAATATCCAATACATTATGTCGGAAATCCTACGATGGATGAGGTTACGGCATTTCTTTCCTCCAATCCGAAATCTTTTGAAGATTTTACGCGCATCAACGGGCTTTCTTCAAAACCAATTATTGCTTTATTAGCAGGAAGTCGTAAGCAAGAAATCAAAGATAATTTGCCTGATATGCTCCGGGCAGCTGCTTCTTTTACTGAGTATCAAATCGTATTGGCAGGTGCTCCGGGCATTACTTCTGATTATTATAAAAAGTATATAGGGGACGCGGATGTGAAAATCATTTTTCATCAGACATTTTCTCTGTTGCATCAGGCTACTGCTGCATTGGTTACTTCGGGAACTGCTACGCTGGAGGCTGCTTTGTTTCGTGTGCCTCAGGCTGTGTGTTATCATACGCCTATTGGGAAGGTTATTACTTTCTTGAAACGGCATATATTGAAGGTGAAGTACGTCTCTTTAGTCAACTTGATAGCCAATCGAGAGGTCGTTAAAGAGCTGATTGCTGACGCTATGACGGTCGAACAGGTCCGTCTGGAATTGGATCGCATCTTGTATAATAAAGCGTATCGCCAACGTATGCTCGATGGGTATGAGTACATGGCATCTCGGCTGGGTGAAGCGGGCGCTCCGAAACATGCTGCGCGTGAGATGGTAACATTACTTCATGAGCATTGTAAGAAATAGCTGTATTTTTAAAGAATTTGTTAAAATAGATGGGAGCCGGTGCAGTAAATGCCCGGCTTTTGTGTTTTTTAGACAGAACCAAATGAAAAAGCTTTGATTATGAAAAAATTACATTGGCTATTTATGGCAATATGTTTGGCAGTGATGCCGATACTGCAATCGTGTGATAATGATGAAGGTTATTCTGTGGGGGATATGACTCCTCCTTTGTGGGCTACGGTACGTGTTTCCGGAAGTGCCTTTTACTTAGACTGTGATGTTTGGGGAACGCTTTGGCCTGTGAATACGGACCTGAATTGGTACAATCCGGCAGATGGTCAGCGGGTAATCACGGTGTTCAATCCTCTGTGGGATAATTACGAAGGGTTTGACCATGCGGTGAAAATTCTGACTTTAAAGAATGTGTTGACCAAAGAGGTGGAAACTTTGACTTCGGAGAATGATGCAGAATTTGGCAATGACCCTATTTATAAAGCAAGTGTGGGTATAAGCGGCGGATATCTGAATCTTTATTTTATCCAAAACTTACCTGCTAAAAACAAGCATCGCATCAGCTTGGTGCGCCCGGTACTTGATCAGGATTTGTATGGCGAAGATGGTTATATCCATTTGGAATTGCGCTATAATACTTATGAGGATACAACCGGAATTCCAAGTTCTGCTACTGCATCCTACAACCTAAATAGTTTGAATATTACTCCTGACACCAAAGGAATCAAACTCCAATTGAATTCGGAAGAAAAGGGTGAAGTAGAAGTAGTCTTTGAACAGAAGGATTTTAATAAATCTGCAGTTAAAATGGAGGATATGGATTTATCGAAGATGCAACTGAAATAAGTGTGTTTAATTTAGATAAATTGTGCAGAGGGCATGAAACGAACGAACGTTTCATGCCCTCATTTTTTATTGACTGCAAAAGAGTTCTTTATTTGAGTATATTCAGTATATACAGATAAACTACTGCGGCAGGTATAGCCATCATTGCACTGTCAAAACGGTCGAGCATACCACCGTGTCCCGGCAGAATGCTGCCTGAATCTTTGATTCCCAACTGACGCTTCATCAATGATTCTGTCAAATCCCCCCAAGTACCGAAGATAACGACAACAATCGCTAGTCCTGCCCATTGCCATACAGACATGAATGGGAAGAAATAGGCAAAAACGAAAGAGGATGCGATAGAAAAAACACCACCTCCAAGGCTGCCTTCCCATGACTTTTTCGGTGAAATACGTTCGAAAAGACGATGTTTACCTATCAATGAACCTACGCAATAGGCTCCCGTATCACTCAACCAAATGAATACAAAAATGGAAAGGGGAAGAATAGGATTGTACGTTACACTGTTTATTTCCGGTGTATTTTGAAAGGCGAGTACATTCAATAGGGCAAACGGCAATGCTACATACAATTGACTGAGCATAGAGAATGCCCAATCGCCTATCGGGTTCTTTTTCTTTAGATAGAGTTCCGTAATCATCAAGTAAAGCAACAATGCCAAGTAGGGGAGGAATACCCGTGCGTCTGTTATGGACATGCAAAATGCCATGATAGCAAGGAATAGATAGGCGCCTCCTAAACTGGTTATGGTTTTATTGAGGTTGACTTCACCGCTTTGATTCATTAAATGAGCGAATTCATAAACACTCAACGCACTGATAACGGTAAATAAGATTCCGAATGAAAGGGGGCTGTAAAGAATACAGCCCACCAATACTACTACGAATAACACACCTGTAACGGCACGTTGTATAAAGTTATTTTTCACGGTGTTTCCGTTTTAATTTTTAGATTCAGTTTTGGGTGAAATCTCGATAACGGTTGAGTTATTGCCTTTATCATCGGTAGGTTGTTCGCCGTTGACGCTTTTCTTCTCTTCCTCTTTCACTCCTTTTTCAGTTTCTGCGATTGCAGCAACTTCCATCGCTTGTTCTTTAGCTTTCTTCAGTTCATTGGCTATTTTAGTGGCGCTGATGATCTCCTCTGAACGAGAAGCCCATGGACGTTTTCCGAAAATAGCTTCCACGTCTTCGGCAAAGATTACTTCTTTTTCAATCAGTAATTGTGTCAATTTGGCGTGTCCTTCCTTATTGTCCGAAAGAATCTGCTTGGCACGTAGATACTGCTCGTTAATCATTTTTTTCACTTCTTCGTCAATCAACTCAGCAGTCTTTTCACTGTAGGGACGGTTGAAGGAGTATTCGTCATTGTTATAATAACAAAGATTAGGTAGCTTTTCGCTCATTCCTAAATAAGCAGTCATGCCGTATGCCTGTTTGGTTACGCGTTCCAGGTCGTTCATGGCGCCGGTAGAGATTCTGCCTAACAATAAATCTTCCGCTGCGCGTCCACCTAAAGTAGCACACATCTCGTCCAACATCTGCTCTTTAGTCGTGATCTGTCGTTCTTCCGGGAGATACCAGGCAGCGCCTAAAGCACGTCCACGGGGTACGATGGTTACTTTAATCAGCGGATTGGCATGTTCCAATAACCAGGAAATACTAGCGTGACCAGCTTCATGAACTGCAATGGAACGACGTTCCGCTTCGGTGGTAATTTTGGTTTTCTTTTCCAAACCTCCTACAATTCTATCTACAGCATCTAGAAAATCTTGTTTGCCTACAAATTTTTTACCGTGACGTGCGGCTATCAAGGCAGCTTCGTTGCAAACGTTGGCAATGTCTGCACCCGAAAATCCGGGGGTTTGACGTGCCAGCAAATCTACATCTACACTATCGTCCATCTTGATAGGACGCAAGTGTACTCCAAAGACTTCCTTACGTTCGTTGAGGTCGGGTAAATCGACGTGTATTTGGCGGTCAAAACGTCCGGCACGTAACAAAGCTTTATCCAAAACATCCACACGATTGGTGGCAGCAAGAAGGATTACACCGCTGTTGGAGCCGAAACCATCCATCTCTGTCAATAATTGGTTCAGCGTATTTTCACGTTCGTCATTACCACCCATCGCAGCAGCTTTGCCACGGGCACGGCCTACCGCATCAATCTCATCGATAAACACAATGCAGGGAGCTTTCTCTTTGGCCTGACGGAAAAGGTCACGAACACGGGAAGCACCCACGCCGACAAACATTTCCACAAAATCAGAACCTGCCAATGAGAAGAACGGTACGTTAGCTTCTCCGGCTACTGCTTTAGCAAGTAAAGTTTTACCTGTTCCCGGAGGCCCTACGAGCAAAGCACCTTTAGGTATTTTACCTCCAAGATCGGTATATTTCTGCGGTTCTTTCAAGAATTCTACAATTTCTTCTATCTCTTGTTTGGCTCCAGCTAAACCGGCAACATCTTTGAACGTGATTTTGCTCAAGGTGCCTTTTTCAAACAGCTGAGCTTTGGATTTTCCTACATTGAAGATGCCTCCACCTCCGCCCATGCCGCCTCCGCTCATGCGGCGGGACATGAAAATCCAGAAACCGATGAGGAATGCAAAAGGAAGAATCTGCCAAAGAATGGCAGTAAAGTAGTTACGCTTCTTTTCGTAACTAATGGAACCATCAAAACGGGCTTCATCTTTCTCTTTCTGTATGAAGTTTCCCAAGCTTTCACGTGAAGGAGCTTCAGTCGTGATGAGAGGGTTTTTGCCTGCGCGAGCAGAGTCTTGACGGAATACATCTTTTACAAATTGAGGTTTGATGTATGCTTCTACTGAATTGTCATCATAACCGATCACTTTACTCACGTAGCCATCTTTCACGTATTGTTGGAACTCATCATAGGGAATGTTTCGGGTAGTTGTTCCGTTTTCGTTGGTGAGGTACAACCCCAAAAGCATCATAGCTATGATCATATACAGCCAGTTCAAATTGAACTTGGGCATGTTTACTTTATTAGGTTTCTTATTGGTGTTATTGTCCATATGTCTAATTTAATCAAGGTCGGGGATTTGGGAAAGTTTGGCATCAGCCCAAAGGTGTTCCAAATTATAGAATTCTCTTGTTTCAGGCAAGAAAACATGTACCAACACGTCAGAATAGTCCATGGCTACCCATTCCGCATTGCGCAAACCATCGATGGCAAAAGGTTTGCTGTCAGCTCCTTTGCGGGTAAAATCCTTTACGGATTCAACGATGGCTGCCACTTGATTGGGTGAACTCCCTTGGCAGATGACGAAATAGTTACATATTGTATCGCCTATTTTAGTGAGATCGGCGACTATGATCTTTTTTCCTTTTTTATCTTGAATACCTTCTGTTATTTGTTGAATTAGTTTTTTTGCTTCGTTCATTATACATTATTATATTAAAACAGTTGACAAATATACGTTGATTTCTCATATCAAACACGTAAAAGAAGAAAAGTCTTTCATTTTTTGATTTTTTTTAGTTATATAATGCTTTGGAAGACGGTGCTTTATCAGATTTATAAGAAATAAATATTGAATTTAGTTTTGAATTATAGAAAACTTCGTATCTTTGCAACCGCAAAATAAGGATGAATCTATTATTGGGCTATGGTGTAATGGTAACACTACAGATTCTGGTCCTGTCATTCCTGGTTCGAGTCCAGGTAGCCCAACTTTAAAAGCCTTGCTAGTTATCTTGCAAGGTTTTTTTGTAATGATCCTTCTCAGCCTTCTCGCTTTGGAGAGTTGTGGTATATTCAAAAAAAATGAGAGCATACCAAACGTTTGATAAGCCCTC
>CALYZE010000009.1 GCA_945607605.1 uncultured Bacteroides sp.
CATACCATCATGCGATAGAGCAAAGCTTGAACCGTTAAAAGCACTTCAGTATAAATTTTCAATCTTCAAATCAAATATCTCTTTCTTTTCATTGTTTTTCTTAAACATCATGCCATGAGACGTACATCTATCATCATAGCCGCTATAGTTTTAAGCATCACACACATAGCTCCGGCACAGAACAGACCACAGCAAATTGAGGATGACGCATACACAGTGATTGCTAATCCCGGTGAGACTGCAACTCATCGTGTTCGTATAAATTGGCATACAAACCTCAACAGTGGAAAGAGTTACTGTGTTTATACAAAGTGTAGCGATATCGATTGGGAGCAAGCTCGGAAAACAAAAGCGCGACAAGAGGTTTGCACAGCTTACGACAGCCTTTTTTCTAAAAAAGCTTCCGGTGAAGACTTTTATGAAAACGTACGTTTTTTGCGTAATACGGTCGAACTAAAAAACCTTGAAGCAGGCACAGAGTATATGTATAAATGCGGCACCGATCAGGCGGCAAAAATCCACTACTTCAAAACAGCTCCAGCTTCAGGAAAATGGAGTGCGGCTATCATTTCCGACTTTCATGCATACACACCTCTTCCTAAGCGAGTTGAATCAGCAATGAAAATGATAACTACCCTAAAAGAGCGTCATACAGATAATCTTGATTTGATTTTGCACGTAGGTGACATCTGCGCTTGGGGTGGCAGTTACTCTTTCTGGCGAGATTTATACAACCAATCTTATTTTTCAAAATATATGTGGGCAGGTGTAAATGGGAATCACGATAATATGGACCGCAAATCAACCCGGCTTTCCAACGATTATTTCCATTATGTTAATAATAATCCTGAGAATGGTTATAAAGGCGAGAAAGGAGTTTGTTACTACTTTAAATACAGTAATGCATTGTTTATAATGCTCAACAGCGAAAGCATGCGGAGTGAAGAAGGACTTGCTTCTGCACAAGCCTGGGTCAAGAAAACAATACAATCCAACCCAAGTAGATTTGTCATCGTCATGGAGCACTATCAATGGTTTTTTGCAACCAACGGACGCACATCACAATACGAACGATGGAGACACTTATTCGATGAATATGGTGTTGATTTAGCCATCAGCGGAAACAACCACATTTATGCCCGCACCAATCCCCTTTATAACGGAGTTGAGACTGACGGGAATAAGGGAACTGTCTACCTCCAAACTCCCTCTTCCGACAATGAACGTGGACAAGAGCTTAGCGAATGGACAGAGAACAAAGACTTGATAAAATTTCGTTGGTCTGAGGGAGTCCGGACAGTAGGTGGTCTACTCCTGCAAGCCGACGACCATAAGTTACAGCTGACACTATACGATCGTTACGGAAATGCATTGGATAATATTGAAATCGCGTCTAAAAGAGGATAAAATAGCATGAAAATAATTTATTTACTAACTTTTATCGTATCTTACTCTTTGTTCAGTCAAGTTCAAGAGATTGCTAGATTATCAGCTTTTGTAGCCAACTCTGACTTTGAAAACTCAATCATGAATTTTGTTTCTAGCTTGGAACAGAAAAAGAAGAAACCTTATAAACAGGATTCAATAGTATCATCTCTAAACTTCCAATTTCCTTCCCGAAAAGACAAGGCCATCACTGGAAGTGAATTTGTGCGTCGGGTCATGCATATGAATGCAAAAGAACGGGATTCTGTAATTTATAAGGAAATTGCAGAAGGAAATATTCCGGAAGCACTTAAACAATCTATATATCTCACTGACAGTTTGCAAGACTCCGAAGGTAAGCTGCATAACGTCACACTATGTGTATTGCCGGACTTCTTGGCAATAGGCTCAGATTCTGATTTTATTCGGATTCCTATGCTGCCACAAACGGCTCAGAAACTGGCCAACCTATTCGGTGCCATATTGCCTACACGCAAAATTTCAAATATCATTCACTGCCACAGTCAACAGAAAATGGCACCACATCCTATGACACCCGATAGCACAATGACTAGCATGCCTATATTTGCTCGTCATGATTCTATCATAGAGAAGACTCGAAACGCAACCGGTATGCACCAGAGAACACTGATTGCAGGACATAAAAAAGACATTGTAATAACCAACCGAATAGTCGGAGAGCCGGAAAGACTTTTTATCTATGGCTGGCATTATCAAGACGGAAAACCCATTCAACCCTTGAGTGCAGCACATGGCATTAATTATGTAGATTACAGCCACGGAGTAAGGTTGATTCGAGATGAAGTATGGGTAGATCACAAAAGATACTCTTTAAAGGCTCTGTTACAAGATTCTATACTGTACAGTTTGTTTAGTGACGAGGCCGGGCCAATGAAAACAACTCACTATCTGCCATCGTTCTAAAATCGTCTTATCACTATCTACTTCTATTTTACAATAAGGTACACACTCGATAATTTGCAAATTAAGATTGATAATACTAAATATTCCAAAATAAGTGTTTTTGATATTAAAATAAAATCTATCTTTGTTGCAAATAACATCCTCCTTATATAATACTATTATGAAGAAGTTGCTGCTTTTAGCTATTATTCTATGTGGTTCTTTCTTGTGTCAGGCACAAGAAGAACGAGTTATTCTAGGTGATGAACAAACTGCCGAGTATTTTCCCATCTTAAAAGGCAAACGAATCGCTATTTTTTCCAATCATACAGGAATGGTAGGAAACAAACATCTATTAGACATTTTACTGGAAAATAAATTTAACGTAGTAGCCATCTTCTCTCCGGAACATGGTTTTCGCGGTGATGCAGATGCAGGCGAACACGTTTCCAGTTCTGTTGACAAAAAAACCGGTGTGCCTATCCTCTCTCTTTATGATGGTAATTTAGGGAAACCCAGCGATGCTTCCATGCGCAAATTCGATTTATTGATTGTAGATATACAAGACGTTGGGCTTAGATTCTATACCTACTATGCCTCCATGTGCAGACTGATGGATGCTTGTGCAGAGTACAATCGTAAAGTCTTGGTTTTAGACCGCCCCAATCCGAATGGACATTATGTAGACGGCCCTATCCTCGATATGAAATACAAATCCGGAGTAGGTTGGTTGCCTATCCCTATTGTACATGGCATGACGTTGGGAGAGCTTGCTCTGATGGTGAATGGTGAACGCTGGTTACCCGCTTCACGCGTATGTGACCTAACAGTGATTCCTTGCAAAAACTATACACACCAAACGATGTACAAGTTGCCGATACCTCCATCTCCCAACTTACCAAATATGAAATCGATTTATCTGTATCCGTCGACGTGTTTTTTCGAAGCTACACCGGTTAGCTTAGGCAGAGGTACCAACCTCCCATTCCAAGTATATGGTCATCCTAATATGACAGGCTATAACTATAGTTTTATCCCGCGCAGCATTCCAGGAGCCAAAACACCTCCTCAACTCAATAAACTTTGCCACGGTGTAAACCTCAGCCACATGAGTGATGAGGAAATTTGGAAACGTGGAATCGACTTAAGTTATGTGATTGATGCGTATAAGAACCTGAATATGGGTAATCACTTCTTCCGTTCTTTCTTTGAATTACTAGTAGGCACAGACTACGTACGTAAGATGATAGAAGCTGATAAAAGTGCCGATGAAATTAAAGCAACGTGGAAAGACGATGTGGAAAAATTCAAGGCACAACGTAAACCCTATTTGCTCTACAAAGAATAAAATCATCAACAAACCATAAAACAAAACCATGAGCCCACTCTCTGTCATTATTACCATCGCTGCCTACTTTGTGATATTATTCACTATTTCCTATATTTCAGGCAGAAAAGCAGACAACGAAGGATTCTTTGTAGGCAATCGCAAGTCTTCCTGGTATGTCGTAGCCTTTGCCATGATTGGGGCTGCCATTTCAGGAGTAACCTATGTATCTGTTCCAGGCATGGTCGCTGTCAGCGGCTTTGGTTATCTACAAATGGTGTTAGGGTTCATAGCCGGACAACTTATCATTGCTTTCGTTTTGGTACCTTTATTCTACCGAATGAATTTAGTCTCCATATACGAGTATCTCGAAAACCGCTTCGGCATGTCTTCTTATCGCACGGGAGCATGGTTCTTTTTCATATCCAAAATGCTCGGTGCTGCCGTACGTTTATTCCTAGTATGCTTAACATTGCAACTGTTGGTTTTTGATCCCTTCGGACTCCCCTTCCTCTTGAATGTGGCCGTTACAGTAGCATTAGTTTGGCTCTATACTTTCCGTGGCGGCGTAAAATCTCTGATCTGGACAGACTCTTTGAAAACTTTCTGTCTGGTAGTATCTGTTGTCCTTTGTATAGGTTACATCGCATCTGACTTGAATCTATCATTCACCAGCATGATAAGCACCATTGCCGACAGTGACATGTCACGCATCTTCTTCTTTGATGATATAAACAGCAAACAATACTTCTTCAAACAGTTTCTGGCAGGTGCATTTACTATGATTGCCATGACAGGATTGGATCAGGATATGATGCAACGCAACCTAAGCTGCAAAAATTTCAAAGATTCACAAAAGAACATGATAACCAGTGTTATCTCCCAATTCTTCGTTATTTTGCTCTTCTTGATGTTGGGTGTATTGCTTTATATCTTTGCTGCCAATCAGCAGATTGAAGTAACCAAAGGTGATGAACTTTTCCCATTGATAGCCACAGGACAGTATTTTCCTGCCATCGTAGGTGTTCTCTTCATTATAGGATTGATTTCTTCCGCCTATTCCGCTGCCGGTTCTGCACTGACTGCACTGACCACGTCATTCACCGTTGACATTCTTGGAACAAAAGGAAAGACAGAAGAAGAAGTCGTGAAAATTCGTAAGAGAGTACATATTGCCATGGCGATATTCATGGGTGCTACCATTTTTATCATTAATCTGCTCAACAATACAAGTGTCATTGATGCAGTTTATATTTTGGCAAGCTACACGTATGGTCCGATACTTGGTTTGTTTGCATTCGGTATCTTTATGAAACAGCAAGTTCGTGACAAATACATCCCCTTGGTAGCCATTGCTTCTCCGATTCTCTGCTTCATTCTTCAAAAGAACTCTGAGGCTTGGTTTGGAGGATACCAATTCAGCTATGAGCTTTTGATATTCAACGCACTGTTTACGTTCATCGGACTCTGCTTACTAATTAAAAAAGATAATAAGAACAATTAACTTAATACATCATCATGAATGTAAGACTCTATTTCTTACTTAGTTTGCTCGCCACCTCCCTCCTCCCCCAAAGGGGAGGTGCGCAAGAGCTACCAACGGAGATTCGCCAGGGAATCGGAAGCTTCCTGGATGCCACTGCAAGAAAAGAAGTTTCTATAGGTCGCATAAAGATCGATTCTGTTGCCGTCAATGGCAACACCTTGCAGTTATTTGCCAATATGAATTGTTCTTATATTCCTTTCCGAGAAGAGAACGTTGCTGAAATTTACAAAGGGGTACGTTCCTTACTTCCGCCTGATTTCATCAAATATAATCTGCAAATTCGCACGAATAACCGTAGCATTGAAGAGCTCATTCCTCAAGTTTTGCACAGCAAAAAAGACAAAAAGGTCCAAACATTCAATCCGGGTGCCACAAAACCTTTGGTAACAAAACTCTCTGAACCTTATGTCCCCTCCTATGGGCTACGTAACCGTCACATAGCATTGTGGCAAAGCCATGGTTGGTACTACGAACCCAAACTGACACGTTGGGAATGGCAACGTGCACGTATTTTTCAAACGGTAGAAGACCTATATACCCAAAGTTACGTATTACCTTTTCTTGTTCCGATGTTGGAAAATGCAGGCGCCAATGTACTGCTCCCGCGCGAACGCGACTGTCAGTTGGCAGAAGTGATTATCGACAACGATGGAAGCCTCAGCAGCAACTCTATTTACACCGAAAACACGTCTGATAAAGCATGGACACAAGGTATTGGAAAAGGTTTTGCTCATCTGAGAAGTCAATATATCAATTTTGAGAATCCGTTTAAAGAGGGTACATACCGTTCCATTGAAACCATCAAAAAAGGAAAAGAAAGTACGGCTGAGTGGATTCCTGAAATCCCTTCAACAGGCCGATATGCTGTATATGTATCCTACCAAACCCTTTCTAATAGTACGGACGATGCTCTTTATACTGTCTATCATAAAGGTGGTACCACTCAATTTAAAGTCAATCAGCAAATGGGTGGCGGTACTTGGATCTATCTCGGAACCTTTGGTTTTGATGCCGGAAAAAGTAATGCGTACAAAGTAACGTTAAGCAACCGATCTGCCAAATCCGGACAAATTGTTACCGCAGATGCCGTAAAGATAGGTGGAGGAATGGGAAACATCGCTCGGCGTATCTCAGAAGAAGGCGCTACCGAGAATTTAAAAAGCTCTGACGCCCGCAACCTGCAAAATGCAGACAAGAGTAGTGTAGTCAATTATCAACTATCAACCACTGACTATCAACTAAGTGGTTATCCTCGTTACTGCGAAGCTGCACGATATTGGCTGCAATGGGCAGGCATACCAGATAGTGTTTACTCGGAAAGCCAAGGTAAGAACGATTATACCGATGACTACAAGAGTCGTGGTATTTGGGTGAATTACCTTGCAGGTGGTTCTTCTGTCAATCCTGCCGAAAAAGGCTTAAATATCCCTGTAGATATGGCTTTTGCCTTCCATACCGATGCAGGTACCACTCTGAATGACTCTATTATCGGAACACTTGGCATTTATTATACTCAGGCAACTAATGGAGTATTCTCCAATGGCGCATCACGATACCTCTCACATGACCTCACAGATTTGATTCTGTCTAATATTGTACGCGATATCCGCACACAATATGAACCTAATTGGACTCGTCGTGGTAAATGGAACCAATCTTATTATGAAGCTCGTGCACCACACGTACCTACTATGCTACTGGAACTACTGTCTCACCAGAATTTCGCAGACATGCGTTACGGACTAGATCCTCGTTTCCGTTTTACCGTGAGTCGTTCCATTTATAAAGGGATGCTCCAGTTCCTAAGCTCACAGTATAAGATGGACTATATAGTTCAACCTCTGCCTGTCAGCCACATGGCACTGCGTATGGCAAGTGAAAACGAAGTTGAATTGACTTGGCAACCAGTTATCGATTCATTGGAGCCTACTGCTACTGCCGAAAAATACATTGTTTATACCCGTATTGGTGATGGAGATTTCGATAATGGTGTATTAGTGAATAAAAATAACTACCGCGCCACTCTTCCTTCGGGAGTTGTCTGCAGTTACAAAGTAACAGCTGTCAATAAAGGTGGCGAAAGTTTCCCGTCTGAGATTTTGTCTGCCGGTCGCCTTTTCAATCCTAAGGGTACAGTCTTGGTCGTAAATGGATTCGACCGCATCAGTGCACCGGCCGACTTTGTAGCTCCTGCTCCAGCAGATGCTTTCCTTGCAGGTTTTTTGGACGATCAAGACCACGGCGTGCCTTATATACAAGATATCAGCTATATTGGCAAAATGAAAGAATTCCGTCGTTCTATTCCTTGGATGGATGATGACGCTTCCGGTTTCGGTGATAGCTACAGTAATTACGAAAGCCAGATAATTGCAGGCAACACATTTGATTATCCTGCCATACATGGCGCTGCGATCCTAAAGGCCGGCTACTCGTTTGTTTCTTGCAGCGATGAATCCGTAGAAAACGGACAGTTTTCTTTAAACGATTACCAATATACCGACTTAATTTTAGGTAAAGAATGTCAGACCAAGATGGGTAGAGGCGGTATAGCACCTCTGGAATTCAAGACATTCAGTAAACCAATGCAAGATGCGATTACAGCTTATTGCAACCAAGGCGGAAATATTTTCATATCAGGAGCTTACGTTGGCACAGATTTATGGGACAACCGTCTTGCTAAAGCCGAAGATGCAGATAAGAAGTTTGCAACAGAAGTATTGAAGTATAAATGGCGCGTAGGACAAGCTGCCACAATGGGTAGAGTGAAATGTGTAGCTTCTCCGTTTACTGCCTTTACCGGAAACTATTCCTATCACAATGATTTGAATTCGGATTCTTATGTAGTAGAATCGCCGGATGCCATTGAGCCTGCAAGCAAAGAAGCCTATACCATGATGCGCTATTCTGAAAATAATTTAAGTGCTGGAGTGGCATACGCTGGTAGTTACAAGACATGCGTACTGGGATTTCCCTTTGAATCGGTACGCACAGAAAATGAAAGAAACGTATTGATGAATGCCATCTTAAGCTTCTTTAACCCCCAACAAATTACAAATCATTAATCTCTCAATCATCATCTATGAATAGAAGACTATTAATCATCATCCTGATTGCCTGCCTACTTCCCATTGGAATGCAGGCACAACACAAACCTTTCCGTTTTGCACAACTCACAGACTTGCACCTAAGTCCTAAGAACCCAAAACCTACGGAAGATTTACTACGTAGTGTGGCGCAGATCAATGCGACCGACAGCATTGACTTTGTGCTCATCACCGGCGATGTCACCGAAGAAGGAGACCATGCTACGATGCAAAAACTAAAAACGTGCCTCGACCTGCTAAAAATGCCGTACTACATTGCTCTTGGCAATCACGAGACCAAATGGAGTGATTCCGGCTGCACAGCTTTTGGTGAAATCTTCGGAGGAGACCGCTTTGAGTTCGAACATAAAGGCATCTTGTTCCTCGGCTTCAACTCCGGACCGTTGATGCGTATGGCCTACGGCCATGTAGTTCCGCAAGACATCAATTGGATGAAGGAGCGAATGGAAGCGTTTAATCAAGGGGATCCTCAAAAGAATAAACCGGTCATACTCGCTACTCATTATCCCATACAGGAGGGCGACGTAGACAATTGGTACGAAGTAACCGATGCTGTACGCCCCTACAATGTGCGCCTATTTATCGGCGGTCATTACCACAGCAACCGTAATTTGCGTTACGATGGCATTCCGGGCATTTTGATGCGCAGTAACCTGAGTGACAAAGAAGGCAAACCAGGTTATGGCATCTATGACGTAACCGAGGATTCCATCCGGGTTTATTCACAACGCATTGGAGAAGCCAAAAAACAATGGGCTTCCTTGTCCTTGACAAAACCTTATTATGACCGCAACGGTAAAGCTGAGAAATATCCGGATTTTTCAGTGAATAAAGAATTTGCTAAAGTCAAAGAACAGTGGATGGTACAGACTGGCGCAGGTATCTACTGTTCGCCTGCTATAGAGAAAGACAAAGTGTTTGTCGGTGATGATATGGGACGCCTGACCGCTTATACACTGAAAAATGGGAAACAACTGTGGAGTTTTTCATCGGATAAACGTATTGTAGGTACTCCTGCCGTCAGTGAAGGTATTGTTGTTTTTGGTTCTGCAGACCGACACATCTACGGGTTGAGCGTCAAAGACGGGAGTTTGCTTTGGAAAGTCATAGCCGCTGAACCGGTACTCGGAGCAGTCACTATTGAAAACGGACTTGCCTTTATCGGTGCAAGTGATCATACTTTCCGTGCAATAAATATACACACCGGTAAAATGGTTTGGGCTTACACAGACGTAAAGGGTTATATCGAAACCAAACCTCTTGTAACAGAAGATAAAGTTATTTTCGGAGCATGGGATAATACGTTATATGCTTTAGATAAAACAAACGGTAAAGAAGTATGGAAATGGACCGGAGGGTTAACTCGGATGCATTTCTCGCCTGCAGCCGTATGGCCAGTTGCCGCAAATGGTAAAGTCTTTATTACAGACCCAGAACGTGCCATGACTGCTGTTGACGTCCAAACAGGACAAACTGTATGGCGTACTTCCCAGTCTATGGTACGTGAAACCATCGGTCTCTCCGAAGATCATCAACGCATTTACAGTAAAACAATGAATGACAGCATTGTTTGCTACTCTGCCCAAGGAGACACTCCCCGTCAATTGTGGGCATCGAATGTAGGGTTCGGATACGAGCATGCTCCCTCTATGCAAATGGAGAAAGACGATATTATGTTTGGCAGTACCAAAGAAGGACTTATCTTCGCCTTGGAAGGAAAAACCGGAGAAGTACTGTGGAAACACAAAATAGGTAATTCACTGATCAATACAGTAATTCCACTGAACGGACATGAGGTTCTCTTTACTGCAACCAGCGGCGAAGTAGGACTTTTAAGAATCAAGAAATAAAGAATCAAAAAAAGGATATACATATGAAAAAGATTAGTTGCTTTCTTCCTTACGCAGGAAAAGAACAAGTAGAGAGAACAGTTAAAGGGTTACAAGATACAGGTCTTGTTGAAGAGATTTATTTAGTAACCACAGATAATACACTGAAACCACTGTCGGGCTGTCAATTATTAGTAGTAGATAGGCCTTACAGCAGTGCAACCTTAAAAACGATTGCCGATACTTCCAAAGGAGAGTATACCCTACTCTATACCAAAGAGACAACACTTGAAGTAGGATTCTTTGCGCTGGAACGTATGATACAGATCGCGGAAGATTCCAATGCCGGTATGGTATATGCCGACCACTACCAGATTGCTGATGGCAAGCAGACCAATGCGCCGGTTATCGACTATCAATTCGGTTCTTTAAGAGATGATTTCAATTTTGGTTCCGTACTTCTGTTCCATTCGGAGAAAGTAAAAGAAGCAGCCGGACGCATGACATCTGAATATAAATTTGCCGGTCTATATGATCTTCGCCTGAAGTTGAGCCAAAAAGCTGATTTGGTACACATCAATGAATACTTGTACAGCGAAGTGGAAAATGATACACGCAAGAGCGGTGAAAAGATTTTTGACTATGTAGATCCCAAAAACCGTGACCGCCAGATTGAGATGGAGCAGGCATGTACCCAGCACCTGAAAGAAATCGATGGTTACCTTAAGCCCGAATTCAAAAAAATAGAATTCTCCGCAGGGCATTTTGAATATGAAGCTTCTGTAATCATCCCGGTGCGAAACCGTATCCGTACTGTTTGCGACGCCATCGAATCTGTACTCAATCAAAAAACAGATTTTAAGTTTAACCTCATCATCGTCGATAACCATTCTACGGATGGAACTACCGAAGCTATTGAGAAATTTAAAGAGGATGAGCGCCTCATCCACATCATCCCCGAACGCAACGACCTCGGAATCGGTGGTTGCTGGAATATGGGTGTACATCATCCTAAATGTGGAAAGTTTGCCGTTCAACTGGACAGCGACGATGTATATAAAGACGAAAATACACTGAGTACGATGGTCCGTGCTTTTTACGAACAAAACTGCGCAATGGTAGTAGGTACTTATATGATGACGGATTTCGACATGAACATGATTGCACCGGGCATCATTGACCATAAGGAATGGACTCCCGAGAACGGACGTAACAATGCACTGCGCATCAACGGACTCGGCGCTCCCCGTGCATTCTACACCCCGGTACTCCGTGAAGTTAAGGTTCCCAATACCAGTTATGGAGAAGACTATGCCTTAGGACTGAATTTTTCTCGTCAATATCAGATAGGGCGCGTCTATGATGTAGTATATCTCTGCCGTCGTTGGGACGACAATTCAGACGCCTCATTGGATATCGTCAAGATGAATGGTCACAATTTGTACAAAGACCGCATCCGCACTTGGGAGTTACAAGCGCGCGTAGCTTTGAACAAGAAGAAGTAATTTCAACCGTATATCATCATTCTTTAATTATTAATATTCTCATGAATCAAACGATACATAATCTTCTGACCGAACAACTGTCCTCCTGGGAGATGGCTCGCAACAATTATGCCGGCCTCTCCGGGGTACAAGTGAAGGAATTGAATGTAAACGGGATTCCCTATAAAATACAGTTTAATCCCGCTCGTATTGTCTCCTCTGGAGCCAAGGTGGATGCCAAATCCATCCAAGAACGGAAATGTTTCTTATGCCCGGCAAACTTGCCACCCGTGCAGAAAGGTATTCCGTTTGACAAACACTATACAATATTAGTGAATCCGTTCCCCATCTTCCCTCGTCACTTGACGATACCGGAGATAGAACATATAGACCAGCGTATTGCCACCCGTTTCGGTGACATGCTCGATTTGGCACAGGCGCTCTCTGAATATACCATCTTCTACAATGGTCCAAAATGTGGAGCTTCGGCCCCCGACCATGCTCATTTTCAAGCAGGAAACAAAGGATTTATGCCTATTGAGAAAGATTGGAAAGGGCAGATAGCCGGTAAGATAGCGGATTATAAGAATGCTACACTTTGGTATCTGGACGATGCACCACGCACCACGTTGGTTATTGAATCATCAGACAAAAAGGCTGCCGAAGAACTGTTCAACTTTATTTACCGTGCATTGCCTGTTAAAACCGGTGAAGATGAGCCGATGATGAACGTGCTTACCTTGTTTGAAGCAGACAAGTGGATTGTCTTTGTCTTCCCTCGTGCCAAACATCGCCCGGTGTGCTATACAGCTGAAGGCGATGCCAACTTGTTGAGCAGTCCTGCTTCTGTAGATTTAGGGGGAGTCTTTATCACTCCTGTAGAAAAGGACTTTCTGAAAATCACTGCCGAAGACATTGCACAAATTCTCAGTGAGGTATGTCTTTCTGCTTCTGATTTTCAACGCATCAAGCAGCATATTAAAGAACAAATATAAAAAAAACACAGTTATGAATGAGCCCAAAGTACATGTAGGCATCCTGTTTGAACCTCAGATTGAATTCACCCTGCTTAATCCATACCGTATGGACGGCACGTTAGTAAGTGGCAAACAAGTGGTAACCTATAATGAAGGTAAGATACTCTGGAACGGACGTTGTTACGAAGAACTTCTGTTCGAACCTCAACATGAATCTACAGATGCCTTTGAACTATTGGACGTCACTATCGGAATCAATTTTCATTGGGAGCGTAAGGAAGATCAACGCTTTCTGGGTGCCTTGAAGATTATTGTTGAAAACGGTAAACTTACCGGTATCAATGTCATCCATGTAGAAGATTACCTTACGAGTGTCATCTCTTCGGAGATGAGTGCTACGGCATCCTTGGAACTTCTGAAAGCTCATGCTGTTATATCTCGTAGCTGGCTACTGGCACAGATACAGAAAAACAAAGAGATTGCTGAAGCCAATACGGAGTATTCAACTTTCACTCAGACTGAAGAAGAACTGATTCGTTGGTACGACCGGGAAGATCATACCCGCTTCGACGTCTGTGCTGACGACCACTGTCAGCGTTATCAAGGAATTACCCGTGCTTCCACCGACATGGTGAAACAAGCCATTGCAGCCACACGTGGACAAGTATTAACGTCGGATCAAAAGATTTGTGATGCCCGTTTTTCTAAATGCTGCGGTGGTGCTTTTGAAGAATTTCAATATTGCTGGGAAGATTTAAAACATTCTTATCTGGCGAAACAGCGAGATTACCAGGGAGCAAGTTCTATCACTGCACCGCACACGGCAGATAGTCAATGGTCAATGGTACAGACCCCCGATCTCACCCAGGAAGCCGAAGCCGATCGCTGGATACGTACTTCGCCGGAAGCCTTCTGTAATACGACCGATAAGAAAATTCTCTCTCAGGTACTCAACAACTACGACCAAGAGACCACAGATTTCTACCGCTGGAAAGTAGAATATACACAGGACGAACTTGCCAAACTGATACAGCAACGTTCCGGCATTGATTATGGACAAATTATCGACTTGATTCCCATCGCTCGCGGAACATCTGCTCGTCTTTGGAAATTGAAAATAGTGGGTACCAAGAAGACTTTAATTATAGGAAAAGAATTGGAAATCCGTCGTACTTTATCCTCTTCCCATCTCTACAGTTCGGCTTTTGTAGTAGACAAAGAAGAAGTCTCTTCCAAAGGGATTCCCGGACGCTTTATCCTTACCGGAGCTGGTTGGGGACACGGTGCCGGTTTGTGCCAGATAGGGGCTGCCGTCATGGGCGAAAAAGGTTATCCATATGATACGATATTACTTCACTATTACATCGGTGCAAATATCGACAAGCTGTATGCGTAATTTAACAGATAAATAAATCCATATCATGAATAACATAAAGAAAATATCACCTTGGGCATGGGTACCCACTTTATACTTTGCACAAGGGATTCCTTACTTCATCGTAAACAACATTTCAGTGTTGATGTTCGCCAAAATGGGCGTGCCCAACGGAGAAATGGCTTTGTTTACTAGTTTATTGTATCTCCCCTGGACCATCAAGCCCTTCTGGAGTCCTTTTGTCGATATCATCAAAACCAAAAGATGGTGGGTGCTCTCCATGCAGATTCTCATGTCGATAGCGTTTATTCTATTGACTTTCTCCATTCCACGTCCGGATGAGGCAACCATGGCAGCCGGGGCAACCCCCATCAGCATGTTCACCATCACGTTGTTTCTATTCGTTATCACGGCTTTTGCTTCCGCTACCCACGATATTGCAGCCGATGGTTTCTATATGTTGGCACTGAAACAAGGCGAACAAGCTGAATTTGTAGGTATTCGAAGCACTTTCTACCGCTTGGCATCCATCTTCGGACAAGGAGTGCTCGTAGCCATTGCCGGTGCCATTGAATTGAAGTATAACAACATTCCGCTGTCGTGGACTATTACGATGTTGGTGACAGCCGTCATGTTCAGTGCAGTGAGTTTTTACCACCTCTTTGCAATTCCCAAACCAACTTCTGACAAATCCGTTCTTGAACCGGGGGCAGCCAATGCCAAAGCTATCTTCATGGAATTTGGACGAACCTTTGCCACCTATTTCACCAAACCCGGAGTATGGCTCGCCATTGTGTTTATGTTGCTCTATCGTTTGCCTGAAGCCTTTTTAATCAAGATGTGTATGCCCTTCTTGGTAGCTAGTAAAGAAACAGGCGGCTTAGGACTCACCACAGCCGAAGTAGGCATTGCCTATGGCACCATTGGCGTGATATTCCTCACTGTGGGCGGTATCATTGGCGGATTGTTTGCGTCGCGCATCGGTCTGAAACGTTCTATCTGGTGGATGGCAGCCTGTATGACCCTCCCTTGCCTGACGTTTGTCTATTTAGCTATTTGGCAGCCCGACAATCTATTTGCTATTTCAACCGCCATTGCCATTGAGCAATTCGGTTACGGCTTCGGCTTCACAGCCTACATGCTCTATATGATGTACTTCTCCGAAGGTGAATTCAAAACCTCTCACTATGCCATCTGCACCGCCTTCATGGCACTGAGCATGATGATTCCCGGCATGTTTGCAGGTTATATCCAGGAAGCAATTGGTTACGTCAATTTCTTCTGGATGGTTATCATCTGTTGCATAGCAACCATAGTCGTCACGATCTTTGCAGATCGTAAAATAGATCCGGAATACGGAAAAAAATAAAATAATAACCTTCGTCGTTCTGATTATCATTCAGAACGACAAACTAATTAAAATTGACAACATGAAGAAGATAATTATGATAAGCTTGCTTTGTCTGCTCTGCGGAAATATAGTACAAGCTCAAAAGATAAGAATAAAAACCGGCATCGAAGTACTGAAAGAACAGAATTTTAAAAGTTTGGAAGGTAAGCGAGTAGGATTAATTACCAACCCTACCGGAGTGGATAACTCTATGAAATCGACTGTCGATATTCTGCATGAAGCACCAAACGTAAATCTTGTGGCACTCTACGGACCGGAACACGGTGTACGGGGCGATGTACACGCAGGAGACCATGTGACAGACATTAAAGATGCCTCCACCGGACTTCCAGTTTATTCACTTTACGGAAAGACCCGCAAGGCTACTCCCGAAATGTTGAAAGACATAGACGTATTGGTTTATGATATTCAAGACATTGGTTGCCGTTCGTTTACCTACATCAGTACAATGGGACTTGCCATGGAAGCAGCCACTGAAAATGGCAAGGAATTTATGGTTCTTGACCGTCCCAATCCCGTAGGCGGACTGAAGATTGAAGGTAACTTGACTGAAGATGATTGCATCTCTTTTGTCAGCCAGTTTAAAATACCGTACCTTTACGGTCTCACTTGCGGTGAGTTAGCATTGATGCTGAATGGAGAGAAGATGTTGAAAGATGGCAAACAATGCAACTTACAGGTCGTAAAGATGAAAGGCTGGAAACGTAAAATGGACTATACACAGACCGGACTGCAATGGGTACCTTCTTCTCCGCATATTCCACATCCTCACTCTGCATTCTTTTACCCTGTCAGCGGTATTTTAGGCGAATTGGGCTACATGTCCATCGGTGTTGGTTATACCATACCGTTCCAAATGTTTGCTGCAGAATGGGTAGAAGCAGAAAAGCTGGCTAAGAATTTGAACAGTTTGAAAGTACCGGGTGTCATATTCAGACCTATGTATCTTAAACCATTCTACTCTGTAGGCAAAGGAGAATTGCTACAAGGTGTGCAAGTTCACATTATGGACTTCAGCAAAGCCCCATTAAGTGAAATACAATTCCTAGTGATGCAGGAAGTAGCCACTCTTTACCCCGATCGTGCGGTATTTGACCATGCTGACAAAGGGCGCTTCAACATGTTCGACAAGGTGAGTGGTTCAAAACAAATACGTGAACGCTTCGGCAAACGGAATCGTTGGGAAGATATACGCGACTACTGGTACAAGGATGTCGAAGATTTTCGCAAACTATCAAAATCCTACTATCTATACAAATAGTAGGATAAAGTGCACAGGTTAGAGAGGGACAGCAGAGTGAGGATACCTCAGTAGTATACAGAGAACCTCACTCACAAACAGGCTTTTCAGTCTATTCAGGAAGAGAAAGGTATAGAAGTAAAAAAAGGATATATTATGAAGGAAAACAACTACATGGCTTTTTTGCAGGAAGCACGTCAATTCATCCCGCAAGAAAGAATTTATACCGACGAACTTCGCCGGCTGGCTTGGGGAACAGATGCCGGTTTCTACCGTCTTATTCCTCAGATTGTAATCCGTTCAAGCGAAGAGGAAGAAGTTTCCCGATTGCTGATGCTCGCCGATCATTTTAACCTGCCCGTCACCTTCCGGGCAGCAGGTACCAGCCTGTCAGGTCAAGCCATCAGCGATTCCATCTTGATTGTAGCCGGTAAGCATTGGGAAAAATATACCTTGTCTCCCGATCATCAACAAATCACTTTGCAGCCAGGCATTATAGGGCAACGCGTTAATGAGATACTCGCTCCTTACGGACGTAAATTCTCTCCGGATCCTGCTTCCGTAAAAAATGCGATGGTAGGTGGCATCGTCATGAACAATGCCTCCGGAATGAACTGTGGAACACATGCCAATAGTGACAAAGTTCTTTTGTCTGCTCGCATCGTACTGGCAGACGGTACCGTACTGGATACAGGATCTCCGGTCAGTCGTGCTTCATTTGAAGTCACGCATCGTGATTTTATCCACCGTATTTGCGAGCTGCGCGACCAAGTGCGTGCCGATGAAAAACTGGCGGAACGCATTCGTTATAAATACTCCATCAAGAATGTAACCGGGTTGAATCTACTACCGTTCATTTCCTTCGATGATCCGTTTGATATTATTACCCATCTCTTGGTCGGATCGGAAGGTACGTTGGCGTTCCTTTCGCAGGTGACCATGAAGACAGAGTATGACTACCCGCACAAAGCTAGTGCCATGCTCTACTTTAAGACTATCAAGGATGCCTGCCGTGCAATAGTGGCACTAAAGAAGCTAAACAACGAAAACGGCGAACGCACTGTGAAAGGTGCTGAATTACTCGACTGGAAATCACTGGCTTCCGTCAATGATCCTGTCTTTCTACGTTTTAAAAGCGAAGCGACTTCCTCTGTTTTACCGGGAGTGGAGCATAACGACGGAAGTGGCCTCACTGCAGTGCTGACCGAGACAAAAGGTCGTACACCCGAAGAGCTGAAACAAAACATTGCTGTCATCGAAACGGCATTAGAAGCGTTCCAAACCTACGTCCCAGTACACTTCACTGATAAACCCGAAGAATACTCTAGCTATTGGGCCATCCGTTCCGGTATTTTCCCTTCAGTAGGGGGTACGCGTCAACCGGGAACCACCTGCCTCATCGAAGACGTTGCGTTCCATATCGAGAACCTACCCGAAGCAACGGCCGAGCTGCAACAACTCATTGCCCGCCATGGCTATGACGATGCCTGTATTTACGGACATGCCCTGGAAGGAAACTTCCATTTCATCATCAATCAGTCTTTCAGTAGCGATGCAGAGGTAAAACGGTATGAAGACATGATGAATGATGTCAAAACCTTGGTAGTAGATAAATATGACGGCTCTTTGAAAGCCGAACATGGTACAGGCCGCAACATGGCTCCTTTCGTACGCTATGAATGGGGAGATGCTGCATTTGAAATCATGAAAGCAGTCAAGACACTCTTTGATCCGAAAGGCTTGCTGAACCCCGGCGTGATTTTCAACGATGATCCGAAGTGCCACATCAAGAATTTCAAGCCACTCCCTCTCATCCCTCTCGATGAAAAGAGTCCGGCTGCTCAAGTGAATCGTTGCATAGAATGTGGATTCTGCGAAATAAATTGCCTTTCTTGCGGTTTTACCCTTTCTCCCCGCCAACGCATCATTCTGCGCCGTGAAATCTCCCACCTGAAGCAAAGTGGTAAAGATCCGGAGCGTCTTAAATTATTGGAAAAACAATACAAATATCCCGGCAATCAAACTTGTGCCGGAGATGGTCTTTGCTCTATGTCCTGTCCGATGAATATCAATACCGGTGATCTGACTCACATCATCCGCCAGGAATTATTGCCAAAAGGTAGTTTGGGATACAAAGTTGGCGACTTCGCCGCCCATCACTTTGCCGGGATCAAAAGCTCTTTACGACCGATATTAGGATTGGCCAATTTCGGACATTCCCTATTAGGAACAAAAGCGATGAGCAGCATCACAAAAGGGATGCACCACGCACTGGGTGTTCCTTTATGGACTCCGGCTCTACCAAAAAGTTTTAAATATTCAGAAGCAAAGGCTCCATCAATCACCAACGAAGAATGGAAGGTCGTTTATTTCCCTAGTTGCATCAACCAAACGATGGGATTACCCCAAAAAAGCCCTGTAGAACAACCGTTGGTCAACAAAATGATTTCTTTGTTGCAAAAAGCCGGTTACGAGGTGATTTTCCCCACGGATATGGAGAAACTCTGTTGTGGCACAATTTGGGAAAGTAAAGGTATGTTGGACATTGCCGACCGCAAAGCAGAAGAGTTAGAAGCTGCTCTTTGGAAAGCCAGTGAGCAGGGTAAGTATCCGGTGCTTTGCGACCAAAGTCCTTGCTTGCATCGCATGCGCGAAACAATCAAGAGTATGAAGCTCTACGAGCCCGCAGAGTTTATCTATACCTTCCTCAAAGATAAATTGACTTTCACACAAACCAACCGACCTGTTGCAGTTCACGTCACTTGTTCCATGCAAAAAATGGGATTGGCACATACACTCGTCCAACTGGCACGTCTCTGTTCCTCCCGAGTTTTTATACCGGAAGAAGTAGGCTGCTGCGGCTTTGCAGGCGATCGGGGTTTCACCTATCCCGAACTGAACACTTATGCTTTGCGTAAACTACAGCCACAGATAGAAGCTGCCGGAATAGGCATCGGCTACTCAAACAGTCGTACCTGTGAAATCGGACTGAGTACGAACTCTGGTATTCCTTATGTCTCCATAGTTTATCTTGTGGATGAATGCACAAGACCAAGGGTGAAAGCGACAGATGAAGTAGCAGAAGGCATAAATAAGGAATCTTTAATTTAACACATAAAACGCAATGAACAGTCAAAAAACAAGTAAACGCATCCTAGCACTCGACATCCTCCGGGGGGTTACGATTGCCGGAATGATCATGGTTAACAATCCAGGGTCGTGGGCTCATATCTACGCTCCATTGGGACATGCACAATGGCTCGGGCTGACTCCTACCGACCTTGTCTTTCCTTTCTTTATGTTCATCATGGGAATCTCTACTTACATTTCTATGAAGAAGTTCAATTTTGAATTCAGTACTACCACTGCCTTGAAAATATTGAAACGTTCCGTCATTATCTTCCTCATAGGATTGGCTATTAGTTGGTTTTCACGCTTCTGTTACTACTGGGGTTCTGCGCCAGACAGTCTAAGTTTTGCCGAAAATCTATGGGCATCTGTGTGGACGTTCGACCGTATGCGTATCTTGGGAGTCATGCAGCGTTTGGCGTTGTGCTATGGAGCTACTGCCCTCATAGCTTTGACGATGAAGCATAAACACATCCCCTATCTCATTGCTTCTCTATTAATAGGTTATTTCATTCTGTTGCTTTGCGGTAACGGGTTTGCTTATAACGAAACGAATATCCTTTCCATTGTAGATCGTGCAATTCTTACCCCCGCTCATATGTACAAAGACAATGGCATTGACCCGGAAGGCATTTTAAGTACGATTCCTTCCATCGCTCATGTACTGTTGGGATTCTGTGTAGGCCGTATGATGCTAGGAAACGATCAAAGTGTCAAAGAAGACCGTGCAGCTTTACTCAACTCACACCTTATCAAACTGTTTCTGGTCGGTACAATCCTCACCTTTGCAGGTTTTCTGTTGAGTTACGGATGTCCTATCAGCAAAAAAATATGGTCGCCTACTTTTGTACTCGTTACTTGCGGACTGGCCTCCAGTTTTCTAGCGCTCCTCATCTGGATTATCGATGTAAAAGGATATAAGAAATGGAGTGTATTCTTCGAGTCATTCGGTGTAAACCCCTTGTTTATGTATGTATTGGGTGGCGTTCTCGGCATTCTCTTCGGAAGCATCAGTTTTCCATGGGAGGGAGGCAGCATCAGTATACATGGATTCCTATACAAGATTATACTGATGCCTCTATTTGGGCCAACAGGTGGTTCGCTGGCTTATGCCTTGGTATTCATAGCCATCAATTGGTCTATCGGATACCAGCTATACAAACGGAAAATATACATCAAAATATAATGATTAATTACTAAATACTAAATACATGATTCTAATAGCAGACAGTGGATCTACAAAGACCGATTGGTGCGTTGTAGAAAATGGAGTGCTTCTCCAGCAAATATTCACGAAAGGAACCAATCCTTTCTTTCAGTCGGAAGAGGAAATCAGTAATGAAATAGAGACTGCATTATTACCTCAATTAAAAAGCAATGAGCTGGATGCTGTCTATTTTTATGGAGCCGGATGTGGGTTTCCTGACAAAATCAGCATGGTACACCGCGCCATCACCAAGCATCTGAAAGTCCAAAAAGAGGTAGAAGTCAGCACCGATATGCTAGCTGCCGCACGTGGACTTTGCGGGCATACTGCAGGCATTGCCTGTATCATAGGTACGGGATCTAACTCTTGTTACTACAATGGGAAGGACATTGTTACCAATGTTTCTCCCTTGGGCTTCATCTTAGGAGACGAAGGTAGTGGGGCTTGTTTGGGTAAGTTGCTGGTAGGCGACATTCTCAAAAACCAAATGAAGCCGGAATTGAAAGCGAAGTTTCTTTCACATTTCAATCTGACACCGGCAGAGATCATAGATCGTGTGTACCGCAAACCATTTCCCAATCGTTTTTTGGCTAGCTTGTCTCCTTTCTTGGCACAAAACTTGGACGAACCTAGCATACATGCATTGGTACTAAATAGTTTCAAAGCATTCTTGAAACGTAATGTCATGCAGTACGATTATCAGCACAATAAGGTACATTTTATTGGTTCCGTAGCTTTCTATTACAAAGGAGTGCTGGAAGAAGCAACAAAGGAAATGGGTATCCAGTTGGGCACGATCATCAAGAGTCCGATGGAAGGATTGATACAATATCATAGCGGAGAGTAATAGCGTGATACGCTACTCTTATCACCTAGCAAAATCGTAAATTGTCAACGTACCTATGCGTTAAAGATAAAAGAAAAGTCATAACCGTAGGGAATAAATAGTAAACTCTTATGTTCGCAAAAATATCAGAGCAACCTTCGCTCTACAACGACTTGGAAAAAAAGTCTGTCCGTGAAATCCTCGAAGATATCAACACGGAAGATCAAAAAATAGCACTGGCAGTGCAGAAAGCAATTCCTCAAATTGAGAAGTTAGTCAATCAAATCGTACCCCGCATG
The DNA here is from genome assembly GCA_945607605.1 of uncultured Bacteroides sp. Lineage (GTDB taxonomy): Bacteria > Bacteroidota > Bacteroidia > Bacteroidales > Bacteroidaceae > Bacteroides. The sequence goes on from CALYZE010000009.1 coordinate 22,104, forward strand.
AAGCAAGGCGGACGTATATTCTACATGGGTGCCGGTACCAGCGGACGTCTCGGCGTTCTCGATGCTTCGGAGATTCCTCCTACATTCGGTATGCCACCTACGTTGGTTATCGGTCTGATTGCCGGCGGAGATACCGCTCTTCGCAATCCGGTAGAAAATGCAGAAGATGATATTCATCGGGGTTGGGAAGAGTTGATGGAACGCAACATTACCGATAAAGATACGGTGATCGGCATTGCAGCTTCCGGCACCACTCCTTACGTCATCGGAGCCATGCGCGAAGCACGTGAGCATGGTATTCTGACCGGTTGCATCACCAGCAATCCAGACTCACCGATGGCTGCAGAAGCAGATGTACCTATTGAAATGGTGGTAGGGCCTGAGTATGTAACCGGTAGTTCCCGCATGAAATCAGGTACCGGACAGAAAATGATTCTCAACATGATTACCACTTCCATCATGATACAGCTAGGACGTGTCAAAGGCAACAAGATGGTTAATATGCAACTCAGTAATAAGAAGTTGGTAGATCGTGGCACACGCATGCTTGTAGAAGAACTTGGACTGGACTATGGTAAGGCAAAAACCTTGTTACTTATGCATGGTTCTGTGAAGAAGGCATCAGATGCCTATCGTGCACAACCTTAAAAAACATTTCCTCATGAAAATATCTCATCTTCTCCTTCTCCTCTTTGCTGGTTCGCAGGTTGCCATGGCACAACCTCTGCAACGAGTGGCGCCCGAACAAGCAGGTATGGATTCTCGCAAACTGATGTATGCCGACGAAGCCATTGAAAAGGCCATTGCCGACAAGGATATTCCCGGTGCCGTACTTGCTGTGGTACGTGATGGTAAGATGGCCTATTTAAAAGCCTACGGCAACAAACGAGTTTACCCTCAGGTAGAACCCATGACCACTCATACCATCTTCGACATGGCTTCGTGTAGTAAGTCAATGGGTACAGCTGTTTGTGTCCTCCAATTGGCAGAACAAGGGAAACTCCGCATGCTCGATCCTGTCAGTCTTTACATCCCCCACTTCAGAAGTTGGGAAAGTGAAGACGGTAAAGACAAAAAGACCATTCGCATTGCTGACCTGATGACTCACACTTCCGGTTTGCCTCCTTATGCTCCTGCCGCCGAACTGGAGAAAAAGCATGGTTCACCCAGCCCTGAAGGACTGATGGAGTATATTGCCACTTGCAGACGTGATTTCAAGCCGCAAACAGACTTTCAATACAGCTGTCTGAATTTCATCACCTTACAGCATATCATAGAAATTGTCAGTGGAAAGTCACTGCGTGATTTTGCTCGTGAAAATTTGTTTGATGTATTGGGGATGAATTATACGGACTATCTCCCCTGCGAACGTGATAAAAACGGACAATGGTTCAATACAGTAGATGCTCATTGGGCAGGTATGACTGAGGGAGATTGGCACAGCCTTATCGCCCCCACCGAAAAGCAACCGAACGGACAAGTGCTCTGCGGACAAGTACATGATCCACTTGCACGTATTCTGAATGGAGGTATCAGTGGAAATGCCGGAGTATTCTCTTGCGCAGAAGACATTGCCGTGCTTTGCGCCGCTCTACAAAACGGCGGCGAATGGAACGGACGTCGCATCCTAAGCCCTCTCGGAGTGAAGGCCATGCGCACCGTACCTCGTGCAACAGCTACTCTTGGACGGACACTCGGTTGGGATAATTTCACAGCGTACGCTTCCAATCATGGAGATCTCCTCAGTCCCAATACCTACGGGCATACCGGCTATACAGGGACTTCCATCGTTATTGATCCGGACAATGACACTTCCGTCATCCTACTGACCAATGCCGTGCATCCCGAAGACGGGCATAGTGTCGTACGTCTACGCTCCTTGGTAGCCAATGCAGTAGCAGCCTCTATCTACCCTGCTCCCCGCACCTACACCGACCACTATTACAAACGTTTTCTTCAATTTATGGATGAACCTGCCATTACGTCCAAAGAGATCGTAATGTTGGGCAATAGCTTGACAGAAGGAGGTGGTGACTGGTCTGAACGTCTTGGCAAGAAGAATGTACGCAACCGTGGAATCATCGGTGACGAAGTCATGGGGATTTACGATCGCTTGCATCAAATACTCCCAGGACATCCAGCCAAATTATTTCTACTCATCGGTGTCAATGACATCTCTCATGACCTGACCACAGACAGCATCGTAAGCATGATTCGCATGACGGTGGAACGTATTCAACGTGAATCCCCCCAAACAAAGCTTTACCTGCAAAGTCTGCTACCTTTCAATGAAAGTTTTGGTCGTTATAAGAAGCTGATAGGCAAAACAGAAATGATACCGGAAATCAATGTCCGCTTAGAAGCATTAGCGAAAGAAAAGAAGATTACCTATATCAACCTCTTCCCTCTCTTCACTGAAAAGGGAACCCATGTTTTACAAGCCAACCTCACGGCAGACGGGTTGCATTTAAAAGATGAAGGGTATAAAATTTGGGTAAAGGCTTTAAAAAAGCACCTTTAATAGAATAAAAAAACAGCGATATCCCGAAATGGAATACCGCTGTTTTTTTTATTTATTTCTACTTTACATCATTTTACAACTTCAACAAGTTCTAAGTCAAAAGCCAATGTTGAATATCCTGGAATGGCTCCACTATCCGAAGTGCCATAGGCTGTTTGATAAGGTAAGTAAATCATCCATCGTTCTCCAGGACGCATATATTGTATAGCCGTTACCCATCCCGTTCGCATACCGCTATTCCCTACCGGGAATGTCACCGGTGAATCAAAAAGTTCCGGTTCCGGCTTTTTTACCGGTGGATTAGGTATGCTCTCAATAGCACTATAACCTTCGAAATTACCATCAAATTTAGCACCATCAATCAACGTTCCATAGTAAAACACGACTGTAGATTGAGTATAAAGAGGAGGCTGTTCCGCCGTATCCGGTGTGATCTTCTTGCAGAATACATATTGAGGATTTTTATCCGTACTGGCTTCTGGCACTTGAAGAGCAAACATTTCACCAATATCCATCTTATCTACATCAGCCAGCGATCCACAATAATTGTTACCGACGGTTGTTTTTAAAGAGTCAATAAAGGCCTCATTACGCGCTTTCCAGTTATCATACTTTCCTGCCTCTTCCACTTCTTCACAAGAAACGAAAGCTCCCACTAAAAAAAGCAAGAAAGGCAAAAACAAAAGGAATGGTCTTTTCATCAAATTCAATAATTACAATATATACTAATTTTCATCTTAATGATCTCCTGCCATTCAAAACATTTCCATGAAATGACAGGAGACACGCAAGCATTATTGCAACGTCTTCAGCAACGATGTAATGCTGACACGATCTGCAATGATATTATTCAGTTCAGAGATAGCCACACGTTCCTGCTCCATCGTGTCACGATTACGCAGTGTCACGCAGTTATCTTCCAAAGTCTGATGATCTACCGTTACACAGTACGGAGTACCGATGGCATCCTGACGACGGTAACGTTTACCGATAGAGTCCTTTTCATCATATTGGCAATGGAAGTGGAACTTCAGGCCGTCAATAACTTCACGAGCTTTTTCGGGCAAACCGTCTTTCTTCACCAACGGCATAACAGCCAGTTTCACGGGTGACAAGGCAGCAGGCAATCTCAGTACAACACGAGTTTCACCATTCTCCAACTTCTCCTCACAGTAAGAAGCAGACATAATGCTGAGGAACATACGGTCCACACCAATCGAAGTTTCAACCACATACGGAGTATAGCTCTCGTTCGTTTCCGGATCAAAATACTTAATGTTTTTACCGGAGAACTTTTCATGTTGAGACAAGTCAAAGTTCGTACGGCTATGAATACCTTCTACTTCCTTGAAACCGAAAGGCATCAAGAATTCAATATCCGTAGCAGCATTGGCATAGTGTGCCAACTTATCATGGTCGTGAAAACGATAATTAGCATCACCAAAGCCCAAGGCTTTATGCCATTTCAAACGAGTTTCTTTCCAACTCTTGAACCAATCGAGTTCAGTTCCCGGTTTTACGAAGAACTGCATTTCCATCTGTTCAAATTCACGCATACGGAAGATGAATTGACGGGCTACAATCTCGTTACGGAAAGCTTTACCGATTTGAGCGATGCCGAAAGGAATCTTCATACGTCCGGTTTTCTGCACATTCAAGTAATTCACAAAGATGCCTTGTGCCGTTTCCGGACGCAGATAAACCTTCATGGCACCATCGGAAGTAGAACCCATTTCAGTAGAGAACATCAAGTTGAACTGACGCACTTCCGTCCAGTTCTTCGTTCCACTGATGGGGCAAACAATTTCTTCATCAACAATAATCTGACGGAGTTCATCCAGATCATTATCGTTCAGTGCTTTGGCAAAACGTTCGTGCAAAGCCTCACGCTTAGCCTGTTGTTCCAATACACGACCATTGGTGCTGCGGAACTGTGCTTCGTCAAAAGTCTCACCAAATCTTTTGGCAGCCTTTGCCACCTCCTTATTGATTTTATCATCATATTTGGCAAGCTGATCTTCAATCAATACATCGGCACGATAGCGTTTTTTGGAGTCACGGTTGTCGATCAACGGATCATTGAAAGCATCCACGTGTCCGCTGGCTTTCCAGATAGTAGGGTGCATAAAGATAGCAGAGTCGATGCCGACAATGTTTTCGTGCAGCAACACCATGCTCTCCCACCAGTATTTCTTAATGTTATTTTTTAATTCCACACCCATCTGACCGTAATCATATACAGCTCCCAGGCCATCATAAATATCGCTGGAAGGGAACACAAATCCATATTCCTTGCAGTGTGAAACGAGTTTCTTAAAAACGTCTTCTTGTGCCATTCTCTGTTGTATCTAAATTAATTTGAATCTTATTTTCAGTTAAAAAGCGCCACAAAGATAGGCATTTATATCATAAATAGGGAAGAAGGCGTATTAATTTATCTTATACCCTATTATCTTTCGAAAGAAAAAACACTTTTTTATCCATAGGCATCAGTGGTCAGATATATTTCTCGGGAATGGAGGCAAATAAGATCAAAAGAATTCAGTAATTCTTTACAAACTCAGACCCCCTTTATTTTTAGGCTCCTTTTTTACTAAAAACCCGGTTTGTGTTTTACTAAATCTTCGGGGGAGATTTAGTAAATTTCCACTCGCTTTTTAGTAAAAAAGGAAGTACCCCGCCAGAAAGAAGTCTGGCTGCGATTTTAAGAGCCAAAAAAACGGTTTAACTACAAAAATAGAGAAGTGCAAATAATTTACAATCGACTCTGATTATAAAGTGATCTATTCGCAAACAGCTGCTTCATTTGAAAAATAGTTTCAGAATGATAGACAAAAATAGCAAAAACAACATGTATTATCTACTTTCCTTACAAGTTTTCCCGATAAAATTTGTATTTTTGCCTGCAACTGAAAAATCAGTAATATCATAGAATAGACAATTCCCAAACAAATATGAGCGAAGATCTTGAAGCACCGAAAGACGATTTGGACAAAGAACTCCCAATCGGGAGCAATGAACATTCAGATTATAAACCTGCAGACACAAAAGATGTCAACGTGAAGCACCAGCTAAGCGGAATGTACCAGAATTGGTTTCTGGACTATGCTTCGTATGTTATATTGGAGCGGGCCGTTCCACACATCATGGATGGGCTGAAGCCGGTGCAACGACGTATCCTTCATTCCATGAGACGCATGGAGGACGGACGATACAACAAGGTGGCCAATATCGTAGGTCACACGATGCAGTTTCACCCGCACGGTGATGCTTCTATTGCCGATGCTTTGGTGCAACTCGGGCAGAAAGACTTGCTTGTGGATTGTCAGGGAAACTGGGGTAACATCTTGACGGGTGACAGCGCAGCTGCCTCCCGCTACATCGAAGCACGCCTCTCCAAGTTTGCGTTGGATGTGGTATTCAATCCCAAGACCACCGAATGGAAACAGTCGTATGACGGACGTAACAGAGAACCTGTCACACTTCCCGTGAAGTTTCCCCTATTGCTGGCTCAAGGGGTAGAGGGAATTGCCGTAGGTTTATCGTCCAAGATCTTACCGCACAACTTCAACGAACTTTGCGAAGCTTCCATCAAGTATCTGCATCAAGAGAAATTCCAGTTATATCCGGATTTTCAAACCGGCGGCTCTATTGATGTATCCAAATACAACGACGGAGAACGAGGCGGGGCAGTACGCATACGCTCGAAAATAGAAAAGGTTGATCACAAGACACTTGCCATCAAAGAAATTCCATATGGCAGAACAGTGACCAGTGTCTGCGATTCCATTGTAAAAGCCAGCGAAAAAGGGAAAATCAAAATTCGTAAAGTGGAAGATCTTACTTCCAGCAATGTAGAAGTACTGGTGCACTTGGCGTCGGGAGTTTCCTCCGACAAGACCATCGATGCGCTCTATGCTTTTACCGACTGCGAAATAAGTATCTCACCCAACTGCTGTATCATCGACAACCAAAAACCTCACTTCCTCACCGTGAGTGATGTATTACGGAAATCGGTAGAGAATACCTTGGATCTGTTGCGACAAGAGCTGGAAATTCGCCGCAATGAAATATGCGAAAGCTTGCATTTTTCTTCCTTGGAGAAGATTTTCATTGAAGAACGTATTTATAAAGACAAAGAGTTTGAGCAGGCCAAGAACATGGATGCTGCTTGCGAGCATATCGACAAGCGTCTGACTCCCTATTATCCTACTTTCATCCGCGAAGTGACCAAAGACGATATCCTCAAACTGATGGAGATCAAGATGGCCCGTATCCTCAAGTTCAATTCTGACAAGGCTGAGGAGCTGATGGCACGCATGAAAACGGAGATTGAGGAAATTGACCGTCACTTGGCCAATATGGTGGAATATACCGTTGACTGGTTCCGCATGTTGAAAGAGAAATATGGCAAAGAGTTTCCTCGCCGTACGGAATTGCGCAACTTCGACACCATCGAAGCCACTAAAGTTATTGAAGCAAACGAGAAGCTATATATCAACCGTGAAGAGGGTTTCATCGGCACCAGTTTAAAGAAGGACGAGTACATCGCCAACTGTTCACCAATAGACGATGTCATTCTTTTCTTCCGGGATGGGAAATACATCATTACTCCCGTTGCCGACAAAAAATTCGTTGGCAAAAACATTCTCTATGCCAACGTATTCAAGAAGAACGACAAACGTACCATCTACAACGTATGTTACCGCGATGGCAAGGAAGGTACCAGCTATATCAAACGGTTTGCTGTGACCAGTGTAGTGCGCGACCGTGAATACGATGTTACTCAAGGTAGCCCCGACTCACGCATCCTCTACTTCACAGCCAATCCAAACGGTGAAGCTGAAATTATCAAAGTAACCCTGAAACCCAATCCGCGTGTACGCCGCATTATATTTGAAGAAGATTTCAGCGCCATCAAAATCAAGGGAAGACAGGCGATGGGAAATATTCTGACCAAACTTCCCGTACACAAAATAGCCTTGAAACAACGTGGAGGTTCCACCTTGGGCGGACGTAAAGTATGGTTCGACCGTGATGTGCTGCGCCTGAATTATGACAGACGTGGAGAATACCTCGGTGAGTTTCAGAGTGACGACTCCATTTTGGTCGTACAAAACAGCGGTGATTTCTACATCACCAACTTCGACTTGAACAATCACTACGAAGACAGCATCCGTGTACTCGAGAAGTTTGACCCGAATAAAGTGTGGACAGCCGTTCTATTCGATGCCGACCAGCAGAATTATCCCTACATCAAACGTTTCTGTCTCGAAGCAACTACACGCAAACAGAATTATTTGGGCGAGAACAAAGATTCGAACCTCATTCTGCTGACAGACGAATACTATCCACGCCTGGAAGTAATCTTCGGCGGTCACGACCATTTCCGTGAGCCATTGATTGTGGAAGCAGATGAGTTTATTGCCATCAAAGGTTTCAAAGCCAAGGGCAAGCGTCTGACTACCTTCACCATTGAGACTATCAACGAACTGGAGGCTACTCGCCAATTCGAAAGAGCACCCGAAGTAGAAGAAGTAGAGGAACCTGAGATTTTAGATCCTGATCATGGAAAAAGTGAAGAAGACATACGGGACGAAATAACGGGGCAGATGAAGCTTTTCTAAAGTTCCATCCACCTCTATACTGAGATTAAGGAGAAGAGTTGAAGTGATTTTTACCAGGCATTGGCAAAGTGAGCTGTTACAATAAAACATAGAATAGGAATGAAGATTTACAAGAGTTGTATCCTGATGGGCTGTTTACTCTTTTGGTGTGGCAAGTCTTTTGCACAGGATATGGAAGAGAGGGCTTTGCAAGAATTGCGTACCGATTCTACCGCAAAGAACCGTTTCATCACTCGTGCCACTTTGTACGGCGTAGGTTTTACCAATGTCTTCGACACCTATCTGTCTCCACAAGAATACACCGGAGTCGATTTCCGGGTTGCACGCGAAAGTATGCGGATGACTAATTGGATGAAAGGTCGTATTTCTCTGCAAAGTTTCTTCCAGGCCGATTTCGGTTATACGCATAATAAAGTAGACAACAACAATACTTTTTCCGGTCTGGCAAACTGGAATTATGGTCTGCACTATCACTTTCCCATCACAAGCAACTTCAAGTTACTTGCCGGAGGATTGGCAGATATCAATGGTGGCTTTGTCTACAACCTACGCAATGGCAATAATCCTGCCCAAGCCCGTGCCTATGTCAACCTCGACGCTTCGGGAATGGCCATCTGGAACCTTCGTATCAAAAATCATCCTTTGACACTGCGTTATCAAATCAATCTGCCGTTAATGGGTGTCATGTTCATGCCCAATTATGGACAGTCTTATTATGAGATCTTTACACTGGGTCATTGGGATGGGGTGGTTAACTTCACCTCCCTACACAACCAACCTTCTCTGAGACAGATGTTGACGGTGGATTTTCCCCTAGGAAAAGCCAAAATGCGTTTTGCCTATATGTGGGACGCCCAACAATCGAACATAAACGATATAAAGACGCATACTTATTCGCATGTGTTTATGGTAGGATTTGTAAAAGAGATCTATCTCCTCCGCAATAAAAAGAAATGATAAAGCGATGAAAGTAACGAACAGATATTCTATAAATTTGGGATGGATCGGTATAGTACTGATGTTGCCATTCTTATTGTCCGGTTGTATCCGTGAAGAAAAATTCGACAATACGCCACAGGATAATTTCGAAGCATTATGGAAAATCATTGATGAAAAATATTGTTTCCTAGATTATAAACAGATTGATTGGAATGCCATCCATGATAAATACCAACCATTCATCACCCCCAACATGAGCAAAGAGGGGCTATTTGAGATCTTGGGTAATATGCTTGCCGAACTGAAAGACGGACATGTTAATCTATATAATTCTTCCAACATGGCACGCTATTGGGATTGGTACTTGGATTACCCACGTAACTTCAACGAAAGTATCCTTGAGAAATACCTCGGGCGCGACTATCGTATTGCCGGAGGTGCCAAATACCGCATACTGGAAGATAACATTGGTTACATTTATTACGGAGACTTCTCCGGTGCCATTGGCAACGGAAATCTGGATGAGATACTCTCTTATCTCTCCGTATGCAACGGTCTGATTATTGACGTACGCAACAACAGAGGAGGTAATCTGACTTATGCCACCCGCATGGCTCAGCGTTTCACCAACGAGAGAGTATTGACGGGATACATTCAACACAAGACAGGTAAAGGACACAGTGATTTTTCCGAACCTACTCCTATTTATATAGAACCATCCAACAGCATTCGCTGGCAAAAGCAGGTGGTGCTTTTAACCAACCGTCATGCTTATAGTGCAACCAATGATTTCGTAAACTCCATGCGCTATTTTCCCAATGTAACCGTAGTTGGCGATAAAACCGGTGGCGGCTCAGGGCTTCCTTTCTCTTCTGAATTGCCTAACGGTTGGGGCGTGCGCTTCTCCGCCAGTCCGCATCTAGATGCAGCCAAGCAGCATATTGAGTTCGGTATTGATCCGGATAAAAAGATAGATATGAGCAAAGAAGATGAAGCAAAAGACCTTGACACGCTTATTGAAGAAGCGCGGAAACTACTGAAATTATCTCTTTAAATCACTTTATTCTCCGAAGTATTTGTCAGAATAAAAAATCTTCCTATCTTTGCCACCGCTAAACGAAATTACCCCGCGGGTGTGGCGTAATTGGCAGCCGCGCCAGACTTAGGATCTGGTGCCGTGAGGCGTGTAGGTTCGAGTCCTATCACCCGCACTTTTTGTAAGACAAGCAACGAAAAGCCTCTGGAAGTTAGATTCCAGAGGCTTTTTTATAATATCTCAGTAGAAAAACATCGTAAGATCTCGAATTATCTCTATCTTTGAGTCAAACATCAATCATCATCATGAAACATCTCTTATTAGCCATCTGCCTGATGGCATTATCCGGATCAGTCTATGGACAAGACGTTCGGCAACCTTTTACCTTCGCTTGGCTCAGCGATGTACATCTCAACTCTTTTGATTACGCTGAAGATGACTTGCGAAAATCCATTGAAGATATCAATGCCCATCCAACTGTAGATTTCACCATTCTGAGTGGAGACCTCACAGAATTTGGTGATACGAAAGAGCTCTATCTGCTACAGAACCTCTTGCAAGAATTTAAAAAGCCTTATCTAGTATTGCCCGGCAACCATGATGTGAATTGGAGCGAAAACGGTTGTACTGTGTTTAACAAGTTATTCCACGCCTCACACTTTTGCTACGATTGGCAGGGAGTAAGAATGATCGGTTGCGGTGCCGGTCCGAGCCTGCGTATGGGACCTCCGCATATTCCACGAGAGGAAATACTGTGGCTGGACTCTATCGTTCACGCTACCCCGAAAGAACAGCCGATTATCTTCGTCAATCATTTTCCACTCAATCAAAACCTGAGTAATTGGTATGAAGTGATTGACATTCTCAAAACACGTACGGTTCAAGTGGCACTTGCCGGACACTTGCACGTAAACCGTGCATTTGACGCTGAAGGCATTCCAGCAGTGATTGGACGTTCTTCTCTGCGAAGGAAGGACCCAATAGGTGGTTACAACCTGGTTACAGTCAACAAAGACTCCATCACTTTCTGCGAACGCATCATCCAGACTGAGACTCGCCCACCCTGGCAGGTGATCCCTCTTACTGCAACCAAAGAGAAGAAAGACACGGTTTATTATCGCCCTGATTTCAGCATCAATGATACTTACCCCACTGTTCGTGAAGTATGGAAACAGAAAGACGTAACAGATGTGGCTTCACAGGGAAGTGTGGACGGCGATCTGTATGTTTATACCAACACAGCAGGCAGTGTTCATGCCCTAAACGCTCAAACAGGGGAAACAGTGTGGACCTACACTACCGGAAACAAGATCTTTTCAGCTCCTTTTCTCACTTCTCATTTGGCCATCATCTCTTCTTGTGATGGTTTTATTTACGCTTTAGATAAGAAGAAGGGAACAGTCCGTTGGAAATACAACACCAATTATCCCATCGTAGCCTGCCCTGCGGTAGCCGACGGAAATATCTATATAGGTAGTAGTAATGGAAAGTTTTATTCACTTCGCCTCTCAGACGGCACACTAAATTGGGTCATAGAAGGATTGAAAGGTTATATCGAATCACGCCCCGCCGTAGACCAAGAGCGAATTTATATAGGAACCTGGGGTGCCATGTTCTATGCTCTCGACCGACAAACGGGTAACAAGGTTTGGGAGTTTGATACGAAACGTGGAAGATACTTCTCCCCGGGAGCTTGCTGGCCTATGGTAATGCCTTACCAGCAAGACAATCATCAATCGGAACAAGTCATCGTTCTCAGTTCCGATTATTTTGTTCGTGCCTTCAGACCGGAAGATGGCAAAGTGCTTTGGGAATCTGATGAGGCCAAAGGACGTGAGTCTCTTGGGTTCTCTCCCGACAATCAAACCTTGTATATCAAAGGCATCAAAGACAACCTTACCGCAGTAGATATTTCCAAAGGCACTTATGTTACACGTTGGAGCACACAGATGCCATACGAAAGCAATTTTATTCCTACTCGCATGGAGACTACCGAGAAATATGTATTCATTCCCACCGAATTCGGTGTGATCCACGCCATAAGAACAGACGGGAGCGGAATAGCATGGAGCCATAAAGTGTCTCACTCGGCAGTTACCTCCCTAAAGAATGCAGGAAAAAATCAACTTATTGCCATGACAATGGATGGTAGTGTCGTTTGTCTCGCATACCCTGGGGAGTAATGTTCGGACTTAATTACCTTCACCGCCTTGACCACCTTCGCCACCACCACCTTTCACATCATCGTTACTGATGGAACGTGCGGCTTTTTTCACACTGGCCTTCAATTCACCAATGCGATAACTAACACTCATACCAAACGAGCGATTGGGGTAACGACTCTTGTTGGTAGAATAGAAGTTTTGGCCAAAGGTTGTATTGTTAAAGTCCATATATTTCGAAAATAGGTTCGACCCATAAACACTTACCGTCAAACGATCTTTGAGGAACGATCGGTTTACACTCAGGCTATAATAAGAATAACCGCTGCCCTTTCCTTGCAGAGAAATATAAGGAGTACTTCCACCGGCATTCAGACTGGCACGCAATTTCCAAGGGAAAGTGTGTTGAATACCACCGTACATAGAACCCTGCCAGCCGTAATTATGTAACTTTTGTGACGGGCTTTTTATATCGGCATAGCTACCACGTCCATTGATATAAATACGTGTCTTAGCCGATGCATTCCAGTTTAAATACAAACTCAAGTTGGTGTTGCGACTCTTCCCTATATTCTCGTACGTACTGTAAAGAGACCCTTCCGGAGCAAAGTGTGCATCGTCAGAACCAAAGTACTCGCCATCTTTACCAATAAGGCGGCTCACGTTCTCTATACCATTATTGTTGAACGAGTGACGCAAGGCTATGTTTACATTAAACTTAGAGGTGAAACTGCTGTAACTAAGGTTGAACGCATGACTCTTCTCACTCTCCAGCTCTGAATTTCCCTGTCTAATGAACATCGGATTGCTATCATCAAAATACGGATTCAAGTACCAGATACCGGGACGATAAATACGCATATCATACCCTCCACGTAATGTTTGAGTCTGACTCAGTTTGACACCCAAAGATACCGAAGGCACTACATCATTATAGCTCACTTTAAAATCTTCACCCGCACCTACCATATAACGTACATCTTGCGCTGTATGCTCAAAACGCAAACCCGGCTTGAAGGTAAAATCCTTGTAACGCAAGGTATAAGCCAGATAGGCAGCCAAGATATCATTCAGATGCTTGTAATGGCTGCTGCGGTTTTCATTATAAATGTAGTTCCCATCATTACTTTTGTCTTCCTCAAAATTATTTTCACTGATATTGTTACGGATGATGTATTTCACTCCCGATTCTATTGTATGCAGTTTGCCGATGGGAGTCGTATAATCCACTTGGAAAGTATGCTCCGTGGTATTGGTCTCTCCAAAAGTATGTGAATTGTGAAGTTGGAAAACTTCCGGCACTTGAAAACGGTCTACATAACGGTTGTAGTTGTCATTCTCTTGCGGCTGAGTATTGATTTTATAAGACAAAGTAAGCAGTCGGTTCTTGTTCTTCTTGGAAGTGCGCTGGTAGTCAATATTACCGCGGATAGAATACCATGAACTTTCTCCATCTGTCAAAGTGCGATAACTGTACGCTGTTTCATCACGTGCCGCATTCCACATCTCCGTGTTACCTTTGGAGTCATTATCGTTTCCACCTCCATACATACCTATAGACATGGTGATAAGCCTCAGTGTATCGATTTCATAACTGGCTTCCAAGTTGCCATGTTGGAATTGACCACTACCATCCGATGCATTCGTAGATTCCAGGTATTTCTGATCGACAGACTCATAATCTTCACGGTAACTGTCTGAATAACTGGTAGGACGATTGTTGTAACTGTAGTTATAATTGCCTGTCAGTGTCAACTTCCCCTGCTTGATGGTGGCATAGGCTCCACCACCTACTCCCATATTGCTGGCTCGTCCACTGAAAGTAGCAGTATATCCTTCGAATCCACCACCAACAGTCACAATATTGAGAATACCTCCCACGCCTTCGGCATCATACTTTGCACCCGGAGAGGTAATCACTTCTATATACTTAATGGTATTGGCCGGCATACTTTTGAGTACCTCTTTCGGATTATTACTCATCATATTATTGGGCTTCCCATTGACATGTATCTTGAAACTACTACTCCCATTCACCTGAATATTATCTTCTCCATCCACGGTCACCAATGGAACTTTGCGAAGCATCTCTATCACTGAATTGGTTTTGGAATCGGGATCATCTTCAATGTTGTATTCAATCTTATCCACATCTACTTTCACCAAAGGTTTCTGTGCCACCACCTCTACCTGTCCCAATTCGTTGGAAGCATCCGTAATGTACAGAGTTCCGAAGTCCATCAACTTTTCATTCGGTTGTACAGAAAAATGTTTAACAATGTTGTTTCGTCCCACAGAAGTGATGGTCATGATGAAATCGCCCGAGCCTGAAACTTTCTCCTGAAACTTACCTTTCATGTCTGTTACCAACATCTTTAAGGCTTGTGAAGGAGCTTGTTTCTTTACTATTTTAATTGTGGCATAAGGTTCTCCCTCTTGCGTAAGTGAATCAAGCAAAACTCCTTTAATTTGAAAAGAAGGACTTGCCGTGTTCTGTGCTACTGTGATTCCAGATGCCCAAAGCATCATACACAGCAGTACGGTCCATTTAATTCTCATTGCATTTTCCTATTTTAGTGACTATTCTTAATCCTATCTTGATATCAGACGTTCCTCATTTGTGTTTTATCACAATGAATTTGGCAAAAATAGTTTCTTTTCCTGCGATTACGAGGATTTCGTAGTTAAAAAAGTGAAAAGTAATTGATTTACAAGATATAAAAGAAGAGTAACAAACAGATATTTATCATAATTACACACCCGAATCCACCCAACAGCCATGGACGCAAAGGACTTTTTCCACCGGCAAAGAAAAGTGCATAGCACATATTTACTGCGATGTTACTGACAATGGCCTGCATACTACAAGCTACAATGGTCAATACGGCTACATTTGTTGTACCCTGCAGTAGATTCAATATAAAGGGGGTAATATCGCTAAAACCAGAGACAAAAGACAATAAGTTTAATCCTCCTGTTCCCGCATATACCAGTGTATAATGCGTCAGGATGGTAAATACTACAAATAGCATGGCAAAAATCAATGCAACCTTAAATTCCAATGGGTTGCTACTGTCCTCTTCTTCATCGATCTGCTCTTCATCAGCCGTTCGTTTACGTTTACTATGCAAAAACCAAGCTACGCCTGCCGCCACAGCCGACATGGTTAGCAAATACGGATAAATCACTGATAACGTTTCCGTACTAAAAATGCCAATAAGTATCAGGAAACGCAGAAACATCATACTTACGGCCAACAACATCGCAGCCACATACTCGGGAGCTTCTTGTACGGAAGCTTTACGACTTTTTCGGGCGAGTACAGAAATGGTAGCCGTACTGCTGTATAAGCCTCCCACTATCCCCGATACCAGTATGCCGGATTCACGGAATACATATCGCCGCAATAAATAGGAAAGATACGAGATGCCCGATACCACCACTGTTGCCAGCCAAATGCTGTATGGTGTGAGGTTAATACCGGGAATAAGAGGTTCATTAGGCAGCATCGGAAGAATGATGCCACTAATGGCAAGAAACTTGGCAAGCGTAGTCATCTCATCATTCTTCATACGTTGTGCCAATTCTGTAAAGGTATGCTTCAGTTCCGTCAAAAGCAGCACGACTACAATCACCATCACATAGAACCACGAAGGCTGTGTGTCAACAATCGGCGCAATACAGTATGTAATAAGTGCAATGATAATAGTGGTAACTCCAAATACATGGAACTGAGCTTGCTTAACGTAGTAGTTCAGGCCTAATAACAAACCTAATATCGCACCTCCACCCATAAAAAGACGATATTCAAGTGGGTCTAGAATGTAAAGCAGATAGCCTAAGATACCAATAAAAGTAAAAGTACGATCTGTACCAAACAAGGTCGTCTCTCCCTCGCGCTTCAAGCTGATTTTTCGCTGTGAAAGCCCGATAAGTAAGGAAAATACAGTTACCAGCATAAAGGTAACTAACTCTCTCGGCACGTACTCGTAAAGTTCCTCCATCTACAGTTTAACAATCATAGAATGTAAATAGTTTATTCCCATGTTTTGAAGGGGTATTTCATCAGTTGGGAATTATAATAACGAATGTCCCCCGTTACTTCCTGACCAATGAAAATAGGTTTTTCAAAAGATTCGTCTTCTGAAGCAAGTTCTACTTCGGCAACGACCAATCCGTCATTTTCACCATAGAATTCATCCACCTCAAAAGTGTGGATTCCACTTTGCACCAAATAGCGGGTTTTGTCAATAATGCCTGGTTCACACAGTTGCATCAGCTCCCTTGCCTCCTCCAAAGATATTTCTTTTTCCCATTCGTAGCGACTGGTGCCTGAAGCATTAGACGCTCCTTTAATGGTGAGATAGCCTTTATCGTCACGGATACGCACCCGCACCGTTCGTCCGCGTGCACTGCTGATGTAGCCTTGTACAATACGGGTTTGCGCATACGCCTGTGACTTATATTCTCCCGTCACAAGGAATTTACGTTCTATCTCTTGTGGCATATCTATTTATCTACCCAAAAAAGAGTACGCTACAAACATGGCAAAGACTAATATCAGAGCAGAAACTCCAATAATTATTAATACCTTTTCAGCTTGTTTTTCCTCTTTCCGGCTGTGCTTTACTTTCTTTTTACTCTTTCCCATAGTGTTCTAATAGTTTTAAGTTCAACGATGAACAAAGTAAAAAGAAATTTAGGAAGAATGCAAATGAAAGAGAAAGATTATTGTCCGCTTCCTGCAAACTCCATCAAATAAGCTTTGATAAAGCCGTCAATCTTGCCATCCATCACCCCATTTACATCACTAGTCTGGTAATTGGTGCGATGATCTTTCACACGGCGGTCATCAAACACATAGCTTCGTATCTGTGAACCCCATTCAATTTTCTTCTTGCCTGCTTCCACCTTTGCTTGTTCAGCCATACGGTGCTGAAGTTCTTTATCATATAAGATAGAGCGTAACTGACGCATGGCGTTTTCACGATTCTTGGGTTGATCGCGCGTTTCAGTATTTTCAATCAGAATCTCTTCTTCTTCGTTGGTATAAGGGTCTTTAAACTGATAGCGTAAGCGCACGCCTGATTCCACCTTATTTACGTTCTGTCCACCTGCCCCACTGGAACGGAAAGTATCCCATGAGATATTGGCAACATTGATATTGACTTCAATGGTGTCATCAACCAATGGCGTAACAAACACAGAAGCAAAGGAAGTCATACGCTTACCTTGAGCGTTGTAAGGAGACACACGCACCAGACGGTGAACACCATTCTCTCCTTTCAAGTATCCATAGGCATAATCACCGGTTACCTCAATGGTACAGGTTTTGATACCCGCTTCGTCGCCTTCCTGTAGATTGGAGATTGCTGCCTTGTAACCGTAAGCTTCGGCATAGTGCAGATACATACGCATCAGCATGTTTGCCCAATCCTGGCTTTCCGTACCCCCTGCACCTGAATTAATTTTCAGGACACAACCCATCTGGTCTGCTTCTTCACGAAGCATATTCTTAAGTTCAAGGGCTTCAACCACAGCAGATGCCTTGGCAAAAGCTTCATCCACTTCTCCCTCGGTTACTAATTCTTCCTTATAAAAATCGAAGGATAACTGCAACTCTTCCGCCAGTGTCTTGCCCTCATTGTAGCCGGCAATCCATTGCTGCAAATCTTTCACTTTTTTCATCTGAGCTTCAGCAGCTTTCTGATCATCCCAAAAGCCGGGAGCTTGCGTGCGAAGTTGTTCTTCCTCCACTTGCATCTTCTTTCCTTCAATGTCCAAGTAGCGGTTCAGCGCTTCAATACGTTCCTTTATATCTTTCAGTTGTTCAACGGTAATCATAATTGTATTTACATTTATCTAATTACGATTTATGGTTAAAATCAGAGTTTTACACCGTAAACGAACAAATAAATATTGTTCGGGCTGCAAAGGTATGAAAAAAACACATAAATTTGCAGATATCAACCAAATAAGTATTACTTATGAACATTCCATTCAAACAAATCAGTCTATCGCTACTGGTATTGGTAGCCCTAAGTCTAGGAAGTTGTTCCCAGAAGTACAAGTATGAAACTGTACCCAACGACCCGTTGAAAGCACGAATCTACACGTTAGACAATGGATTAAAAGTGTACATGACCGTCAACAAGGACCAGCCTCGCATCCAGACGTATATCGCTGTACGCGTAGGTGGCAAGAACGATCCTGCCGAAACAACCGGATTGGCTCATTATTTTGAACACCTGATGTTTAAAGGTACCACTCATTTTGGAACGCAGAATTACGAAGCTGAAAAACCACTACTCGACCAAATCGAACAACAATTCGAAATCTACCGCAAAACAACAGATAGTATTGCCCGCAAGCATATTTATCACGTCATAGACAGTCTTTCTTACGAGGCATCCAAACTGGCCATTCCCAATGAATATGACAAACTCATGTCTGCCATCGGCGCCAACGGTACCAATGCCTATACCAGTTTCGATGTAACTTGCTATACCGAAGACATACCCAGCAACCAAGTGGACAATTGGGCACGTATTCAAGTAGATCGTTTTAAAAACTGCATCATTCGTGGTTTCCATACAGAGTTAGAGACAGTATATGAGGAGAAGAATATGTCTCTGACACGCGACCCGCGCAAAGTGTACGAAAATATGCTAGCCGCTCTATTCCCACATCACCCTTATGGTACGCAAACTGTGCTGGGTACGCAGGAAGACTTGAAAAACCCCTCTATCACAAATATCAAGAACTACTACAAACAATGGTATGTGCCCAACAACATGGCTATTTGTCTGTCAGGCGACTTCGACCCCGATCAGATGATTGCCACCATAGACAAGCACTACGGCTCTTTACAACCCAATCCCAATCTGTCCAAACTGGACCTACCGAAAGAAGCTGAAATTACTGCTCCGATAGTACGCGAAGTTTACGGCCCTGACGCAGAAAGTATCGCTTTGGCATGGCGTTTTCCCGGAGCTGCCGACAAAGATATCGAAACTCTGCAAGTCGTTTCACAGATTTTATACAACGGACAAGCCGGTTTGATAGATCTTAATCTGACGCAACAACAAAAAACGCTGAGCGCATACTGTTACCCGATGCCCATGTCGGACTACAGTGTATTCACCATGCAGGGACGCCCCAAACAGGGACAGACACTAAACGAAGTGAAAGATCTTCTGCTAGGTGAATTGAAGAAACTACGCGACGGAGACTTTGACGAAAAAATATTAGAAGCCAACATCAATAATTTCAAACTCTACCAACTGCAACAGCAGGAAAGTAACCGTGCCCGTGCCGATTGGTTCGTACAATCGTTTGTAAACGGAAGCGAGTGGGCTGACGAAGTTTCCTCTTTGGAACGTATGTCTAAACTGACCAAACAAGACATTGTGGACTTTGCCATCAAATATCTGAAAGATAACAACTATGCCGTTGTCTATAAGAAGCAAGGCAAAGACCCGAACGAAAAGAAAATGAGCAAGCCCGAAATTACTCCCATTGTGATGAATCGTGACACTGCCAGCCATTTTCTCAAGGAAATTCAAGCAAGTACCGTTCAACCTATCGAACCAGTATTCCTGGATTTCTCCAAAGATCTCAGCTTGCTGAAAGGCAAATCGGACATACCTGTTATCTACAAGCAGAACAACGCCAACGAACTATTCCAATTGATGTACCTCTTTGATATGGGCAATCGCAATGACAAAGCCTTAGGTATCGCCGCCCAATACCTGGAGTATTTGGGGACATCGGACATGACACCCGAGGAAGTAAAAAGCGAATTCTACCGTATGGCTTGTACCTTCTTCGTCTCTCCGGGGAGTGAGCGCACTTACATCGTTCTTACTGGTTTGAACGAAAATATGCCGAAAGCCGTAGAACTGTTTGAAAAGCTATTGGCTGATGCCCAAGTCAACAAAGACGCCTACAATAACCTGGTGAACGACCAACTGAAACGCGGAAAGGATGCCAAACTGAACCAATCTCAAAACTTCAGCCGACTCATGACCTATATGGAATGGGGACCTAAGAACCATGCCACCAATGTATTGAGCGAAAAGGAGCTAAAAGCTATGAATCCGCAAGAATTAGTGAATCGCATCCATAACCTGAACAGTTTCAAGCATCGGATTACTTACTACGGCCCCAGTTCGCAAGAAGACTTCCTTGCCGTCATCAACAAAGAACATAACGTGCCCGAAATATTGAAAGAACTGCCCGAAGGCATTGAATTCAAACAACAGTCGACCACCGAGACGAGAATATACATAGCTCCTTACGAGGCCAAACAAATATACATGGCTCAGTATTCCAACCGGGGTGAAAAGTTCGATCCAGCCATCGAGTCCGCGCGTCGTATCTACAACGAGTACTTCGGTGGTGGCATGAATTCTATCGTATTCCAAGAGCTGCGCGAAAGCCGTGGTCTAGCCTACTCTGCATGGGCAGGACTCAACAAACCCAGTTTGCCTAAATATGACTACAGTATCAGCACTTACATCGCCACGCAGAATGACAAGATGATAGATGCCATCCATACTTTCAACGACATCATCAACAATATGCCGGAGTCTGAAGCTGCCTTCAAACTGGCCAAAGAAGGATTAATAGCCCGCCTGCGCACGGAACGCACCATCAAGGATAATGTGATTTGGAGCTATATCAACGCACAGGATTTCGGGCTAAATACCGATAGTCGCATTCAACTGTACCAAGATACACAGAAAGCTACCTTGCAAGATGTCATCGATTTCCAAAAGAAATGGATAAAAGGATGCACTTATTCTTACTGCATACTCGGTGATAAGAAAGATTTGGATCTGACAGCTCTAAAGAAAGTGGGCCCAATAACAGAACTGACAACAGAAGAAATCTTCGGATATTAAAATTCGGAGATATAAAGTAAAAATGAAGCTGTATCAAATATAGATTTAATTATCTTCTTTTGATGCAGCTTCATCCACAACATCCCATCCGGAAACGACCTCTCCATAAAGATAGAAGGTTACCTTAAAAGTAGTCTTGCTATGATTATCTACTACCTGATAGCAACGCGTGGCATCATAAGAATTCACTTCCTTGTATTCACTCAATGCCAATGAGGCAAATGTTTCTTTACCGGCAGCTTTGGCTATGATTTGCTGCATGCGCCCCTCCACTAGTTTCATGATTCCCTCATGTTGAAAAGGGTCCGGGTTGGCAACGGTAGGATAAGTCGCTTTTAGCATTCCTCCGTTTGCCGTCCGTACAGCTTTTACACTATCTGCATAGGCTTTGAACTGCTGTTTTACTTCCGGAGAACGTAACCCGTGAATTGTAAATAGCGCAATGCCTTGTGCACCGTTATTCAGAGCGGCATCCATGCACTCAAACATTTCCGGACCGTCCGTAGCCATCATACCGCAATACAAAGTAGTCCTATCATTTTTATCGCGTGCATTCTCCATCGTACAATCGGAAATAAAACTAACATCTTCCGTATAGAAATTATGATAAACCATGGGAAATACGATATCTAGATTCCAATGACTCCAATCCTGACGTACCATGCGCGAAGCCATTTTCGGTGTAGGGAACGGAGAAGCCGCCATCGTTTTTCCATAAGAGTGTACCACTTCGGCAATCATATTGGCTACCTCCGTAATCTGGTCGCAACGGAACTGGCGCCACTTCACATCAAGGGAAGGGTCTTCCTGTTCGCGAGGATCGTAGCCATACTCCTCCTTAAACTTCTTAAGCATTTCCGGATGATACCCATAATCCCATGCGGCATACTCACGATCCTGCACAATGCCGTAGTGAGGCCACAAGGTAGTGGGAAGCACTACATCCACAAAACGGTGATAGTCGATGGCGATCCCGTTCAAGCCCTCCACTTCACAATAGGCTTTGATCTTCTCCTTGATAAACTCACGAACTTCGGGCAATGCGGGACAGAGGAATTTGTAATAATCTACATAAGCCGTAGTATCTGCCAGACTCTTGCCGTTGCGGTTTACGCTGAACCATTCGGGATGCTCCTTTAAAGTTTGATCACGATCGTGCTCCAGATTCATGGTCCACAACCAAGCATACACTTCAATTCCGTGTTTGTGAGCAATCGGTATAGCTACCCGGTAATCATCCGGAGTGGGTGCATTGAGCATGATTCCATCCATACCGATATCGTTCATCACCTGACAGATAGAATCGAAATTCATATCAGACCGATAATCAAGCCACGTCCAAAACATGGGATATTCTTGAGTGGTCTCTTTCACTCCCTTCTGGCATGAGAAGGTTCCTAACACAAAAAACAGTAGTAAAATAGCAGGCAAAAGGATCTTTTTCATTCTATCTAAATTTTAAGTTTAACATGCAGCACTCATTCTTAGTATCGACCATGTCAGACTATTGAAGCAGCGGGGCATAATCTGAACACCTAAAGCCAAGAAGCTCTCTCTATTAAAAACAAGTGAGAGAGGCCAATCCCTAACCTATCCAAGCATACTATTGGTTAATAAAACTAAAACGCACCCCTTTCTCAGTCAAACTCAACAACTATCTACATCTCCGCATTCTCTTTTCTGAGAGAATTATACATCCTTGTCGTACAAATGTAAAAATCCCCCTACCTAAGCTTTATCTTGTAAAGCCCAAATAAGGGGATTGCGATGTTATCTAATTAGTCTGTGTGGTTATTCTTCGTACATCTTATCTATAATTTCCTTGTAATTCTTAACTACAACAGAACGTTTCAATTTCAATGTATTGGTAAGTTCGCCACGTTCCATGCTAAAAGGTTCGGGTAACAGCGTAAAACGCTTCACCTGTTCGTAGTGGGCAAACTGTTGTTGCAAGGTATCTATGCGAGCACGGAACAAAGCCTGCACTTTAGGTTGTTGAAGCAACTCTTCCATGGATTCATACTCAATTCCTTTTTCTTTTGCATAGTCTTTTACAAAATCATAGACAGGTACTATAAGGGCCGAAACGAATTTACGTTGGTCTGCAATAACAGTTATCTGATCAATGTAGCGGTCGATGGCTAATTTGGTTTCCAGCGCTTGCGGAGAGATGTATTTCCCATTGGAAGTCTTGAGCAGATCTTTAATACGCTCTGTCAAAAACAACTGACCATCTTTCAAATAACCGGCGTCACCGGTATGGAACCAACCCTCTTCATCAATGGCGGCTGCTGTAGCCATCGGTTTCTTATAATATCCGGTAGTAATGGTCTTACCACGCAAAAGGATTTCGTTACTTTCACCTATTTTTATCTCTACATCAGGCATAGGTACGCCTACAGAGCCTATTTCATATCCAGTGTTGAGGAAGCAGGAAACGGTGGCTGTTGATTCCGTCAAGCCATATCCTACCACCATGTTGATGCCTACAGAATGTACAAATTCACAAATCTCGTCGGGGACTGCTGCACCGGCAGTCGGGAAGAAATTACCATTCTCAATACCGATAGTCTTTTTCAATAAAGCATAAATGGTCTTTTCATAGAATTTATATTTCAAATGGAGCATTAGCGGTGGAGTCTTGCCTACACGCAGGTAGTCAATATTGTGCATTTTTCCCACTTTAATGGCATCCAACATCATGGCTTTCCGCAAACCAGTTTCCTGTGCAATCTTTTCCTGTACACCGGCATAGACTTTTTCCCAGAAACGAGGAACACTACACATCAAGGTAGGACGTATTTCTTTAATAGTGGTCTGAATATCAGCCGGACGTAAGTTAATACAAATCTGCACCCCTCTATGGATGCACAGATAAGTCCACGCCTTCTCAAAAACATGCGTTAGCGGAAGGAAATTCATAGATACATCTTGGTCTGTCATAAACGGCAAACGGACATCATGAATGTGAAGTGCTTCTCTATAATTGAAATGATGAAGCATAACCCCTTTCGGCTCACCCGTAGTGCCCGAAGTATAAAGGATGTTAGCAAGATCATCGTCTGAGGCCCGTGCCATACGCTCATTCACAACCTCATTATACTGCAAATCCTTCGCACTTTCCAAGAATTCATCAAAATAGACAGAGGTCATGTCACGCGAATCTTTCACTACGGCACGATCAAAAATGATCAATTGCTGCAAAGACTGGCAGAGACCGAATATACTAAAAGCAGCATCATACTGATACTGTTCGCCTACAAACAAAAAGCGTATTTTCGCATCTTCAATAATGTATTGCGCTTGGGCAGATGAACTAGTGGCATACAAGGGTATAGATACCACACGATTGGCAAATGCGGCAAAGTCAGTATACAGACACTCTGGTTTATTTTGAGAAAAAACGCCGATGTTTTCTTGTTCTTCTACTCCCAAAGCTACCATCGCATTGGCAGTTTGACGTACCGTCCGGGAAAATGCGTTCCAAGTGATCGGTATCCATTGCGAGGTCTCATAATCTCTATATTTAAGAGCTATTTTGTCTCCATACTTCTCAGCCTGACGATGTACCAAGACGGACAAATGATGATAAGCCATAATTTTATGCATTAGTAAATATGGTACAAAGGTATTAGTTTTATTTGAAACTAATTTGTTTTTGATACTTTTTCTATAGAATAGTCCCTCTCTGCGGGCAAAATCTTGCCACAGAGAGGGACTATATCGTTTATCAGAGTGTCTTTCTTACGAATTACTTGTCGTAAATCGGCAATCTCGGATAGTTAGTGTAAAGATTGATATTCTGCAATTCTTCCTTTTCGGGAATGCGGAATAGATAATACTTACTATTCGGCTCAAAGTTTGTCTTATCAGAGAAGTTGATAACGGAATGCCCACTTACAGTAATCTCTTTACCTCCTACAGTAATCACTTCCTCATAAGGTTTGCGCACTACCGATTGTTGGTTGCGGATAAGATCGGTCAAGGCAAAGCCCTCGCCCCACAATTCCTTGCGACGCTCCAACCAGATCTCTTGAATCAACGCATCACCAGTTGCGGTAACCATCTTAGCCTTCTCTCCCTCTTTCATACGAGCATCACGCAAAGTTTGCAGCGTTTTTTGTGCTTCTGCTTCTTTCCCTCCAAGATTTGCAGCTGCTTCAGCCTTAATCAGATACATTTCTGAAGTACGCATCATCACGAGGTCGGCCAACATATTATCAAGATCTTTGAAGATAAACTTCTTGTTCACCATCGCCCAATCTCCGTAAGCCGTCTGCCCCCAGTGGTATAAATCTTTACGGTAATCTCCCTCTTCAAAATTCGTTCTAAAGTGAGGGTCCATATTAAGATTGGTATAAGCATCAGAGGTAGAATCCTTGAAGTAGAACAAATAACAAGGCATGTTGTCATCTTGTGTACAAGACAAAGACCACATCCACTCCTTGTTTTGATAGTTATTAAAGCCATCCTTATACTCACTTTCACTCATCAAGTAAGAGTTTTTAGCCAAAGCGGCTGTTGCATAATCATAAGCCTCTTGCCAATTGCGAGCAAACAGATGCGTACGTGCCAGCAAACCTAACGTTACCAAATGATCAATTTGATACTGTGTTCCAGCATCATTTCCATGAGAATAGTTTTCAGGAATGAGTGTCAAAGCCTCTTCCAAGTCTTCTAAAGATTGCGCAAACACTTCAGATACACTGGAAGCCGCTTTACCTGTCAAAGCTACATTCCCATCGGTTGGTTCTGTATAGATAGGTACACAAACAGCATGGGGATCTTTATCAATAGCAAAGGAGTAGTGAGTAGCCAAAATCATATAGGCATATCCCCGAGTAGCTAAAGCTTGTCCTTTGATTCGGTTCTTCGTCTCTTGCTTGCCGGGAATGTTATCGATATTCTTTAGAATTCCGTTACAGTTATTAATCGGACCATACATCAAATCCCAAAGCACCGTATTATACTCTCCCCGTGCATATCCATTTGTCAGGTTATAACTGCCTGAGAAACCATAACTTCTTGTTCTCACAGCGTCTGAACCGGCAAAGTCATCATTCAGCATGATAGAGCCAATGCCAATCGAAGCATACGTCCATCCTGAATTAAAAATATGGCTCCATGCACCTCTCAACACATGTTCAGCATTCTCTATATTCTTATACACATCTCCCGCACCCATTGAAGCAGTGGGAGTGGTGTCAAGGTCGCAAGACACCAATGTACATGCCGCAAACAAAACGACAGATATATTTTTAAAATTCATTTTCATTGTTGTAAGTTTTTAAAGTTTCACATTGATACCGAAAGAGATAGTCTTCATGGCCGGATAGCGGAAAGAAGCCATACCACTGACAGGTTGTTCCGGGTCTAATCCCTGTTGTTTACTGAATGTCAGCAGGTTTTCTCCTTGAATAAATACACTCGCATCTTTCAAAGTAAGCGGTTGCAACCATTGTTTCGGTAGGTTATAATTCAATGTCATCGTTTTCAAACGCAAGTAAGAACGATCTACCAACCAACGCGTAGAAGCGGAGGTAAATTTGCTTGTTCCCTCATCTACCAAACGAGGAATGTCTGTATAACGATTGTCAGGAGTCCATCGATTGATCAAATCTTTGCTCAACGTATTTCCTTTACCACCATTCACACTCATCAGCATGTTCTTATCATTATTATAAATCTTGCCACCCAAGCCATAAGAGAACAGCATGGACAAGCTTACACTCTTCCAAGTCAAATCAGATTGGAAACCACCACTCAATTTAGGCAAAGAGCTGCCGGCTTTTACTTTATCAGTAGCCTCTAAGCTTGCGTAATCATCAGTAAGAAGTCTGGTTCCATCTATATCGTAGTATGCCCACTGAGCCTCACCAGTTTCAGGATTTACACCTCCCCATTCATACAGCCAGAAGTCGTAAAGCGAACCACCTTCTACCCATTTCTTAGTACCTTGCCACATTACTTCTGTGGGCAGTTGTACAATCTTATTCTTATAAGTAGTAGCATTCACAGAAAGTCTCCAAGTCCAATCACGAGTCATCACCGGCGTAGCATTCACCGTAAATTCCCAACCATAATTCTTCAGTTTACCGATGTTAGCATCCATAGAACTGAAGCCGGAAGACGGCACCAAGTCACGGCTAAACAACAAATCCTTAGAAGCACGGTTGAAATACTCAATGGTACCATTGATACGGTTGTTCAAGAAACCAAAATCCAAACCAATATTAAAGTTCAAGTTCGTCTCCCAAGACAAGTTAGGAGTAGCCAAGCGAGAAGTTTGCAAAGAACCTTCGCCTAAGAAGCTACCGATTCCGTACAATTCTTGGTAAGCATAATAACCTACATTATCATTACCTTGCGCACCATAGCTGGCACGAAGACTCAAATTAGACAACCAGCTATTGGCTGCATCTTCCAGAAATGCTTCCTGATAAATCTTCCAAGAACCACCAACTGACCAGAATGTACCCCAACGATTATCGGGGTGGAAACGTGAAGAACCATCGGTACGTACAGAAGCTGAAAGGAAGTAACGTTGATTGTAGGAATATTCGGCACTACCGAAGTAACTCAACAACTTATATTGATCGCTGTTACCATTAAAACCTGTCAATGTAAACGCTGCATCGGGTTCAAAATAGCCGTCAGCAATTACGCCAGAACGTGAACCGCCAAAGTTGGATGTATTGAATTCATAATACTCCTGACCTGCCATCAAACGTACGTTGTGCAGTTCTTTGAAAGCACGCTCATAGTTTACCACATTATTGAAAGTCATACCCACTGTACGGGTATTGCGTTTGCTTACCGAACCCACCAACGGCTCTTTACCATACGTCGGATTTGAGTAGTCGTGAGAGAAACGGCTGTTGTAGTCAACGCTCAAAGACATTTTATAGCTTAATCCTTGGATAGGAGCTACCTGCAAATATCCGCGTACGGAAGCAGCATCTCTTTTAATCTCATTCTTGTCGTATGGCATGGACTGAACAAAGTTATAACCTTTGTAAGAACTCTTACGGTAGGTACCATAGTCGTAAATTTTATTTCCTGCCTCATCGCGCAAGTATTCGCCGGTATCTCTATTACGTTCATATACCGGATAGAATGAAGGTAAAGAGCGGGCTGCCAATACAACGTTGCCAATGGCCGTATCATCCTGCTTCGGATAATCTTGTATAGAGTGAGTACCCGATACATTCAGACCCACCTGCAACCAGTCGCGTAAATCAGAAGTGATATTAGAACGCAAAGTATAACGCTTAAAGCCTGAAGAGATATAAGCACCTTGATCGTCCAAATAACCTAAAGAGAAGTAATATTTTGTTTTAGCACTACCGCCTGAGATACGAGCGCTCACATCGGTATAATGGGCATCTTGCGACAAAGCATCGTCCCAATTGTCATTCCACAATGGAGTAGCACCGTCAACCAAATGGCCATCCAAGCCTACCGGATTTGCATATCGGCTTCCGTAAGGATTGATACCCAGAGAACCAATCAAGCCATCGGTTGCTTTCTGTGCAGCAACTTCAGCAGATAGGTTATTATCCAAACCCTTGTTGCGCATCGCTTCCCACTGCAATCTATAATAATCGTTCGTGCTCAATTGGTCGTAATCCTTCACCGCACGGTTAGAGAAACCAAATTTGGCAGACAACTCGATGGTAGGTGCAGACTCAGAACCTTGCTTCGTAGTAATCATAACCACACCGTTAGCTGCACGTGAACCATACAGAGTCGCAGCTGCAGCATCTTTCAATACAGTGATAGATGCAATATCTTGTGAGGAGATGGAAGATAAAGCACCGTCATAAGGCACTCCGTCTACTACATAAAGCGGGGTGGTTGAAGCATTAGCCGAACCGATACCACGAATATAAATGTTAGCATCTTCACCCGGCTGTCCGCTGGTAGAGAAAGACTGCAAACCAGCTACACTACCCTGCAAAGCTTTCGTCACACTACTCACCTGCGATGAAGCAATCAGCTTTTTGTCAATAACCCCAGCCGAACCGGTAAATGTTGATTTCTTCGCTGTACCATAAGGAACGGTAATCACCACTTCATCAATGGCCATAGAAGATTCTTTCAACTCTACATGGATTGTAGCACGTCCTTTCACAGGAACTTCTACTGTTTCATAACCAATATAAGAGAACACAAGGATGTCTTTTGCATCTACTTTAAGGGAATAGGCGCCATCTATCGATGTAATCGTTCCCTGTCCACTACTACCTTTTACCATAATGGTTACGCCTGGCACTTCTTCGCCTTGGGTAGTAACCTTACCCTTCACTGTGACCTCTTGTGCATACGTTACTACACACAAAAGCAGGCCACATAAAATACTAATAAGCCTATTCATGAATTTTTAATAAATGATTAATAATACGAAAGTAAATATGTCTAGTTTTTAAGTCTTTGTTGAGTAGTGATAAGGATTAGTCATTCTCTTTTCACTATTATAACATTTTAATTAAGCAGGCGCAAAATTACATATAAAAAGGATAGCAACCAATATGTTGATAGAATAACAGCGAATTAATCTATGTTAAGAGCAAACAGTAAGCATTTTGCCTCTAAAGATTAACGTTTCTCTTATTCAATTCTTGATAATAATTCGTAAGTTTGCATTTCGATAACTTTTTATTAGCATATGAAATACGATATACCCACCTTGGTTTCCGAAGCGACCGGAATGTTGAAGTCGCTGATAAGCATTCCTTCTTTAAGTCGCGACGAGGCAAAAGCAGCCGATTATCTTCAGAATTACATGGAGATGCAAGGAATGTCGACGGGACGAAAAGGCAATAATATATGGTGTCTTAGCCCCATGTTCGATCTTAAAAAGCCAACTTTGCTGCTAAACTCTCACATCGACACCGTGAAGCCGGTGAATGGGTGGAGAAAAGACCCGTTTACCCCGGTATTGGAAACGAACGGCAAACTCTATGGTTTGGGCAGTAACGATGCAGGCGCAAGCGTAGTCAGTCTGTTGCAAGTCTTTTTGCAGCTCTGCCGCACCACACAAGCTTACAACCTGATCTATCTTGCTTCTTCCGAAGAAGAAGTATCCGGCAAAGATGGAATAGAATGTGTACTGCCGGAATTGCCGCCCATACAATTTGCCATTGTAGGCGAACCAACCGAGATGCAACCCGCCATCGCCGAAAAAGGCTTGATGGTGCTGGATGTTACCGCAATCGGCAAATCAGGACATGCCGCCCGCAATGAAGGCGACAACGCTATTTATAAGATATTGAATGATATCGCCTGGTTTCGCGACTATCGTTTTGCAAAAGAATCTCCCTTACTGGGTCCTGTCAAGATGAGTGTCACCATGGTCAATGCCGGAACTCAACACAATGTCATCCCCGACCGTTGTAGCTTTGTAGTAGACATCCGCAGCAATGAATGTTACAGTAACCAAGAGCTGTTTGCCGAGATACAAAAACACATTACTTGTGAAGCCATCCCTCGCTCCTTCCGATTAAGCTCCTCGCATGTAGAAGAGAAACATCCGATTGTACAAAAAGCAATCGTAATGGGACGCACTCCTTACGGCTCTCCCACCTTGTCGGACCAAGCCTTCATGTCTTTCCCCTCCTTGAAAATGGGACCGGGCAAAAGTAGCCGTTCGCATACCGCCGACGAGTTTATCTTTATCAAGGAAATAGAGGAAGCCTTAGGTATCTATTTGGAATTGTTGGACGGGGCAAAGTTATAAACTGCAACCTCAAAGAGAATTCGTAGCATTTAAGGGTGTCATTTTCTCAAGGCAGAAGCGCCACGTATCACAACCCTATTAAGAATCAAGTGATTCACACTGCAGAGTGAGTAACAATACCTTGCAGTGTCACTGCACAAGGCTTGCAGTACCGCTGCATACTATTTGCAGTGACGCTGCAAAGCATA
>CALYZE010000010.1 GCA_945607605.1 uncultured Bacteroides sp.
GAAACGAATCGTTTGATTAATTGAAACTACGAAGTAGGATAGATAGACTTTGGATGGTCTATAAGTAACAGATAGATAACTATTAAAAAAAGAGTAATGAGTACAATCAATTATGATTTAAAGAAGATAAAAGCACTCGTTTTTGACGTAGACGGTGTGCTGAGTGCCAATGTCATCCCGATGAGTCCTGAAGGTGAACCTTTGCGTACGGTCAACATTAAAGATGGCTACTCGCTGCATATCGCTGCCAAACTCGGGGTTTTGTTAGGCATCATCACTGGCGGAAAGACGGAAGCTGTACGCAAACGTTTCTTGTCTCTGGGCATAGCTGAGGAAAACATATACATGGCTTCTTCGGTGAAAATACACGATTACTATGATTTTCGTGATCGTAATGGATTGACGGATGAAGAGATTCTTTATGTCGGTGATGATATTCCGGACATGGAAGTCATGCGTGCTTGCGGTCTGCCATGTTGTCCGAAAGATGCAGCTCCGGAAGTCAAGGAGATTGCACGTTATATTTCTCATGCAGAGGGAGGTTATGGTTGTGGACGTGATATCGTAGAGCAGGTGTTGAAGGTTCAGGGGCTATGGCTGGCCGATAAAGATGCTTTTGGGTGGTAATTGTTATTTCAAATCTAAGAAAATGGTTTTAACTAATCTGAAGAAATACCAAGTGATTCTTGCCTCTAACTCTCCTCGACGGAAGGAGTTACTGGCAGGATTGGGAGTGGAGTACGAAGTAAGGACTTTACCTGACATCGACGAATCTTATCCTGAGGCTTTGCAAGGGGCAGATATCCCCTTGTATATAGCCAAAGAGAAAGCGGATGCCTATCTTGCCATACTGAAGCCGGGTGAACTGATGATTACCGCCGATACCATTGTCTGGTTGGATGGAAAGGTCTTAGGAAAACCCCTAGACCGCGAAGAGGCTTTGCAGATGTTGCGTGACATGTCCGGTCGTACGCACGAAGTTTTCACAGGTGTTTGCCTCACTACGACAGAATGGCAGCGTAGCTTTACTGCCCAAACAGAAGTGCGCTTCTCTAAATTGAGTGAAGAGGAAATTGCCTACTATGTAGATCAGTTTCACCCGATGGATAAAGCCGGAGCATACGGTGTGCAAGAATGGATCGGCTTTATCGGGGTAGAAAACATATCAGGCAGCTACTACAACGTGATGGGGCTGCCGGTGCAACGGCTTTATAAAGAATTGAGTAAAGTGTAAGCCTTAAGGAATTAAATCCAACATCAACGGGATCTCTTTTTCTTCAATTCCTTGTTTAATCAGCGTCTCTTTATCCTTGCTGAACATTTCCAAGAAGGTTTCCCGGTTGCTACTTTCCGAGGCTGCTTGGCTGTAAAGCTCTACTGCTTTTTCAAGGTTACCCAATCCCCAAGCAACATGTCCCGCATTCAGGTAATCGGTGGCAAGGGGCTTAGATTCAAGTATCTTTTCGTAATACTTCATGGCTTGTTCGTATTTGCCGCTGACATAGGAACACCAACCTATGGCACGCCATGTTTTGATGCTGTTAGCATCCATGAAGTCTAGTTTGAAGAAATATTGCAGGGCCTCTTCGTACCTTTCCAGTTCTGCCAGGCAACTACCTGCGTAAAAGAGGATTGTTCGGTTTTGAGGTTGAATGGCTTCTACCTTCTTATAATATTCCAAAGCGGACGTGAAATCTCTCATCTGCCTGTAACAAGTAGCCAGATGACGGATGGTCCATACATGGTCGGGCTTTAATAAATCCGACTTGCAATAGGCATCGATTGCTTCCTTGTAGCGCTTCTCCTTTTGTAGGCAGTAACCTGCCTTTTGGAAGAGGTCTGCATCTGCCTGATTCAAGTCTATCAGTATCTGGTAAATTTCCAGTGATTGAGCATAGTGCTGCTTGCGGAAATGGAAATCGGCAACGGCTAAAAGAAGTTCGGGTTTCCACAAGATTTCTTTTAAAGCGGAAATGCGATGCAAGACAATTTCTTCTTTAAAGATATCGCGGAACTCCGATCGGCGTTGGCTTAATTTAAAGAAACGATATAAATCATGGATATATTGGTTGCTTTGTACTTCCGGACGTTGGGCGTATTGCTGAAGGTTGGAAGCTTTACTTTGTTCCAACAGTTCATCTAAATCTTGAGAAGTCATCTGACTGATCATGATGTCACGTTGTGCTTGCGGAATGTGTGCCAAAGTGAAATAGAGAGAATACTTGTCACTGTTGCAGAAAAATCCCGATTGTACCATCAAAGAAAGAATGGCATGGTCGCCTGTCGGCTTCAAACCGTATTCTTTGATGAGGCTGGAGTGCTGCATGTCAAACGGATATAACCAGTTATGTGGCTCCCTGAAGAACGGATAGCTTTTGAGTTGAGTAAAAGTACTCATGTAAACGTCTGCACCTTCCAGTTGCCATTCGTTCATTTCCCGTATTTTATCTTCTAATCCGGATGCATCGAAACTCTTCTCCCAATCAGGATTCAGGTCGTTTTCATCCACAGCGTTATCTTCAAATCCAAATTTCATGTTGCGCATGATGTTGACGTTCTTCATCATCTCCGGAATGATCTCCTCACGCATCTTTTTGTCTATCTTTTCAGTTTCCTGACTACGAAGCAACTGAATATAGATACGGTTCAGTTGTTTGCCAAAGCTACCGTCTTCGTCGAGCAGCGTCAGTCGGGCCATTAACTCCGAATAATAGGGCAGGCGGGCGGAATGAATGTACAGCAGAATAGCCACACCCACCAAAGCGCGTTGATTAACATCCGTATTTGCGTGCGTTATTGCATCCAGCAGCCACGCCAATTTGCGCATATCGAAACATTCCATTACGCTCAGCGTAACGGCACTGGTAAACAGACATAAGTCGCTGACGGGCAGTAATTCCGATTCCAATAATCCTTGGGCTTGCTGTTCGTCTTTTACCGACCAGGCACTGTTGCTCCACGTAGTCAGGAAAAGTACCTTATGTGTCTCTTCATGGCGCTTTAATGCTGCATCTAAACTTTGATTGTCTGGCATGAGTTGACATACGGCCATATCGTCCGGAAAAGATTCCAATACTTTCTGGAGCGTAGCTATATCATACTCCTTGGGGAGTCTATCCCGATTTTTACGCAAAGAATGATAGTAGTGATTAGATACTCCGTCAAGCATATTGAGGCGAGTTTGATCGGCAATCTCCCATGTTTCAACAAGTAGTTGACGATATAACTTCTGACGTTCGGGGTCGTTGACTCCCTGCCGCATGTACTGTAGCATATACTGGTAGGAGGTTTGTACTTGTTCCAAACGGCTACGTAAGGCCCAGTCATTGCTGTTGAACAGGAATGCTTCTGTTTGGGATTGTGCTTCTTTCAATCGCTTCTGCTCAAGCAGGGTGATGATATGTTGATGTTGCTCTTGTATGGCTTGCTCATTCATAAGTTTGTATCTTTAAAGGATATACTGACTAAACAGCAAAAAGAATGCCAAAGGTAGGTGATTTTAGAAAATACTGATGGCTGTTTTGGTCGTCAGTAATTCCAAGGCTTTCATTCCCATGACGGAATTTCCTTTCGCATTGAGTCGAGGACTCCATACGGCCACTGCATATTTGCGTGGGCAGACGGCCGCAATACCTCCTCCAACGCCACTCTTGCCGGGGAGCCCTACTAAATAGGAGAACTCTCCTGCTTCATCGTAAAATCCACAAGTCTGCATGATGGCATTGATGCGTTTGACTTGCGAAGTGGTGAGGGTAGTGCCGCCGAAACTAAAGGGATGTGTGTGATCGGCAAAAGGGAGAAAGGCACGAGACAATTCCCGGCAATTCATTCCTATCGAACATTGAAGGAAATAGAAACGTAGTACTTCTTCTACGTCATTTTTGATGTTACCGTGATATTTCAGCATGTTGACAATGGCTGCATTCAGAAAACCGGTTTCGCGTTCGGAGGTTGCCATATGCTCATTGTATTGAATATCATCGCAACCGCAGAGTTCGCGCACAAACGTAAGATACTCTTCTTCGGGATGGGAGAGGGTAGAGATCAATATGTCTGTCATCACTAATGCGCCGGCATTGATCAATGGATTCCGGGGAATCCCTTTTTCCATTTCCAACTGAAAGATAGAGTTAAAGGCGTTTCCGGAAGGCTCTACCCCAATGCGTTTCCAAAGTTGGTTGCCCAAGCGGCTGAATCCCATTGCAAGGACAAGTACTTTGGAAATACTCTGAATGGAGAAACGCTCGTCACAATCTCCCATGGCGTATTCTTTTCCTTTGAGTGTATGGAGGCAGATGCCATAATGATCGGGGTTGACTTTTTGTAACTCCGGAATGTAAGATGCAGGCGCGCCCATCGAGGCGTAAGGCTGTATCTCTTCGTAGATTTCTTGTAAGATCTGATTGTAATCCATGGTGTTAGAATAAGGTGGTTGTTTTTAATCGGGTCTTTGCTTTAGAATCGTACTTGCAACTGTGCTTGTAGCAGATTGGAGTTCTCTCCTTGGTGGCGGTTGCAATAAGTATATTGTGCTTGTATGCGACATTTAGGGTAGAACCAATATTGTACACCGGCAACGTAATTCGTCTGTTTGTCGCCCACTGCTTTATTCTTATTGAAATAGTCGTAAGAAGCAATGAGGTCAAACTTTGGAAAGAGATGGGCAGATACGGTGGCATAATAACCGTTGCTTTTGATTTGTCCGTCTTTCCCTCCGAGGTATTCAGTGCGGATATCAATCGGTTTGGTTTTGATAGTAGCTCCTGCTGCCCAGCGATTGCGGGTGTAATTATCACCAACAGCAATCTCCGGGTTGATGGAAGAGAGAGCTACTGCGCATCCTTTCCCTTTAATAAAGGAACCGCCTACCGATAGCCAATTCAAAGGGTTAACCATCAAACTACCTACCACATCTTTCTGATTGTTTCTATCTTTCACATTGATGCCTTGCCCATTCATCAGGGCCAGATTGTAATTCAATAGCTTGCCGAAGAGGTCGCCATAGATCAGTATTCCCAGGTCACGGCCACCGCTGGAAGTATGCAATGGGTCGCTTCCGTTGCTGCCGGCCAGATAGCTGACTGCTTGAGAATAGCAGTTGATCAATTCAACAAAACAAGGTGACATCGGATTCTCGATAGAGTACATGGTTTTGAATTGTCCAACACGGGCAGTGAGCTGCGGAAGAAACTGATACTCCGTATAGGCCTCCAGAATCTTTCCGGTATTGGCAAAACTATACATAAAATAGCATGACCATTTGTCGGTAATTTGACCGCGTGCCATGAAAATGACTCTTTTGATATCAAAAGTGTTGCTGTTTTTGTCACCCTCATCGTCAAAAGTATATCCCAGTTGGGCATAACCGGAGAGGGAGATGCGGTCTTTCAGCGTATTGACCACTTCATTTAAACGAGCGTCTTGCGCTTTTAGGGAATAAACTGCCAATAATAGAATGCAGGATAGTAGAATTCGTCTCATGTGTAAGGAACTAAAAAAAAGTAAAAAGGCAACTCTTCTTTCAAAGAGCTGCCTTTTTATATCATTGGGATTATACTTATTCGTTGATTGCAGCGATACCCGGGAGGACTTTACCTTCAATCGCTTCGAGTAATGCACCCCCTCCTGTAGATACGTATGATACACCGCTTGCCAGGCCAAACTTGTTGACACAAGCTACAGAGTCACCACCCCCTACAAGTGAGAAAGCACCATTCTTGGTAGCTTCTACGATGGCTTCACCTACAGTGCGTGAACCATGGGTAAAGTTCTCGAATTCGAATACACCAGTCGGGCCGTTCCAAAGAATAGTCTTCGAGTTCTTGATAACGTCTGCAAAGAGTTCTTCTGTCTTAGGGCCGATATCCAGACCTTCCCATCCGTCAGGAATTTCGTTAACCGGACAGAATTTAGTGTTAGCGTCGTTAGAGAAAGCGTCAGCAATCTTAGCGTCAACAGCTAATACAAGGTTTACACCTTTTTCTTTGGCTTTCTTTACCAAGTCGAGAGCCAAATCTAATTTGTCGTCTTCGCAGATAGAGATACCGATCTTACCGCCCATAGCCTTGGTGAAAGTATAAGTCATACCTCCGGCAATAATCAGGTTATCTACTTTGCTCAATAAGTTTTCGATGATTTCAATCTTAGAAGAAACCTTAGAACCACCCATGATGGCAGTGAAAGGACGTTGAATGTCATTCAATATTTTATCAACAGCCTTTACTTCTTTTTCCATCAAGTAGCCGAACATTTTACTGTTCTTGTCGAAATGTTTAGCAATCAATGCTGTAGAAGCATGTGCACGGTGAGCTGTACCGAAAGCGTCGTTTACGTAGCAGTCAGCATAAGAAGCCAATTTCTTGGTGAATTCTTTCTGGCTTTCTTTAACGGCAGCTTTGGCTACTTTCTTTTCTTCGTCTGTAGCATCTTCGGCCAAACCACGGGGTTTGCCTTCTTCTTCAGCGTAGAAGCGAAGGTTTTCGAGCAACAGTACTTCACCTGCTTGCAAAGCAGAAGCCTTCACTGCAGCTTCTTCACCCATGCAGTCGTTAGCAAACTGTACCTCAACACCCAATAAATCTTCAAGGTGCTTCAGAATATGCTTCAAAGAGAATTTATCAGCCGGGCCTTTCGGACGACCGAGGTGAGAACCGATAATTAGACTACCTCCGTTGGCTAAAATCTTCTTCAAAGTAGGAAGAGCGGCACGCATACGAGTGTCGTCTGTAATGTTGAAGTTTTCGTCTAGAGGCACATTGAAGTCCACACGAATAAATGCCTTTTTTCCGGCAAAGTTAAATTGATCAATTGTCATAATACTCTATTTTATTTAAATATGTAACTTATTTTTTTTTGTGACTGCAAAGTTAGCATTTATTTCTTTTTTTAGCTATGAAATAGTCATTTATTCTTTCTCCTGACCACTCTCTTTGCTTACTTTATACTTCTGGCAATAATATTTGCACATCAACTGCAAACCGCATTTATCACATTGAGGAGTACGTGCTTGGCATATATAGCGCCCATGTAGGATGAGCCAATGGTGAGCAATGGGGATGTCGGCCTCCGGAATGTTTTTCACCAGTTCTTTTTCTACGCTGAAGGGAGTGGTACATTTCTCTGAAACCAGTCCCAGACGGTGACTAACCCGGAATACATGTGTGTCTACAGCCATAGCAGCCTTCTTAAAAACGACCGATTGAATCACATTGGCTGTTTTGCGACCCACGCCGGGAAGTTTGACCAGTTTCTCCAGGGTATCGGGTATCTCACTGTTGAAATCTTTCACTAACATTTTAGCCATACCTACCAGGTGCTTGGCTTTGTTGTTAGGGTAAGAAATGCTACGGATATACTCAAAAACGACTTCGGGAGTTGTGGCAGCCAATGCTTCGGGAGTAGGGAAGTCGCGGTAGATGGCGGGGGTAATCAGGTTTACCCGTTTGTCTGTACACTGGGCAGAAAGAATGACTGCTATCAACAGTTCGAACGGGTTGCCATACTGCAATTCTGTCTCGGCTACAGGACGATTCTCCTTGAACCAAGCAATTACTTTTTCATAACGCTCTTTCTTTCTCATCTTAATTTGTTTTTATGATAATGTGGAGCTACTTTTCTCTTAAAATAAAGCGCAGAAAGGATAGTAAGGCAGGCACCGAACAGATAGGCTTTGTCAAAGGTACTTATATCTGCAATATATCCCCCTGTCAGCATGCCTATACCTATACCTACATCCCAGGAAGTGAGATAGCTGGAAGTAGCCGTACCTCGTTGATTATTAGGTGCAAGGTTTACAAACAAGGTGTTGTATGCCGGAAACATAATGCCGAACCCTATACCAAGCAACAAAGCAATGGCAAAAAAGAGGATGCTGCAAGCGAATGTATTCCACTGGATGATGTATACGCAAGCTGAAAGCAGGAAGAAACTGACTACTACAATATGGAGCCCTGCTGAAATGACTTGTGTCACTTTTCCTTTATCTACCAGCTTTCCCGACAAGATACGGGATATCGCCATACCCACTGCCATGAAAGTAAAAAAGAAACCGGTTGAGACGTTCATACCTATTTCTTTGGCATACATAGCCACGTAATTGGTAGTTATGCCGTAAGGGATGGATAACAGCAATAAGCTGATGCCTGCGGGAATTCCTTTCAATAGAATAAAACGGTCGAGAGACAGGGGTTCTCTTTTTATCTGAGGTCTAAAAGGAGTTTTTACGAATGCAGCACAGATGAATCCGGCGAGACAGGAGCAGAGCGAGCAACTGAAAATAGTAGTGAAGCTCATGCCGGCATCGTGCAAAAAGAGTCCCGACATAGGCCCTACTGCCATGGCTATGTTGTTGGAAAGTCCATAATAACCCAAGCCTTCTCCGCGTCTGGATGCCGGCATAATGTCGATAACCAGTGTATTGCCGGCTACTGTCACCATACCAAATGAAACTCCGTGAATGATTCGGAAGGCAATGAATAGGGCAAGAACTCCTGCAATGATGTAGCCTGCAAAGATGGTCATAAAGATAAAGTATGCCAATAAATATAAAGGCTTACGAGCAAAACTATCCAGAAAATAGCCCGAGAAAGGGCGGATGCACAAAGCTGCAACGGTGTAGCAGGAAAGTATAATGCCTATTGTAGAGTTTCCGGCATTGAAGATCTCCGACAAATAAAAGGGTAGGACTGGAATCAATAACCAAAAGCCAAAATACAACAGAAAGTTGGCTGCAAGCATAAAGCAATAGCTGGGAGTAATGAGCCGATCTTTCATAACAAGCATTTTATTTAAAGAGTAACTGCCATTAGCTTTGCCCTAATCCTATCTTCCAAAAGAAGGGGGCGAAACTAATGACAGATAGTCATGGGGTATTCTAAAAATAACGTTTTAGTAAGCAGCCTCGAATTCTTTCAAGAAGCGTGTATCGTTTTCAGAGAAGAGTCGGAGGTCATTCACTCGGTATTTCAGGTTAGTGATACGTTCGATACCCATACCGAGAGCGTAACCACTATATGTTTTACTGTCAATTCCGTTCAGTTCCAGAACATTCGGGTCAACCATTCCACATCCTAAGATTTCAACCCAGCCTGTGCCTTTACAGAAAGGGCATCCTTTACCGCCACAAATGTTGCAGCTGATGTCCATTTCGGCACTGGGCTCTGTGAAGGGGAAATAAGAAGGACGCAAACGAATTTTTGTGTCGTTGCCAAACATCTCTTGTGCAAAGAGTAACAAGGCTTGTTTCAAGTCGGTGAAAGAAACGTTTCGATCTATATACAATGCCTCAACCTGATGGAAAAAGGCGTGTGCACGATAACTGATGGCTTCATTGCGGTAAACACGTCCCGGACAAAGAACACGGATAGGCGGCTGTGAAGTCTCCATGATACGGCTTTGTACGCTTGAAGTATGTGTACGCAGAACGATGTTATGGGATACGTTGGCGCTGTTGTTCTCAATAAAGAAGGTATCTTGCATGTCGCGAGCCGGATGGTCTTCAGCAAAGTTCATAGAAGAAAAAACATGCCAGTCGTCTTCAATTTCCGGTCCATCGGCAATGTTGAATCCCATACGAGCAAAGATATCTATGATTTCGTTCTTTACAATGGTAAGCGGATGGCGTGTACCCAATTTTACCGGATAAGCTGAGCGGGTGAGGTCGAGATCTTCGCAACCACTGTCCTGACTTTCGAACAATTCTTTCAATGCGTTGATCTTTTCTTGCGCTGTATTTTTAAGTTCATTCAGTCGCATTCCCACCTCTTTCTTTTGTTCGGCAGACACATGGCGGAAATCCGCCATTAGCTCGTTGATGGCTCCTTTTTTGCTAAGGTATTTGATGCGGAGCGCTTCCAGTTCCTCGGCATTGGCGGCTTTCAGTGCTTCCACTTCTTGCAGAAGCTGGTTGATTTTAGCTATCATATCGTTGTTATCTTATTTATTTACTAAGTTAAAAACGATGCAAAGATACAATTTTCTTAGGATATCACTTCTTAAGATCCTGTTTAAATTTTCAGCTTTTATATTTTGATACTTTCTTCTGGAGTATTTGACTATAAAAAAAAGTTCCTAATTGGATCGTACCAATCAAGAACTTCTACGTGGAGCGTATCGGACTCGAACCGATCACCTCGACACTGCCAGTGTCGCGCTCTAGCCAGATGAGCTAACACCCCATTGCTAACGTTTGCAGAACTATCTGCATTTTGATGGCGCAAAGATAATGCATTATTCTGAAATAATTGCTATGTTTGCCAAACAAAATTTAAAAAAGACGTTATGCTGATATACAATACGACCTATCATATTGAGGGAAGGGAAGATAAGAACTTTTTAATTTGGTTGCAGGAGCACTATCTTCCCGAAGTCGAGAAGAATGGAATCTTGCATACTCCTCGAATATCCCGCATACTGAGCCATATTGAGGAGGGTAGCATCTGCCTCTCGGTTCAGTTTGAAGTGGAGGATTCTGCCAAGCTGCATCGCTGGCATCAGGAGCAAGGTGTCAAACTTAATGAAGAGTTGCTGGATGTTTTTAAAAATAAAGTAATTGGGTTTCCTACATTGATGGAGGTAATAGAGTGATACAACCTGTCAAAGAAAAGATCATCTTGGGTATTGACCCCGGTACTACGATTATGGGGTATGGCTTGTTGCGCATTACGGGTGTAAAACCCGAAATGATAGCTAT
Source organism: uncultured Bacteroides sp. (assembly GCA_945607605.1). GTDB lineage: Bacteria > Bacteroidota > Bacteroidia > Bacteroidales > Bacteroidaceae > Bacteroides. The sequence continues at coordinate 10,691 of CALYZE010000010.1, forward strand.
GGGTATCATTGACCTCCGTAAGCTTGGTGATCATTATTTGAAGTTACGTCACATCCATGAGCGGGTACTCAGTATCATCGAAAGTTATTTGCCTGATGAACTAGCGATTGAAGCGCCTTTCTTTGGGAAAAATGTGCAGTCTATGCTTAAATTAGGACGCGCACAAGGGGTGGCCATGGCAGCTGCTTTGAGCAGAGACATTCCCATTACCGAATACGCTCCTCTGAAGATAAAAATGGCAATTACCGGTAACGGACAGGCATCCAAGGAACAAGTAGCGGATATGTTGCAGCGCATGTTGCATTTTTCTAAAGAAGATATGCCGACTTTTATGGATGCAACAGATGGACTTGCCGCTGCTTATTGTCACTTTTTACAAATGGGACGTCCTACTGTAGAGAAAGGATATAGCGGATGGAAAGATTTTATTGCCAAAAATCCGGATAAGGTGAAGAAGTAATTTATAAATGCCTAATACTTAAAGATAATATCATGAAATTAAATGAACTTGCTATGATTGGAATGGCTGCAACGACGATAATCAGTTGCGCCCCCGCGAAGAACGAATATGCTTCGTATGAACTTTACCCAGTCCGTTCCGCTAATCTGACAGAAATGGAGTATACCCCTGCAGCCACACAATTTACATTATGGTCGCCCACTGCAGATGAAGTTCGGCTGATGTTGTTTGAGGCCGGAGAGGGAGGACATGCCTACGAGACTGTTTCCATGAAGCCATCTAAGGAAGGCACTTGGACTGCTGCCGTTGAAAAAGATCTGAAAGATAAATTCTACACGTTTAATGTAAAAATCAATGATAAGTGGTTAGGAGATACACCGGGCATTAATGCGAAAGCTGTGGGTGTAAACGGTAAGCGTGCGGCAATTATTGATATGAAGAGCACTGATCCTGAAGGTTGGGCCGAAGATAGACGCCCGGCATTGGCTTCTCCGGCTGATGTCATTATCTATGAGGTGCACCATCGTGATTTCTCTGTTGACCCGTCGTCAGGTATGGAACATAAAGGAAAGTACTTGGCACTTACAGAACTTGGCACGGTGAGTCCCGACAAACTGGCAACCGGTATTGATCATCTCAAAGAGTTGGGGATCACCCATGTGCATATTCTGCCTTCTTATGACTATGCCTCGGTGGATGAAACCAAACTAAATGAAAACAAATACAATTGGGGATATGATCCTCAGAACTATAATGTGCCTGATGGCTCTTATTCTACCGATCCTTATACACCAGCTGTTCGTATCCGCGAATTCAAGCAAATGGTGCAGGCTTTACATAAGGCAGGTATACGTGTGGTGCTGGATGTAGTATATAACCATACTTTCAATATTTCCGATAGCAACTTTGAACGTACCGTTCCCGGTTACTTCTATCGCCAGAAACCTGATGGTACATACGCTGATGCTTCTGCCTGTGGCAATGAAACAGCCAGCGAGCGTCCGATGATGCGTAAGTATATGATAGAATCTGTTTTGCATTGGATGAATGAATATCATATTGATGGTTTCCGTTTTGATTTGATGGGAATTCATGATATTGAAACCATGAACGAAATACGTAAGGCTGCAACGGCTGTTGATCCTACTATCTTTATCTATGGTGAAGGGTGGGCAGCTCAGGCTCCACAACTGCCGGAGGATTCTTTGGCTATGAAGGCTAATACTTACAAAATGCCGGGTATTGCGGCTTTCTCTGACGAGATGCGTGATGCTTTGCGCGGTCCATTCAATGATAATCATCAGGGTGCTTTCCTTGCGGGACTTCCCGGAGGAGAAGAGAGCATCAAATTTGGTATAGTAGGGGCTATCAAGCATCCGCAGGTCTATAATGATTCTGTCAACTATAGCAAAGCTCCTTGGGCAGAGCAACCAACGCAGATGATTAGTTATGTGTCCTGCCATGATGATATGTGTTTGGTTGACCGCTTAAAATCCAGCATCCCGGGCATCACTCCCGAAGAATTGTCTAAACTTGACAAACTGGCTCAGACAGCCGTGTTTACTTCGCAAGGAGTTCCCTTCATTTATGCAGGAGAAGAAGTGATGCGTGACAAGAAGGGAGTGCATAATAGCTATGAAAGTCCCGATTCAATCAATGTCATCGATTGGACACGCAAGCTGCAACATGCGGATGTCTTTGCTTATTATAAAGGATTAATCCAACTTCGTAAGAATCATCCGGCTTTCCGTATGGGCAATGCCGACTTGGTGCGCAAGCATTTGGCATTTCTCCCTGTGGATGGAAGTAATCTTCTTGCTTATCAATTAAAGGATCATGCAAACGACGATGCTTGGAAAGAGATCATTGTGGTCTTGAATGCTCGCAAGCAAGCTGCCAAACTGACCATTCCCGAAGGTAAATACACCGTAGTCTGCAAAGATGGCCTCATCAATGAAAAAGGACTGGGCACGGTTTATGGAGCAGAAGTTCTGGTTCCTGCGCAGTCGGCAATGATTCTTTATCAATGATGAATCATGAATAATTAATAATCTTATCTTTGCGCCATCTAACATAGAAAGAACGATGGAAATGGTGCAACAACATACAATACATATAGCGGGGGGCGTAGTACGCAACCCGCTTGTGCGTTTAGAACAACCTGTAACTCTTGATTTCCTGGCAGGAGAACATGTGGCCATTGTAGGTCCCAATGGAGCGGGGAAAAGCCTTTTAGTAGATATGCTCACAGGTAAATATCCCCTCAAGGAAGGTGAGTTGACTTATGATTTTTCTCCATCTTCCACCAATACAATCTACGATAATATAAAATACATAGCCTTTCGTGATACCTATGGTTCTGCCGATGCCCATTACTACTACCAGCAGCGATGGAATGCGCACGACCAGGAAGATACTCCTGAAGTACGTGAAATGTTAGGTGAGATAGTAGAGGGTGCTTTGCAACAGCAGCTATTCGAACTTTTTCGTATGGAACCGATGCTTGACAAGAAGATGATTCTTCTCAGTAGCGGTGAATTGCGTAAGTTTCAGTTGACAAAGACTTTACTCGCTGCTCCTCGTGTTCTTATGATGGATAATCCGTTTATCGGGTTGGATGCTTCCACTCGTGAACTTCTTTTCAACTTATTAGAAAAACTGACTCAGGTGGGCTCCTTGCAAATCATTCTCATTCTTTCCATGCTGGATGATATTCCTTCTTTTATCACTCACGTCGTACCTGTAGATAAAAGAGTAGTGGGTGAAAAGATAGAACGTGAAGCCTATATGCACGCTTTCTGCAAAAAGGATGTTACGATGCCTATGGGTGAACTGCAACAGCGCATCCTTGATTTGCCTTATGAAAGTTCCAATTATACTTCGAAAGAGGTTATACAGTTAAATAAGGTCAGCATCCGCTATGACGATCGTACTATCTTGCACGAATTGGACTGGACTGTCATGCGTGGAGAGAAATGGGCGCTGAGCGGAGAAAATGGAGCAGGTAAATCTACATTACTTAGTTTGGTGTGCGCCGATAATCCACAATCCTATGCCTGTGATATTAGTCTGTTTGGCAGAAAGCGCGGCACGGGCGAGAGTATTTGGGAAATTAAGAAACACATCGGCTATGTTAGTCCGGAGATGCATCGTGCCTATCTGAAAAACTTGCCTGTCCTTGAAATAGTGGCATCCGGGCTGCACGACAGTATAGGTTTGTACAAACGCCCTAAAGAAGACCAGATGGCTGTATGTGAATGGTGGATGGATATCTTCGGAATAGCTGCACTCAAAGAAAAACCTTTTCTGCAGCTTTCCAGTGGAGAACAACGTTTGGCTTTGTTGGCGCGTGCTTTCGTTAAAGATCCGGAATTGCTGATTTTGGATGAACCGCTTCATGGACTGGATACTTATAACCGTCGTCGAGTGAAAAAGATCATTGAAGCCTTCTGTCATCGAAAAGATAAAACGATGATTATGGTGACTCATTATGAGAGTGAGCTACCCGACACCATTACGAATCGTTTGTGTTTGAAACGCGTTTGGGAAAATAAATAAAGAGGTGAGCAACTTATCTATAGTTTAAATCGTTATATTTGTAATTCAACCATTTAATCTATTTATACCATGAAGTTTTTTATTGATACAGCCAATTTAGATCAGATTCGGGAAGCCTATGAGTTAGGTGTGCTCGACGGGGTGACCACGAATCCTTCGCTTATGGCAAAAGAAGGCATTAAAGGGGTAGAGAACCAGCGTAAACATTATGTGGACATCTGTCATATTGTGCAGGGAGATGTAAGTGCCGAAGTCATTGCCACAGACTATGAAGGCATGATTCGAGAAGGTGAAGAACTGGCCGCACTGAATCCGCATATTGTAGTAAAAGTGCCTTGTATTGCCGATGGCATCAAAGCGATTAAGTATTTTTCCGGAAAGGGAATCCGTACCAACTGTACGTTGGTGTTTTCTGCCGGACAGGCACTGCTTGCTGCTAAAGCAGGAGCTCATTATGTGTCTCCTTTTGTGGGGCGTCTCGATGATATTTGCGAAGATGGCATTGCCTTGGTGGGAAAGATTGTGGAAATGTATCGTTACTATGGATATACCACTCAGGTTCTTGCTGCTTCCATACGTCACACAGCCCATATTATGCAGTGCATTGAAGTGGGGGCTGATGTAGCTACTTGTCCACTATCTGCTATCAAAGGTTTACTCAATCATCCATTGACCGACTCTGGTTTGACGAAGTTTCTGGAAGACTATAAACGGGTAAACGGATAATTCAAAAGTACTATAAGCCTTTCTTACACTGCATTTATTGACCAATCATGGCGGAATTAGAATAAAAAGATTTATTTTTGTGCCATATATTTGGTCTAAGATAAAACACTGATGAAAGAAAGGCTTATCGAATTTCTCAAAACATACTGTTTGTTTATCTGCATTTTTGTATTGCAGAAACCTTTGTTTATGTTGTATTACCATTCGCTTTATGAAGAGATTTCATGTGCAGACTGGTTGAATGTTATTTGGAATGGATTACCGTTGGATTTATCGATTGCGGGATATCTGACTATTATTCCCGGCTTCCTTTTTATCACTTCTGTATGGGCGTTGTCCGAAGGCCTTCATCGCATTTGTTGTGGTTATTTTCTTTTGATTTCTATCCTCATTTCTGTTATCTTTACTGTGGATATGGGTTTGTATGAATATTGGGGGTTCCGGTTGGATGCCACTCCTCTATTCTATTTCTTTTCTTCGCCTAAAGATGCTGTAGCCAGTGTTAGTATTTGGATGGTGATAGGAGGTATTATAGCGATGGCTGTGTATGCAGTGCTGCTTTATGGTCTCTTTTATGGCACTTTATTGCGCAAAAAACAATTTCTAAGGATGAAGTTGCCTTACCGTCGCCTACGTGTGTCGGGCTGGTTGCTTTTGATGACAGCTATCTTGTTTATCCCCATTCGAGGAGGATTTACGGTATCGACCATGAATGTGGGTAAAGTGTACTTCAGTGCTAATCAGCGATTGAATCATGCTGCTATTAACCCTGCTTTTAGTTTGATGGAATCTTTGTCGAAACAGAAAGACTTTGGTAACCAATATCGCTTTATGGAAGCTGCAGAGGCAGATTCTATTTTTAAGAACTTGATCGACCCGGCTGTTTCCGGAGAAAAAGCAGAAGTGACAGATTCTTCGCAACAATCTACAGATTCACTGCGCGCTTTGTTTACCACGCAGCGCCCCGATGTCCTATTTGTGATTCTTGAAAGTTTTTCTTCCAGATTAATGACGAGTCTGGGAGGAGAATCAGACATAGCCGTTCATTTGGATAGCTTGAGTAAAGAGGGCGTTCTTTTTACGAATTTTTACGCCAATAGTTTTCGTACCGACCGTGGTTTGGTTGCTATTTTGAGTGGCTATCCGGCACAGCCTACCACCAGTATTATGAAATATCCCCGCAAGACGCAATCTATTCCGGCTATTGCGGGTAGCTTGAAGAAGGCAGGCTATCAGACTCATTACTATTATGGAGGAGATGCCGATTTTACCAATATGCGTTCTTATTTGATATCTTCAGGCTTTGAAACGATTGTTTCCGATCAGGATTTCCCCGTTTCAGACCGTTTGAGTAAATGGGGAGCACACGATCATTTGGTGTTCAACCGTTTGTTGAGTGACTTGAAGACTGAAAGTCCGGAGGCGACCTCGGAGAAGTCTGCTCATCCGCACTTCCGTGTGTTGCAAACTTCCAGTAGTCACGAACCGTTTGAAGTACCTTATCGTCGTTTGAAGAATGATCGCTTGAATGCTTTTGCTTATACAGACAGCTGTATAGGTGCTTTTGTGAAGCAGTATCGTGAACTACCCCAGTGGAAAAATACGGTAATCGTATTCGTTCCCGATCATTTGGGAGCGTATCCTGAAAACCTCAACAATTTGCAAGTAGAGCGTTATCAGATACCTCTGCTCATGGTTGGTGGCGCGATTCGTGAACCTAAACGCATCGACGTATATGGTTCTCAACAGGATATTGCAGCCACTCTGCTGGCACAGTTGGCATTGCCTCACAATGAGTTTACATTCAGTAAGGATATGCTCAATCCTGCTTCTCCCCATTTCGCTTTCTTTACAGTGCCCGATGCTTTTGGTATGGTGACCTCAGACAATCAGGTGATATTCAATTGCGAGGCTGATGCCGTAGCAGTGGATGAAGGTGCTGCGAAAGGGAAAAATATTCCGTTGGGGAAAGCCTATTTGCAGAAGCTATATGATGATATAGCGAAAAGATGATATCGCAAGACGAGGAAGAGAAGAGGATGAGAGATAAAAGAGGAGATGAAAAAATGAAAAGGAATAAAGGCTAAACTATAAGAGGAGGAGATTATGATAATGTTAATAGACGCCTTGCAAGGGGCGATGGATGTGGATACTCATATTTTCCTTTCCATCAATGGAGCGCACAACTCATTTTTTGATTATTTCATGAGCGCATATAGCGGCAAACTCATATGGGCTCCGATGTATGCCGCTATCTTGTATGTAATGGCGCTTAATTTTTCATGGAAAACCATGCTGTTCTGTATGATAGCTGTGGCTTTGACGATTACCTTTGCCGACCAAGTTTGCGCAACTCTGATACGTCCTTATGTTGAACGTATGCGACCTTCCAACCTGAATAACCCGATTTCGGAGATGGTGCACATTGTGGATAATCATCGGGGAGGACGCTATGGCTTTCCTTCTTGCCATGCTTCCAATACTTTTGGTTTGGCATTCTTCCTGTTCTTCTTGTTCCGTAAGCGGTGGCTTACCACCTTTATGATGGCGTGGGCTATACTTACTTGCTATTCGCGCGCATACTTGGGGGTGCATTATCCGGGCGACCTTCTTGCCGGTACCATCGTGGGACTGATAGGTGCATACTTAATGTACCTTCTATTTATGAAGGTGAGCGGATATAAACGCAAAAAGTATGTCTTGAATGTAAATGCTCCTATTCTGGTAGGGTTGCTGACGATAGTGGGTATTTTAATTTATGCATTGATCAAGATTGTCTAAGGGGTATTCCATAGTGCTCATTCACTATGAGTTTCCGTGATTGTTCTGTTTTTATGACAAATGTGTTCCAAAAAGTTTACTGATTCTTATTGACTGAAAATGTACTTAGAAAGTTCTCTAGGATAGGTTTATCTGTTTTACTAAATTTCTCCCAACGATTTACTAAATCTTTGGAGACGATTTAGTAAATCATCGGTTGACTTTTAGTAAAACCCGAAAAGGCTTTTTTAAAACCTATAAATTAGAAAGAATAAATCATGACAATGCGGGTAATAATGCAAGACAATTAAAAGCATTAATAAATGATACGAAAATCTGCCCATACTGGTAGATGATCACTGTATCCAGCTTGGTATTTCATTCCGTAATAGGTGCGGAAAGGTTGATTGTCACCGTATTTGGCATCTTTTGTCAACAGGAAGGGGTGGTTGAAGATAGCAGCGCTCTTCTCGTCGGTAGATAGAGGAGAGTCAGTTTGAAGTAAGTTGCCTGATACGATGATATGATCCAACAGTCCCCATTCTCCCTGGTATTTGTAGCTACCGAACGCTTTTCGAGAAGCTGTTTTCCCAGCTAAGAGGTGGTAAAGCCTGTGAGGATTTAAAGAATCAGGAACCAATGACGGAGCCTTGGCTTTCAAGATCTGCTGTATGGACTTGTTGGTAGGATAGTCATTAAAATCTCCCATAATCAGTATTTGCGCACGACGACGTACTCTATAAAGACTATCAACAGCGTCTTCCAGCCTTTGTGCCGCCAACAGCCGGTAGGGCTCTGATTCTTTGGCGCCACCTGACCTTGAAGGGAAATGTACGACAAAAACATCCAGACTGTCATGGTTTAATAATTGTCCGCAAACGTGCAGTATGTCTCGTGTGGCACGGCTGTCTTTACGTGGCTTTTTCACGGATAGACTTTGAGAAGAAAGTAACTTGAAGCAATCGCGTTGATACATCAGTGCCACGTCAATTCCTCTTTCATCGGAGGATTGTGTCATTACGTAGCGATAATCAGCTTTTCGCAAAGCAGAATAACGGGTTAAATCACGCATCACACTGTCGTTTTCCACTTCGCATAGAGCTACGAGTGCCGGTGGAGTCCATCCTCCCACAGCAGTGATGACACGGGCTATGTGATCCAACTTTTTCTTATATTTCGTATAATTCCAATGCCGGACGGCATCGGGCAGAAATTCATAATCGTTCTTTAAACTGTCATGGCGGCAATCGAAGAGATTTTCTACATTGTAGCTCATGATGCGAAAGAGGAGTGTGTCCTTGGTTTCTTGTGCATGCAAGGAGGCTGTAAAGAGGAAGAGAGAAAGCAGGTGAAATAGTCTCATAGCGATAGGAGATAACTAAAAAGTACTTAGTAATAGTTGGAGAACTACTACTAAGTACAGAGTAAACTACTATTCAGTCGTTTATGAATGACTACTGCTTCACCGGAGTGTGCTTCAAGATATCCAGCAGATGTTTCCAGAATTTGTCAACAGTAGGAATCAGCATCCGCTCATCCGGAGAGTGTACACCCTGCATGGTAGGACCGAAGGAGATCATATCGAGCGAAGGATACTTGTCAAGGAACAGACCGCACTCCAAGCCTGCATGTATAGCCTTTACCTTAGGATCTACACCGAACAACCGTTTGTAAGATTCGGTGGCTATTTCCAGAATCTCTGAATGTGGATTCGGCTTCCAACCGGGGTATCCGTCACCGAAGGTTACTACGGCTCCCGCCATCTCAAATACAGTACGCACCATGTTGGCAATGTCTTGTTTTGAAGAGGCGATAGAACTGCGTTGGCTGGTTTCCACACGAATGATATGATTCGGTTTCATTTTAATGGAAGCCAGATTGGTTGAAGTCTCTACCAAACCTGGGATATCTTGGCTCATCGCATATACTCCGTGAGGAACTGCGTATAAGGCTTGTAACAAACGCTTGGTTGTGTCCTTGTCAATGGCCTTTTGACATGCAGATTCCGACTCCAGTGTGAATGTTAAATCGGGCTCAACTACTGTGAACTCAGCTTCCACCTCTGCGGCAAAAATGTTGAGGTCAGTACGCAAGGCATGTTTATCGGCATCTGGAACAGCAATGACTGCGTGTGCTTCGCGAGCAATGGCGTTACGTAGGTTACCACCGGCTATTTCACAAAGATATAGGTCGTATTTCTTGAAAGTTTGACTCAAGAAGCGATTCAATATTTTATTAGCATTGCCCAGTCCTAAGTGTATGTCACCACCGGAGTGGCCACCTTTCAGTCCTTTCACCTGCACTTTGCAGAAGAAGTAACCGGCAGGCACTTCCACCTCTTTATAACTGAATTCAGCTACGGAGTCTACACCGCCTGCACAACCGATGAAAAGCTCTCCTTCGTCTTCTGAATCAAGATTCAACAAGATGTCTCCGTTCATGAAACCTTCTTTCAATGCAAAAGCACCGGTAAGTCCGGTCTCTTCATCGATGGTGAACAGACATTCTATCGGGCCATGCTCAATGCTATTGTCAGCCAGAAGGGCTAATTCGGTGGCAACGCCTATACCATTGTCAGCACCCAAGGTCGTTCCTTTGGCTTTCAACCATTCGCCGTCTATCACAGTCACGATGGGATCAGTGAGGAAGTCATGTTGCACATCGTTGTTCTTTTCACATACCATGTCTACATGCGATTGGAGAATAACCGTTTTACGGTTTTCCATGCCCGGAGTAGCGGGTTTCTTTATCAACAGATTTCCAACTTCGTCGGACACTGTTTCCAACTGATGTTTTTCACTGAACGCTTTTAAATAAGCGATAATTTTTTCTTCCTTTTTGGAAGGACGCGGCACCTGACATATTTCTTCAAAATAGTGAAATACGCCAGCCGGCTTCAAATCTTTCTTTTCCATTGATTTTATAAACAATTTAGGTATCCTTTTCATTAAGGAACATTTTCAATTCTCTATTTATTAATGTTTTACTGCTAAATATAGTTAAATTGGTTCAGTATTTTATTCCCCTTTCTCTTTTTTTAGAGTAAAAAAGGTGGCTTAGTCCAACCAAAGCCCTATATTTGCATCCACAAAAATAGTGCAATTTGAATGCAAATGAAAATTTATTTTCACTTTTGCTGAGATACCACTTATTTTTGCATCATAAAATAAATGGAAATGCTCAATACAGTATTGATAACTTTGTTAATAGTTGCTATTTGCATTGTGTTATTAGGCTTTAAAATCTTTTTTGTGAAGGGCGGCAAGTTCCCCAATGGGCACGTCAGTGGTAGTAAGGCAATGCGTGATAGAGGTGTCGGATGTGTGCAGTCACAAGACCGAGAAGCCCAACGTAAATCCCGATTTTCTATTGATGAACTGGAAAAGACCTTAAACAATAGTATGAACTAATTATATTAAAAACAATATTTTATCAAATTATGAAGAGATTAAACTACCTTATGAACGGTTTGGCAGCTCTTGCTATTATTGTTCTATTTTCTCAATGTGCCGGTAATACAGATAAACAGACAACAAGCACCCCCACACAAACCGGTGGATTATCTGAAATGAAGATTGCTTTTGTTGAGATAGATACCCTTTTGGCAAAATACAATTTCTGCGTTGATTTGAATGAAGCTATGGTAAAGAAGAGCGAAAATGTTCGTTTGACCTTGAACCAGAAAGCAAATGAATTGGATAAGCAGAAACGTGAATTTCAAACCAAAGTGCAAAACAATGCCTATCTTACACAAGAAAGAGCCCAGCAAGAATACAATCGCATTGCTAAGCTAGAGCAAGACCTGCAAGAATTGAGCAACAAGCTACAGTCTGAATTGATGAGTGAAAACGAAAAGAATAGCTTGCAATTGCGTGACTCTATCAATGCTTTCTTGAAAGAGTATAACAAGACTAAAGGTTATAGCATGATTATTAGCAATACAGGTTTTGATAACTTGCTGTATGCTGATAGCATTTATAATATTACCGGTGAAATACTAGGAGGTTTGAATGCGAGATATTCTACTCCGGCAAAAAAATAAGGGAAGACATTGAAATTTTGACAAGAACTCTCCGATAAGTTATTATTGGGGAGTTTTTTGTTGCATTTCATAAAAAACACTTTCTAAATGACGAACACTTTGTTAGAAAACGTAACAATATAGGCTATGAAACTAAAAGCAATTTTACTCTGCAGTTTATTCTGTCTGTTTGCTATGACAGCACAGTCTGCACGTGTAGACACGGTAATGGTAAAGAGTCCTTCAATGAATAAGGACGTCAAAGTTGTGTATGTTTTACCGGATAAAGCGCTGGATAAGAAGGTGTGCCCGGTGGTTTATTTATTACACGGTTATAGCGGGAATGCGCAGAGTTGGGTGGCTTTGAAACCGGAACTGCTACAAATTGCCGATGAAAAGGGGCTCATTTTTGTATGCCCTGACGGAAAGAATAGTTGGTATTGGGATAGTCCGAAAGATTCCTCATACCGATATGAGACTTTTATCTCTTCTGAACTTGTGGAATACACAGATCAGCATTATGCTACAATTGCTGACAGAAAAGCACGTGCTATCAGCGGCTTGAGTATGGGAGGGCATGGAGCGTTATGGAATGCGATCCGCCATAAGGATGTATTTGGTGCAGTAGGAAGCATGAGTGGAGGCGTAGACATCCGTCCATTCCCTAAAAACTGGGAAATGAGCCGACAATTAGGTGAGCTTGCAACCCATCCGGAAGTTTGGGAATCACATACGGTAGTCAACCAGCTTGATAAAATAGAGAATGGTGATTTAGCTATCATCGTTGATTGCGGTGAAGCTGACTTTTTTTTAGAAGTAAACAAGGATCTGCACGAACGGTTATTGAAAAGAAAGATTGATCATGATTTTATCAGTCGCCCAGGCGGGCATACCGGATCGTATTGGAATAACTCAATAGATTATCACATCCTCTTTTTTGATAAGTTTTTTCAGAAGAGTTTATTTACAAAACTGATTATTCGATGATATAGTTTACGGTGCGGACATAGTTTGCACCGTAACTGTTTATTACTTCTCTGCATGAAGTGACGATGCCGGTTTGGTTGGTACTGTAGGTATAATTGATGGTTTCTTTACTCTCGGTATTTCCGTCCGGAATAATTTGAGTGATGAAGGTTTCAAAGGGTTCTCCCAAGAGCTTGCCATAGAGAGCGGCCGGGTGCAAAACCATCGGATAGAGTTCTTCAAAAAACAAGCATGGAATCTCTGAAATATTCTTTATTTCATGACCTGTTTGGGTTGTAGCTGTATAAGCTTGCTGGCTGTCACCAATCTTCTGTGTGATGCGTAATGCTCTATAAGTGCTATAATCAAGATCGATGGAGGAAAAGACTTCTCCATCTTCCCGCGTCTCGGTTATATTTTGCAGAAAGTGTTTCCCTTCAGAGTTGATGAGGTATGAAAAAGTGTAGGTACGGAGGCTTCCTCCCATTTCTTTGCGAGTGGAACTGATGGCATAGCCTTTATCATTCAGCACATAAGTAGATATAGTGCCGGAATCATCCGTAATCATGGCTTGGTGATCTCCATAAGTTACGTTGGTGACACTTTTCATCTCTACCGGTTCTACGGCAACGTATTTTTGCAGACTGGTATAGCTCGATAACCTCCCCGATTGATAGGCGTATGTTTGAATGGCTGTCACGGTTTGCGCATCGCTTGGTTGGATGGTCTGAGTCAGTTCGATCTTCGAAAAAGGAGTGGTAGGATATCCTTTAGGCGTTTCTTTCTCATCGTTGTTGTCACTACAAGATACTGCTCCACCTGCCATGAACAGGAGAAGCAATATCTTTGCACTGTGTTTTTTTAACTCCATTCTCTTCTAATCAATTTTTACCGACTGACTGCCACGGCGTTCAATGGAGTGGGTGATAACAGAAGTTTGCAAAGTGGAAGGTTTCTTTTCCGGTATGACAATGCTTCCATCTATTACTCCCAATGCCGTATAGAGCATCAACTCGTTAGGATCACCGAAAGGTAGGAATCGGGGTAAGTTACTGTTTTCGTTGACTGCCAAGTCGGGTATCAAACCCTTTTCGTAGTTTGATTCACCTTTTGAATTGTATATTTTGCAGACGATGGGACTCATGGCTATCATTAACTCCTGATTGACAAAGGTTCTGGAACCCACGTTTTTCCCTTCGGTGGTGGTACCTAAGACAACCACTTTTTCCATAAGAGGTTTTAAACAATTGATCAGCATTTCAGAAGCTGAAGCTGTTTGAGAACTGGTCAGTACATAAAGAGTGCTCAGATTCAGATTGACTCCACTTTGTATCAGGTTGGCATCTAACGTAAATGGAACTTGTCGGGGAGTAAAGCGTCTGTTGAACTCCAGAAAACCAAGTTCTTGTCCCAGTTGATGAGCAGGAGCCAGTAAGGCACACAACAATTCGGCGGAAGAGAGTAAACCACCGTTGTTGTACCGCAAGTCTAGAATGAGTTCATTCACCTGCTGACCTGCAAAGTATTGCGAGGCATTGCGCAAATCATTGTTGTATTCATTACTGCTATGAGTGGCTCCGGAACTGAAATGATTGTAAACCAGATAGCCGATACGCTTGTTCCCTCTTGCATATACGTTTTTATAATGAACAGGATTGTCATTGATGGTACGCGCGGAAGCTATATTTTTGGATTCCTTGTAAGCAATGATCGTGTCTTTGGAGACATCATAAAAGCCAACGGTAAGCTCCATAGCATTATCTCCATATAGCTTTGTATAGTTTTTGCTGGTAATGGGCTCACCATTCATTTTCATAATCCAGTCACCACGTTCCAATTGGATGGCAGAAGCAGGACTTTCGGGAGCTACATACAGTACATGAGCATAAAGAGCGGTATCATTATTCTCCACTCGATTGGTGGTAAATTGGAAACCGTAGCTATAATCGGTATAAGGTATGCTTCGAGTTGTACTCACCAGGCTGTCAATGGTTGAATAGTGGAAACGTCCATTACCGTCATTGGGCGAAAGGAGTGATGCATAAAAGGTGAAGGGCTCTTTGAAATAGTTCAATTTCTGGGTATTGGGAATGTCTTGATTCCAATAATACCATACGCGCATCGTATCATCAATCCAGCGGTCGGTCTGAGTTTGATCGGCATAAGCTGCCCAACGATCTTCTCCGCAGGAGGTTAAATAGATAGGAGCAAGCAGTGCTCCCCATATGAATATCAATATGTTTCTTGCTTTCATAACTGCAAAAATAGGAAATAGTTTTTTATCTACCACAAATATGGTATAAATTTGCCTATCCTATGTCATAGATTCCTTCCGTATTTCCCTTTATCTTTGCAACATCCCAATGAAGGAATTTATTCACTAAAAAATACAAACAACAATGGAAACAAAGAAATTGCATTTTGAGACTTTACAGCTTCATGTAGGACAAGAGCAGCCTGACTCGGCTACAGACGCGCGTGCCGTTCCTATTTATCAGACTACTTCGTATGTATTTCGTGACTCAGCCCATGCTGCTGCTCGTTTCGGTTTGCAAGATCCGGGGAATATCTACGGTCGTTTGACCAATTCTACGCAAGATGTATTCGAGAAGCGTGTTGCTGCGCTGGAAGGGGGTGTTGCCGGATTGGCTGTTGCATCGGGTGCAGCTGCCATTACTTATGCCATTGAAAATATTACTCGTGCCGGCGATCACATTGTAGCTGCCAAAACCATTTATGGAGGCACGTATAATTTGTTAGCTCACACATTACCTGCCTATGGCATTGATACAACTTTTGTGGATCCGAGCCATTTGAGCAATTTCGAGAAAGCCATTCAACCGAATACCAAAGCTGTATTTCTTGAGACCTTAGGAAATCCGAACTGCAATGTTATTGATATCGAAGCTGTTGCTAAAATAGCACATCAACATAAGATTCCTTTGATTGTGGACAACACTTTCGGTACCCCCTATTTGGTTCGTCCTATTGAACACGGTGCAGACATCGTTGTTCATTCAGCAACGAAGTTCATCGGGGGGCATGGAACCTCTTTGGGAGGAGTTATCGTGGATAGCGGCCAATTTGATTGGGTAGCTTCCGGCAAATTTCCTCAACTGACAGAACCGGATCCGAGCTATCACGGAGTACGTTTTGTAGAGGCTGCCGGTCCTGCGGCTTATGCCATTCGTATTCGTGCCATATTGTTGCGTGATACAGGTGCTGCCATCAGCCCTTTCAATGCTTTCCTTCTGTTGCAAGGTCTTGAAACATTGTCTCTTCGTGTGGAGCGTCATGTAGAAAATACGTTGAAGGTGGTGGAGTTCTTGAAGAAGCACGCTAAGGTGGCGGCTGTCAATCATCCTTCGTTGCCGGAACATCCGGATCATGCGCTTTATAATAAGTATTTCCCGAATGACGGTGGTTCGATCTTTACGTTTGAAGTGAAAGGAGGAACGAAGGAGGCGCAGGCGTTTATAGACAACCTACAAATTTTCTCACTATTGGCAAATGTGGCTGATGTGAAGTCTTTGGTTATTCATCCTGCAACGACCACGCATTCTCAACTGAGTGCACAGGAGTTGGAAGAGCAAGGTATCAAGGCCGGAACTGTGCGTCTTTCCATTGGAACAGAGCATATTGATGATTTGTTGGACGATCTTTCTCAAGCTTTTGACAAAATTTGAAAATGAAAGGATGAATGGAATTAGATTTATAAAGAGTTATCTATTAGAATGAATATAGCTGTGTTATTGTCGGGAGGTGTTGACAGTTCTGTGGTAGTGCATCTTCTTTGTGAACAAGGTTACCGTCCTTCTCTATTTTATATAAAAATAGGGAAGGACGATGCTGATTATATGGATTGCTCTGCGGAAGAGGATTTGGAAATAGCCACTGCCGTTGCTCGTCGCTACGGACTTTCGTTAGAGGTGGTTGATTTGCATCAGGAGTATTGGGATAATGTAGCTGCTTATGCCATTGATAAAATACGTCGGGGATTGACGCCCAATCCGGATGTGATGTGTAATAAGCTGATTAAATTTGGTTGTTTTGAAAAGCAGGTAGGGCAAGAGTTTGACTTTACCGCAACCGGACATTATGCCACCACGATTCTTTTGGATGGTAAGACTTGGTTGGGTACTGCTGTTGATCCGATTAAAGATCAGACCGACTTTCTCGCCCAAATCAATTATCTGCAAGTTTCTAAGCTGATGTTTCCCTTAGGTGGGTTAATGAAGCATGAAGTGCGTGATATAGCCTTGCGTGCAGGGCTTCCCAGCGCTAAACGCCGTGACAGTCAAGGAATCTGTTTTCTGGGTAAGATTAATTATAATGATTTTGTCCGTCGCTTTCTTGGTGAACGGGAAGGAGATATTTTAGAGTTAGAGACAGGGAAGAGAATAGGAACACATCGTGGATATTGGTTTCATACCATTGGCCAGCGCAAAGGATTGGGGTTGAGTGGCGGACCTTGGTTTGTTGTTCGCAAGGATATAGAAGAAAATGTGATTTACGTTTCTCGTGGATATGACACGGAGCAACAGTTTGGCAATGAGTTTCGGATGCACGATTTTCATTTCATTACGGATGATCCGTGGAGGAATCTAAAGCATGAGATTGAAGTAACCTTCAAAATACGCCATACTCCCGAGTTTATGAAAGGACATTTGTTTCAGGAAGCGGAAGGGTATCGTATGGTTTCGGAGAAAAAATTACAAGGAATTGCACCTGGTCAGTTTGGAGTCATTTATGATGCTACTTCACAGCTTTGCATCGGAAGTGGTGAGATTTGTCTGTAGCTTTTAAGTGGTATTTTCCCCTCTTTATATGTAATATTCCACCAAGTCTATAATGCCTGCTTTCATTGCATATTTGGTAGCTTCATGTGAGTTATTCACATTCAGTTTCCGGAAAATATTTTTCCGGTGACTGTTGATGGTGTGGAAGCTGAGATTCTTTTCGGTAGCTATTTCTTTAGTAGTCTTTCCTAAAGCTATTTCTTTCAGGATACTTCTTTCGGCAGGTGTCAGTAAATCGTCTTTGATGGCTGGGTGGGTAGGTGAAGCTCTGTTGCCCGAAAGCAATAAGTTGCTGACGTGGTTACAGATGAAACGTTCTTTCCTTGAAGAACACTGTAGTGCAGTTAGGATTTCTTCTTTGGAGTTGTCTTTCATGACTACGCCGAATGCCATACTACTGAACAGTATCTGTCGTAAGAAAGGTATGCTCAATTCATCGGAAAACAGTAGCCAATCTGCTTCTTTAAAGCGTTCGTGCAATACGATCAATTCTTCTGCTCCGGAAAAATCAAACAAGGTATAATCCAAAATGACAACGGCTGTAGGGTGTAGGCGCAACTGTTGTATCAGCTCTGCCTTGTTGTCAGCTTCAAGTAATAGGGAGACTTCTTTCTGCTTGCTCAACAAAAACATCATACCTGCTTTGGTGATATCTTGATTATCTGCTATGATAAATTCTCTCATAATAAGTATACCTTCTAAAAAACTCCGTTGCAAATGTACATTTTTTCAGCGATTTTCAACAGCGTGTGTTCTATTAATTTGCGATGAACTTACGGCAAGAATACTAATTAAGTAGGAATATTCGTCGGCTTCTTAATTATTTTATATCCGATGGTCGCAATGAGGATGCTCATCAACGGACTCATTAGGTTGAAAAAACAGTAAGGTAGATAGGTCAGCGTGGGCACACTCAGAATGGTGGCTTGTGTCATCCCGCATGTATTCCAGGGTATCAAGGGAGACGTTACCGTTACAGCATCTTCTGTGGTACGGCTCAACAGACGGCTTTCGTATCCTTTTCGCTCAAATATATTGCTGAACATATTTCCGGTGAGGATGATGCTGATGTATTGGTCGGCAGTTGCCAAATTAAGAAATAATCCCGAACAAACCGTTGAGGCTACCATGCTGGCCGTGTTTTTCATAAAGCGCACAAAGACTGAAGTAATACTGCCCAACATTCCACTGGCAGTCATGGCACCTCCAAAACACATGGCACAAAGAATGAGCCAGATGGTATTCATCATGCCTGACATGCCTCGTGTCGCAATTAATTCTGTCAGCATCACACTGTTGGTTTGCAAGTTGGTGTTGCCATAGAAGGTGGTCATGATGCCTTTGAATAGATTTTCATCCCCTGCAATCTCTACTAATAAATCGGGTTGAAAGATTAAAGCAAATACCCCTGCCAACATTGCAGAGAGAAACAGGGTAATAATGGATTGTATTCTGCTTGCAATAAGTATTCCAGTGGCAACGGGTACCAATAATAGCCAGGGGGTGATATTGAATTTCGCATCTAAGACGGCAGTAAAATGAACCATCTGCTCTGTATCGCTTGTTTCGTGGGTAAGTCCCATCACTGTGAAGATAATAAGAGCGATGATCAGGGAGGGGATAGTGGTAATCATCATATATCGGATATGACTGAATAGTGGGGTACCTGTAACGGAAGAGGCCAATACGGTAGTATCTGATAATGGAGAGATTTTATCACCAAAGTAGGCTCCCGAAATGATGGCGCCTGCTATCCATCCTTCCTCAAATCCTTGTGCTTTGCCTATCCCCAATAGGGCAATTCCAATGGTGGCTATGGTAGTCCACGAACTACCTGTCATGACAGATACCAATGCACATATCACACAAGTGGAGGTTAGAAAGAAGTCGGGATGAATAACCTGTATTCCATAATAAATGAGGGTAGGTACCACTCCGCTGATCATCCATGCACCACTCAATGCTCCGATTATTAATAAGATAATGATAGCAGTGGTGACGCCAGCCACATTATTGGTAATGGCCAACTCGTAGTCTTTCCATGGTATACGATAGAATATCATACCGATAAAAATGCAGATGGCAGTGGTAGTAAGTAAGGAAATCTGGCTCCCCCCACTAAGAGCATCACTTCCGAAGGTGTGGATGGTGGCAAACAACATTCCTACCAAAAAGGCGAGAGGAAGAAGAGAAACAAGAGGGGAGGGGATTTTATTTTTTGAACTCATTATATTCTATCTCTTTTAGCGGATGCAAAGATACGACTAATTCTGTATAATTTTACCATTTATCTCTGAACGAACCTTTATTTTCCTCATAAAGCTAAAAAAAAGCGTTAATTATTCGATATAATGTATATTTATGCAATTAGGCTTGTGGCATCTAGTACTGTGTGAATACCTGATCTGCGGTTGGTGTTTTTCATCTGACTATTCTCATTTGTCCTAAATAATCCGTATTTTTGTGTGTTGTAAAGGTAAAAGAAAAGGTTCATCTAAAAATCAATGGATAAATGGGAAAGAAAATACTGAGTACAAACAAGAAAGTGGTGACTTTCGGTGAAGTCATGTTGAGGTTGACCACTCCGGGATATCGCCGTTTTTCTCAAACACATGAATTTGTTGCGACCTATGGAGGAAGTGAAGCGAATGTTGCGGTATCGCTAGCGCATTTTGGTATACCTACTGAGTTTGTCACCCGCCTGCCCGATAATGCGATGGCACGTGCTTGTATTGCTTCTCTTCGCGCCAGTGGATTGGGTACGGAAGGAATTATATTTGGAGGGAAGCGTCTGGGACTTTATTACCTGGAAAGTGGGGCTGCTTTCCGTAATTCCAATGTAGTTTACGACCGCGAAGGCTCTTCTTTTGCCACTCTTCGTCCCGGAATGATCGATTGGGAAAAGATATTTTCCGATGCTGGCTGGTTTCACTGGTCAGGTATTGCTGCTGCTCTTTCACAAGAGGGAGCTGATACCTGTCGCGAAGCACTTGAAGTTGCAGATCGTATGGGGCTTACCATATCTTGCGACCTTAACTTTCGAAAGAAACTTTGGAACTATGGTAGGAAGGCAGCAGAAGTAATGCAGCCTCTGGTACAATATAGTGATGTCATTTTTGGTGCGGAACCTGAATACCAAGAAATCCTAGGCATTCCTCCGGTAGGCTTTAAAGCCGTTACCGCCGCCGATACTTCTTTTGAATCTACTCTTCCGGCTTTTGAGACATTCGGACGAAAAGTATCAGCACTTATACCTCGTTGCCAAAAGATATTCCTAGAGTTGCGCAATTCCATTACTTCCAACCATAACCTTCTTGCGGCTATCCTTTATTCAGATGACTCTCTGAAGCATACTGGAATTTACGACATCGAATCTGAAGTAGATCGTGTGGGAGCGGGTGACGCATTTGTGAGCGGTTTAATTTATGGTTTGATTCATTACCCAGATGATGACTCCAAAGTATTAGAATATGCACTTGCTGCTTCGGCATTGAAAAATACAATTTATGGTGACTTTAATCTGGTAACCGTAGAAGAGGTAGAAAGTTTAATGAACGGGAATACATCAGGACGAGTGTTAAGATAGTCCCTTTATCATACTTTTACCTATGAAAAGGATGCTTTATGTCAATGAATCGGATAAAAGTGAGAGAAAGTCGACATGAAATAAAGAATGAATACATACCTTTGGCATGTAATAGAAATTAAAAATAAAAGAATATCATGAAAAGTGATCCTAAAGAATGTCTGTATTGTCAGAATAATGAAACGTTGAATAGTCTTATGATTGAGATTGCTCAACTGAGTGTTTCACGCGCTTTTTTGTTTAAGGAGCAAACTTATAGAGGCCGCTGTTTGGTTGCCTATAAAGATCATGTGAATGATTTGAATGAATTAAGTGATGAAGAACGGAATGCTTTTATGGAAGATGTTGCTCGTGTAACACGTGCCATGCAGAAAGCATTCAATCCGGAAAAGATTAATTATGGTGCTTACTCCGATAAATTATCTCATCTTCATTTCCATCTTGCTCCTAAATATGTAGATGGTCCCGACTATGGCGGTGTTTTTCAGATGAATCCGGGTAAGGTTTATCTGACTGATGCTGAATATCAAGTATTGATTGAGGCTGTGAAGAAAGAGCTTTGATCGTGAGGGGTGATGAGTGATGGGGCTATGACGCTTTTCGGGAAAGAATCATAGGACAATCACTCATTACTGTTATATTTTACCGAGTATTTTATCCATCACCCAGTTTGTTAGTGTAGCGCTTTCGCCGTTGCAAGAACAAATCGATTTTTCGAGAAGATGGTCTACTACAGCTTGAATGAGAGGCTGTTGGACGTAGGTTGGATTCTCAATTAAAATTTCTTTTCGCCCTTCTTCTGTGTGTAAGGCGATGGGATCGTAGGTGAAGACTGAAAAACAGATCATGCCTTTATCACCAATGATTTCGATGCGGTCTTCGCTGGCTGACTCATGGGCGACAAAACACCATGACCCACTTCCTACCAATCCATTATCAAATTGGAAACTACCGCTAAGAGTATCTTCTACTGCATATAAACCGCCACGGTTACTCTTGTATCCACTAGCTTCAAGTATGCAGCCAAATATATCTTGTAATAAATCAATCTGATGAGGAGCCAGGTCATAGAAATATCCTCCGCCAGCAATATCTGGCTGTACACGCCAAGGTAAATTCGCTTTATTATAATCTAAATCTCGAGGAGGTTGGGCAAAACGTATCTGAATATTGATCACGTTACCAATGGTTCCATCATTAATCAATGATTTTACTTTTTGGAAATAGGGGAGGTAACGACGGTAATACGCGACAAAACAAGGAACGCCTGTTTCCTTGGAAATCCGGTTAATACGGCAACATTCTGCATACGTAACCGCCATTGGTTTTTCAATGTAAACCGGTTTCCCTGCCTTCATAGACATGATGGCATAGGTGGCATGAGAAGAAGGAGGGGTAGCGATATATACAGCGTTTACTTCTTCATCGTCAATGAGTTCCTGAGCATCATCATACCATTTAGGTATGCCTCTTTCTTTAGCATAAGTTTTAGCTTTCTCGCCATTCCGACTCATGACTGCTACAACTTCGGAATCTTCTATTTTTTGAAAGGCAGGTCCGCTCTTGTATTTGGTCACCTCTCCGCAACCGATGAATCCCCATTTAATCTTTTTCTTGCTCATAATAACCTTTTTTATTTTTCTTCGAAGTCAAATTCAAAATCAAAGTCGTCCATAAATTCCGGCGCAGTAAAATCCTCTAAGCTGCGGCGATCTTTTTTCGTGGGTCGTCCTGTTCCTTTGGCACGATTTATAAAACCGCTGGCACGACTCATTTCTAGTAGTTCGTATTGATCAGGAGTCGTAACATTTTCCATCACCTCAGATACGAGTTTTGCACCGACACGTTTTTCAATAGGCTGCAATACCTTGAAAGAATAGATGATAGGAGGTTTGCGAACTTGAATTACATCTCCTGGTTTTATCATGCGGGCAGCTTTGGCTAAGGCTCCGTTGATACTGATGCGTCCTTTCTTGCAAGCTTCAGCTGCAATGGTGCGTGTTTTGAAAATGCGTACAGCCCACATCCATTTGTCAATTCTAGCTTCGCTCATACTATTTTTTATTAAACTGATTCATGGTTATGTCGATTCCTGCCAGACAGAAACTTTTCACAATAGCTCCGGCATTCTCCAATTTTTCATCCATTATCTTCCAATCTTCATCAGTGAAATGTCCCAATACAAAATCAATCTGACCGCCACGAGGAAATTCATTGCCGATGCCAAAACGTAGACGTGCATAATTTTGCGTACCCAATGTAGTCGCTATATGTTTTAAGCCATTATGACCGGCATCGCTTCCTTTGCCTTTCAGACGTAGAGTTCCGAATGGAAGAGCGAGATCGTCTACTACTATCAATACGTTTTCCAGTGGAATGTTTTCTTTTTGCATCCAATAACGTACTGCATTACCGCTAAGATTCATATAGGTAGATGGCTTTAACAATAACAACTGGCGACCTTTTACAGAGAAGGTGGTAGTAAAACCATAACGGCCGTCAGTAAAAGTGGCACCGGCTGCTTTGGCTAAAGCGTCGACTACCATAAATCCTATGTTATGGCGAGTATCGTGATATTCAGGACCGATATTACCTAATCCTACAATTAAGTATTTCATTGTCAATGATAAATGATTAGTAGTGAATGCTTGGCTGATAGATACCAAACATTATAATAATATACAAAGGAACGCGGATTAACACAGTTGTCCGCGGATTGTTTTTTAATCTGCGTATCTGCGTTAATCCGCGTTCCGAAATATTTCTTTCTAAAGAAAGGCTGATTAGTTGCCTGCGGCAGCAGCAGCACCTCTTGCAGCACGAGTCAATTTAACTGCACATACAACGGCATCTTTAGAACTCAACAGTTCCAAATTTTCGTAGCTTAATTCACCAACTTTAACGGTCTTACCTAAACCAAGGTGAGCAACGTTCACTACCAATTTTTCAGGTATCAAGTTGTACAAAGCTTTCACTTTCAGTTTACGCATCTGCAAAGTCAGTTTACCACCGGCTTTCACACCTTCTGCAAGACCTTCCAACTGTACAGGAACTTCCATAACGATAGGTTTAGTTTCATCGATTTGGTAGAAGTCAACATGCAGGATCGTATCTTTTACCGGGTGGAATTGGATATCTTTCAAGATTGCATTGATCTTTTTGCCATCGATAAGCAGGTCAACTGCGTAGATGTGCGGAGTGTAAACCAAGTTGCGTAGGTTTTCTGCAGGTACAGTGAAAAGAATATTTTCACCACCCCCATAAAGTACACATGGTACACCATTGTTATTACGAATAGCTTTTAAAGCTCTAGCTTGTTCCGAAGAACGTTCTGCAACTGTTCTTGCAGTACCTTTTACTTCAATTGATTTCATTTTCTAATTTTTTGTGTTACTCTAAATTAAGTATTTATTTTGCTTAATTCACCATCACACGATGTGGCTTGCCACACGATGTTGCAAAAAAGCGGTGCAAAAATACAGTTTCTTTTTGAATTTTCAAAAGTTTATAACTTAAAATTCAATGTCTATCTTGATTTCTCCATCCAAAGGAGAGCTCTTATCTTCTTGTAACTCAGTTTGGGATGTTTCCATTTCAGTTGTTTCGGTAGCCTCCATGTATCTAGAATGAGAACCTTGCTGCTCCTGAATGAATTGGACTGCTTCCTGTAGACCATTCATGAATTTCTCAAAATCTTCTTTGTATAAGAAGATCTTATGCTTCTCAAAGCTTACTTGTGAGTTGTCTCCTTCACCCATCACTATTTTTTTACTTTCTGTAATAGCGAGAAACATTTCGTCTTTCCGGTTTTTTTTGACGTCTAAATAGTAGATGCGTTTTCCTGCTTTGATGGATTGGGAAAATACAATTTCTTTGTCGTTCACATCCGTTCCGGCTTTCTTCTTTAAGTCTTCCATATTATAATAGGTCTCAATTTTGATGTTATCGGGTTCAAAATTGACGATTTTTTTTAAACTGTCAAAAGAAAAAGCAGGGATAATCAATAACTGCATTAAAAAATGTGATTTATTTATGTAAACTCACTAAAAATACCTACTTTTGCAGCTCGTTAAAACAACAGTATTTACTTTTGAATTATGATTAACAGAGTTCTTATTCGTCTTAAGATTATACAGATTGTATATGCTTATTATCAGAACGGCAGTAAAAATTTAGACTCAGCGGAGAAAGAATTATTCTTTAGCCTCTCTAAGGCTTATGATCTCTACAACTACTTGCTGATGCTGATGATAGCACTGACGAACTACGCACAAAAGCGCATTGATGCGGCAAAAGCCAAGTTAGCTCCTACAGCTGAGGAGTTGTATCCCAACATGAGATTTGTAGAAAACAAGTTTATTTCCCAATTGGAGGTGAATAAACAGTTGCTGGCATTCAGCACCAATCAAAAGCGTTCTTGGGCGAATGATGAAGATTTCGTCAAAAGCTTATACGAAAAGATTGTGCTTTCTGATTTATATAAGGAATACATGGCTTCTTCGGAACATTCTTATGAGGGTGACCGTGAATTGTGGAGAAAGATCTATAAAATGTTTATTTTCAATAATGATGCCTTGGATACTTTGCTTGAAGATCAAAGCCTTTATTGGAATGATGACAAGGAAATTGTCGATACATTTGTATTGAAAACTATTAAGCGGTTTGAAGAGAAGAAAGGTGCTAATCAGGAATTGCTACCTGAATTTAAAGATGATGAAGATCAAGATTTCGCTCGTCGTCTATTCCGTCGTA
The DNA here is from genome assembly GCA_945607605.1 of uncultured Bacteroides sp. Taxonomy (GTDB): domain Bacteria; phylum Bacteroidota; class Bacteroidia; order Bacteroidales; family Bacteroidaceae; genus Bacteroides. The sequence goes on from CALYZE010000010.1 coordinate 36,319, forward strand.
CCATCTTAAACTGTGATTACTACCGTCATCTTATTAGTGAAAATACGCGTAACTGGGATTTAGATCGTGTCGCTTTTATGGATGTTGTGATTATGCAATCTGCCTTGGCTGAAATTTTGAGCTTTCCGAATATTCCGGTTAGTGTTTCGTTAAATGAATACGTGGATATTGCAAAAGTATATAGTACAGCTAAAAGTGGCGGCTTCGTAAATGGTACTTTGGATGGAATAGTTAATCAATTGAAAAAAGAGGGTAAGTTAATGAAAAACTGATACCTTTGTTGAATATTAAAAACTTAAACTGAGTATTTTATGAACTTAATGACTGTATTTTTCCTGCAAGCTCCCGCTGCAGGTCCTGCTGGAGGTGGTAGCTTAATGTGGATTATGTTGATAGCCATGTTTGTTATCATGTATTTCTTTATGATCCGTCCGCAGAATAAGAAACAGAAGGAGATTGCAAATTTCCGTAAATCATTGCAGGTAAACCAGAAAGTGATTACTGCCGGTGGTATTCATGGGGTTATCAAGGAAATCAATGACAATGATATTATTCTTGAAATTGCTTCTAACGTTAAGATTTGTATCGATAAGAATTCTGTTTTTGCTGCAGCTGCTGACGCTAACAGTAGTCAGGCTTCTAAATAATAATGGAACATTGAACCTATGTTTGAACGTAGGAACATACAAAGGATATATTTAAAAATTATCAAACAGATGAGGGACTTTCTGCTCAGTGATAAGAGCAGAGAGTTCTTCGTTTTTTTATTTTTCTTCTTTATAGCCAGCGGTTTCTGGTTGTTGCAGACTCTAAACAATGATTATGAAGCCGAATTTTCTATTCCTGTTAAATTGAAAGGAGTGCCTAATAATATAGTGATCACTTCTGAACCTGCATCAGAACTCCGAATCAAAGTTAAAGATAAAGGAACCGTTCTTCTTAATTACATGTTGGGGAAAAGCTTTTATCCGGTTACGCTGGATTACTCAGATAATAAGGGAACAAATAATCACCATGTAAGAGTTTTTGCTTCACAGTTTGAGAAAAAAATCTTAAGTCAGCTGAATGTCTCCACTCGACTGCTTTCGATGAATCCCGATACATTGGAATATTATTATTCTACGGGAGCGTCTAAACGAGTGCCTGTCAAACTTCAAGGTTCGGTAAGCGCTGGTCGGGAGTATTATCTTTCTGATACGATCTTTAGTCCTGATTCAGTTCTGGTATATGCTTCGGCAAATGTATTAGATACGATAACTGCTGCATATACTCAGCGTGTTAAATTAGAGGAAATCTCTGATACCTTGAAACAGCAAGTGCTCTTGACTAATCAAAAAGGAGTAAAGTTTGTTCCTGCTTCTATTGAAATGATGCTTCCGGTGGATATCTATACGGAGAAAACAGTAGAAGTGCCATTAAGAGGAGTGAATTTTCCGGCCGACAAGATCTTGCGTGCATTTCCTTCGAAGGTACAGGTCACTTTCCAAATTGGATTAAGCCGTTTTCGCCAAATTGATGCAGACGATTTCCACATCCTCGTTTCCTATGAGGAATTGTTACACTTAGGATCTGATAAATACACTGTGAAACTGAAAAATATGCCGAAAGGCGTAAGTCATGTACGCTTCAATCCGGAACAAGTTGATTTCCTGATAGAGCAAGTTGCCTCAAACTATGGCCATTAAATTAGGTATAACCGGAGGAATTGGTAGTGGCAAAAGCCTTGTGTCCAGATTGTTGGAATCCATGGGAGTTCCAGTCTATATTTCGGATACGGAAACCAAAGAACTGATGGTTACGAATCTTTCAATTCGTGAAGAGTTGATTGCATTGCTTGGCGAAGGTGTTTATGTAGATGGTGTATTGAATAAATCGTTGTTAGCATCCTATATTTTTACAAATCCTGAACATGCCAAACAAGTGAACGATATTGTTCATCCACGTGTGAAAATAGATTTCATTCGCTGGGTACAATCTCATGTTGAAGTTCCGATAGTAGCGATTGAATCGGCAATACTAATTGAAGCGGGATTTGCCGGAGAGGTGGATGTTATTGTCATGATTTATGCACCGGAAGAGGTGAGAATTGAGCGTGCTGTCAAACGAGATTCTACTTCGCGGGAATGGATAGAAAGGCGTATCCGCAGCCAAATGAGTGATGAGGAAAAACGGAAACAAGCCGATTTTGTTATTGTAAATGATGGTGAAACCCCGTTAATCCCACAAGTTTTAGAGTTAATCAATCTGCTGTCTTCAAAAGAGGCTACCTTTCTATAAAATAAGCATTGCCTTCTCAATAAAAATAAGCGGGCTTATTTTGTATTGTCTTTGGCTTGCACTATCTTTGCACACCGAAAAAACATCTACTAATAATCAAAACAGAATATACTATGTTGAAGGCTATTTTATCTATTTCCGGTAAACCAGGATTATATAAACTCGTTTCTCAGGGAAAGAATATGTTGATTGTTGAGTCACTTGTTGACAAAAAACGTTTTCCTGCTTACGGTAATGAAAAAATTATTTCTTTAGGTGATATTGCCATGTACACAGATACGGAAGATATTCCTCTACAAACTGTGTTGCTCGCTATGAAGACAAAAGAAAATGGAGCTGTTGTTGCAATGGATCTGAAGAAAGCGACTACTGATGAACTCTATTCATACCTGGAAGCAGTGTTGCCTACTTTTGATCGTGACCGTGTGCACTTGTCTGATATTAAGAAACTGATTTCTTGGTATAATTTGCTTGTGAAGAATGACATGACTAATTTTGAAGAAGCTCCTGCTGAAGAATCAAAAGAAGAAAATGCAGAATAAAATGACATCTGTCTTAGCCGGGTAAACTGTCTGGACCTATAGTCAGTGTTCTAAATATACGAAAGCCGCTTTGAAACAATGCGTATCAAAGCGGCTTTTTTATTGAATAAGGGTTAGTTCTTGAATGTCAATCCGTAATTGGAGCTGTTTGCATCCACAATGATCGATTGGCTACGATCTATTTCTTGTGCTAACAACTTCTTGGACAAATCATTCAGTAAATAGTGTTGAATTGCACGTTTTACCGGACGAGCTCCAAACTCGGGTTCATAGCCTGTATTAGCAAGAAATTCGATAGCCGTATCGGTCAATAGAAGGTTCACACCATTGGCTGAAAGCATCTTTTGTAGGCTCTTAATTTGAAGAACTACAATCTGCTTGATTTCCTTTTCCGTCAGCGGTAAGAACATAATTGTTTCATCGATGCGATTTAGGAATTCCGGCCGAATATTCTTTTTCAGCATATTCATCACTTCTTTTTTGGTTTCCGCTACTACGACGTCCTTATTAGAATGGCTCAGTTTTTCCATTTGGCTTTGGATATAGCCGCTACCCATATTGGAAGTCATGATGATGATGGTATTCTTGAAGTTTACCGTACGCCCTTTGTTATCTGTCAGACGCCCATCATCAAGTACCTGCAACAGAATGTTGAAAACATCCGGATGCGCTTTCTCTATTTCATCGAACAAGATGACAGAATAAGGTTTGCGTCGTACGGCCTCCGTCAACTGACCGCCTTCATCGTAGCCTACATATCCCGGAGGTGCTCCGACCAAACGAGAAACACTGTGCTTTTCTTGATATTCACTCATATCTATACGAGTCATCATGGTCTCATCATCAAAGAGGAATTCAGCCAAGGCCTTTGCCAATTCAGTTTTTCCTACACCGGTAGTTCCCAAAAAGAGGAATGAACCGATAGGACGCTTCGGGTCTTGCAATCCGGCACGGCTACGGCGTACAGCATCACTGACTGCTTCAATAGCTTCATTCTGACCGATTACACGCAGGTGCAACTCATCCTCCAGATGTAGCAACTTGTCTTTTTCACTTTGAAGCATTTTGCTGACCGGTATACCCGTCCAACGGGATACTACATCTGCAATATCTTCAGCATCGACTTCCTCTTTAATCATTGCCTTGTCGCCTTGCATCTCATGCAATCTTTGCTTTGTTTCTTCGATTTCGTCGTTTAAAGCTTGCAGTTTTCCGTAGCGAATTTCGGCAACTTTGCCGTAGTCTCCCTCACGTTCAGCTTTGTCAGCTTCAAACTTTAGGTTTTCGATTTCGACTTTATTTTGCTGAATTTTGTTGACCAAGGTTTTCTCACTTTGCCATTTAGCTTTGTAAGAACTTTCTTGTTCTTTTAGTTCGGCAAGTTCTTTACCGATTTGTTCCAGCTTGAATTGATCGTTTTCACGCTTGATGGCTTCGCGCTCGATCTCCAACTGTTTGATTTTGCGCGATATTTCATCCAACTCTTCTGGTACGGAATCAACTTCCATACGAAGTTTGGCAGCCGCTTCATCCATAAGATCGATAGCTTTATCCGGTAGAAAACGTTCGGTGATGTAGCGGTTGCTAAGTTCTACGGCAGCAATGATAGCATCATCTTTAATCCGGACGTGATGATGGTTTTCGTAACGTTCCTTTAAACCACGCAAGATAGAAATGGTACTCAGTGTATCCGGTTCATTTACCATAACGATTTGAAAACGACGTTCCAATGCTTTGTCCTTTTCGAAATATTTTTGATATTCATCCAACGTAGTGGCCCCTATACTTCTTAGTTCGCCACGTGCCAAAGCTGGCTTTAAGATGTTGGCGGCATCCATGGCACCTTCCCCTTTACCGGCACCTATCAGTGTGTGAATTTCATCGATAAATAAGATGAGGTCTCCCTCTGATTTCTTCACCTCGTTGATAACTGCTTTCAGACGCTCTTCGAACTCACCCTTATATTTGGCACCAGCAATCAGTGCCCCCATATCCAAAGAATAAACTTGTTTGTTTTTTAGGTTTTCGGGAACATCGCCACGGAGAATACGATGTGCCAGACCTTCTACGATAGCGGTCTTACCCGTACCCGGCTCACCTATTAATATCGGATTGTTTTTGGTGCGTCGACTCAAGATTTGTAGTACGCGTCTGATTTCTTCATCACGACCAATTACTGGATCCAATTTTCCGCTTCGGGCTGCTTCGTTCAGATTGATAGCATATTTTTCCAATGCCTGATAGGTTTCCTCGCTGGATTGTGACGTTACTTTTTCACCTTTTCGCAATTCTGTGATGGCGCTACGCAGTTCTTTGTCCGTCATTCCTGCATCTTTCAAGATGTTGGCAGCGGTACTTTTCACATTCAGTAGTCCCAACAATATCGGTTCCAGTGAAACAAATTCATCATTCATCTCTTTGGAGTACTGTGTTGCTTTCTGCAGTACCTCATTGGCTTCTCGGCTGAGATAAGCCTCTCCACCTGAAACTTTCGGCAAGGAATCAATTTGTTTATCAACGACGAGAGCAATTTGTTGTCTATTCAGTGACAACTTTTGAAAGATAAAGTTGGTCACATTTTCGCCAACTTTCATTACGCTTTGAAGCAGATGTACCGGTTCAATAGCCTGTTGTCCTCGGTTTTGTACCAGGTTTACAGCCTCCTGCACTGCCTCTTGCGCTTTAATAGTAAAATTGTTAAAGTTCATATGTTTTTCTCCTTTCTATTTTTATCAGTTTTATAACATTTGGCAAAAGGCAAAAGATTTGCCAAGGGTCTATTTCGGACATTTTTGCAGTTTATATAAAATATATAATGTCAAAATGTCTGATTATCTGCCAATTAAGGTGTTTTTCTTGATTGGGGAATTTGGAATCAAGGACAACTATCCAGTATGCCAGGAAGAGAAAAACTGTTGATCAGATGTTTCATGAATGATCTACATTAAAGAGGAGGAGCTTTAGAAGCAATAAAACTTTTCTTATCTTTACACCTTATTAATAAATTTGAGTAAACTTCTAAATAGAATGGAAGAAAAAACGAAATTCTCGGAAAATGTAATTTTGATAGATGTGGCGTTTTTGAATGAGGTAGTCTGTGATGCTCAGAAATTTTTGGGTGCAAAATTGGGACGCCAACTGCCGAATATAGATTTGCCTGCATGGCTCAGCTATTTATCTTTGGATGCTGGGTTGAGAGGGGATAAAAATGAGATACAAGTATTGCTGTTGCATGATGAAGGTGTTAACGAATTGAGATGTTGTGAACCTTCTGAGTTGACTAGTTTGAATGGTATGGCGTGTCGTACCTCTTTAGGAGAATTTGCATTCGCTTGTATAAATCCTGCTGGAATGACTTCTTGCGAGAATATGTATCTTGATTTGATGAATCTTGTGTTAGACTCTGTCGACGTGAAACATCTAATGTTGGTGCCTCTTCACTCGTTGTATGGAGATCGGGTAGAAGATGGCTTACGCGAATTCTTTAAAGATAAAAGCAAAGAAGAGTGTGACAAAGCGATGTACTTTGTCATGGAAAAACCATCATCAATGGTTCCTTCTCGTTGTGACTTCATTACTTATTCTTTATTGCAAGCTTTGGGTATTAAATCATACGAATTAAGATAAAACCATGGGTGATTTCCGTCTAAAAGCGTTTCAATCAGTAGCGAATAATTTGAGTTTTACAAAAGCTTCGCAAGAATTATTTATCAGTCAACCAGCTATTACTAAGCATATACAAGAGCTGGAAACGGCCTATCAAACACGTTTGTTTGATCGACAAGGAAGTAAAATTAGCTTAACAGAATCGGGAAAACTACTATTGGAACATTGTGAACGAATCTTAGAAGATTATAAGCGATTGGAGTACGAAATGCATCTGTTGCACAATGAATATATAGGTGAACTGAAATTAGGTGCCAGTACAACTATTGCTCAATATGTGCTTCCTGCTATGTTGGGTAGCTTCATCGGAAAATTTCCCCAAGTCAATATGTCGTTGATGAATGGTAATTCCCGCGAGATTGAAGTGGCATTACAAGAACATCGCATAGACTTGGGATTAGTGGAGGGCATATTTCGGCTGCCGAATCTTAAATACACTACTTTCCTGGCAGATGAACTGGTGGCTGTAATTCGTACCAATTCGAAGTTGGTGGTAGGGGAAGAAATCACCCCTGAAGAACTGTTGAATTTACCGTTGGTGCTTCGTGAAAGAGGTTCCGGAACCTTGGATGTTTTCGAGAGAGCTTTACAGCGGCATAATATAAAGTTATCATCCCTGAAAGTTTTGATGTATCTGGGTAGTACGGAAAGCATCAAACTTTTTCTGGAGCATACTGATTGTCTGGGCATTGTTTCTGTACGCTCCATCAAGCGTGAGCTCTACTCCGGACAGCTACGTGTGATTGAAATAAAAGAGATGCCTATGCAACGTGAATTCAATTTTGCATTACCACAAGGGCAGGAGAGTGGTCTGGCGCAGGTCTTTATGCAATTTGCTATGCATTATAATCATACGTTATAGCTTATAAGTAAAAACGATTGGCGGGTTTGAAAAAAGAGGCTTAACTTTGTACCTGAAAAAGGAACAAACTTAATAATACAGTAAAAAACAAAAAGTATGGCTTCAAATCAAATATTGGCGAAAGTTCTGAATACATCTTCCCTTCAGAATCATAGAAAGATGATTTATGTTTCCCTCCTCATTATCTTATCCTTCTTTTTATTTTTGGATTATGTTCCCGGTATGCACGCCTATTCTGCATGGGTTACTCCACCAATAGCCTTATTCTTAGGTCTGGTCTTTGCCTTACTGTGCGGACAAGCACATCCTAAATTCAACAAAAAGGTTTCCAAATATCTGTTGCAATATTCAGTGGTCGGTTTAGGATTTGGAATGAATTTGCAAGCCTCTTTAGCATCTGGAAAGGAAGGTATGGAATTTACTATTATTTCTGTTGTAGGTACGCTACTGATTGGTTGGGTGATTGGCCGTAAATTTCTAAAGGTAGATCGCGATACATCTTATCTTATTAGCTCCGGTACAGCAATTTGCGGGGGTAGTGCCATTGCAGCCGTGGGGCCGGTGTTGAAGGCTAAAGATAGTGAGATGTCAGTGGCATTAGGTACCATTTTTATATTGAATGCCATTGCGCTATTTGTATTTCCACTGATTGGACACGCCTTGAATATGAGTCAGCACGAGTTTGGAACGTGGGCGGCTATTGCCATTCATGACACCAGTTCTGTGGTAGGTGCGGGTGCTGCATATGGAGAGGAAGCACTGAAAGTAGCTACTACCATTAAGCTAACTCGTGCATTGTGGATTATTCCTTTGGCATTTATCACTTCGTTTCTCTTCAAGAGCAAGGGACAGAAGATTAGTATTCCCTGGTTTATCTTCTTCTTTGTTTTGGCTATGATTTTAAATACGTATGTATTGGGGTCTACGGAAATTGGTACGCAGATTGGCGCAGGCATCAATGATTTCGCACGCAAGACACTGACTATTACCTTATTTTTCATTGGTGCCTCTTTGTCGCGTGACGTGTTGAAGGCCGTGGGTGTCAGGCCCTTGGTTCAAGGTGTATTGTTATGGATTATCATCAGTTTGAGTACATTGGTCTATATTTATGGCTTCTGATGTTATAAAACTTGGATAGTAGAACGGATACTATCCACCATTTTGTGAAAATATAAAAAGAGAGAAGCAACGGCCTCTCTCTTTTCCTTTTTATAGACTTCGACTGTTTATTAGTCTTTCTTGTTTAATGCTTCAAAAATTAGTCCTTCCAGTTCTTCCGCCAATTCCGGATTATCAAGAATTACTTGTTTGGCGGCATCACGACCTTGGGCTATTTTGGTATCGTTGTAGCTGAACCAAGAACCGCTTTTTTTGACGATTCCTAAGTCTGCGCCTAAATCAATGATTTCGCCAGCACGAGAGATGCCTTGACCAAACATAATGTCAAATTCAGCTCTGCGGAAAGGAGGTGCCACTTTGTTCTTCACCACTTTTACTTTAGTCTGCTTGCCAATTACTTCATCACCATTCTTGATAGCCTGACTTCCACGAATGTCAAGACGTACGGTAGCGTAGAACTTCAGTGCATTACCACCAGTCGTTGTTTCCGGATTGCCGAACATGACACCAATCTTTTCACGCAATTGGTTGATGAAGATGCAAGTAGTGCGAGTCTTGCTTACGGCAGATGTCAGTTTACGCAAAGCCTGTGACATAAGACGAGCCTGTAGCCCTACCTTATTATCACCCATGTCGCCTTCAATTTCAGCTTTCGGTGTCAGAGCAGCTACAGAGTCCACTACGATGATGTCAATAGCAGAAGAACGAATCAACTGCTCTGCAATTTCCAAAGCCTGTTCACCATTGTCAGGTTGTGAAATCAATAGGTTGTCTACATCTACACCAAGTTTGGAAGCATAGAAACGGTCGAAAGCATGCTCAGCATCGATGAATGCAGCAATACCACCTGCCTTTTGTGCTTCGGCAATGGCATGGATTGCCAAAGTAGTCTTACCGGAAGACTCTGGCCCATAGATTTCGATAATACGACCGCGCGGATATCCACCTACACCCAATGCTACATTTAGTCCGATAGAACCGCTAGGGATTACGTCAATTTGCTCAACGCTCTCGTCACCCATCTTCATGATAGAGCCCTTGCCAAAACTCTTTTCTATTTTATCCATGGCAGCTTGCAATGCTTTCAGTTTTTCACTGGATGCCATGTTCGTTCCATTTTCAAAATTCAGTTCGTCTTTTTTTGCCATCTTTTTATTTACGATTTAAGTATTTCTTACTTTAGGATATTATCTATAATTTACTTTTTGAGATCTAACAGTTTATAATAGAAAATAGCTTCAATCATAAATTATCAATCATTCTATTGTAAATTAAAGAATTTGTGCAGCGTGATCTTTGGTTTTCACTTCCTTGGGTGCAATAATGCGCTCAATCACCCCTTCTTCATTGATAATAAAGGTGGTGCGGAAGGTTCCCATGTATTTACGTCCGTACATACTTTTTTCGCCCCACACGCCAAACTGCTCTACTAGTTTTTTGTCTGTATCTGCAATCAAGGGAAAGGGCAAATTATTTTTCTCGATAAATTTTTGGTGCGACTTTTCATCATCCACGCTTACACCGATTACTTCATATCCGGCTTTGCGCAATTCAGTATAGTTGTCGCGCAGATTGCACGCTTGTGTTGTACAACCAGAAGTCATATCTTTAGGATAGAAATACAACACTATTTTCTTTCCTTTATAGTTGTTCAGGCGTATTTCTTCACCTTTCTCATTGATACCCAATACTTCGGGTGCTTTGTCTCCAACAATCATGATATTAATTGATTTAGTTTTGTTTATAACTCCAGATCTCCATCGAACTTTTCATGCCAAGGCAGACCTTGCTTGTTCAATTGCTCCATGAAAGGATCAGGATTAAACTCTTCTACATTCCATACACCCGGTTTCTTCCAGAGTCCTTTAAGGAACATCATGGCGCCAATCATGGCAGGAACACCGGTAGTATAACTTACTCCCTGCATGCCAGTTTCTTTGTAGGCTTCCTGATGGCTACAGTTATTATATACATAGTAAGTACGCTCCTTTCCATCTTTTAATCCACGAATGCGGCAGCCAATCGACGTTTCTCCTTCGTAGTTTTCTCCAAGATCCTGCGGATTGGGAAGAACAGCTTTCAGGAACTGTAACGGTACAATTTTCATTCCGTTGTAGTCTACTTCATCAATGCGCGCCATTCCGATATTCTGAATGACACGTAGGTGAGTCAGATACTCCTGTCCAAATGTCATCCAAAAGCGTGCCCGTTTGATGGTGGGAAAGTTTTTCACCAAAGATTCCAGTTCTTCGTGATAAAGCAGGTAAGAATCACGTGGACCAATATTGGGATAGGTCAGGTCTTTATGAATTTCGAGCGGTTGGGTAGTAACCCATTGTCCGTTCTCGTAATAACGTCCGTTCTGAGTGATTTCGCGGATATTGATTTCAGGATTGAAATTTGTGGCAAATGCTTTGTGGTGATTACCAGCATTACAATCTACGATATCCAGATAGTGTATCTCATCAAAATAATGCTTGGCTGCGTAAGCAGTATAAATACCACTGACTCCCGGGTCGAAACCACAGCCTAAGATAGCCGTTAAGCCGGCATCCTCGAAACGCTTTTTGTAAGCCCATTGCCAGCTGTATTCAAAATGAGCAACATCTTTCGGCTCATAGTTAGCTGTATCTAGATAGTTCACACCCGATTTTAAACACGCCTCCATTATGGTGAGGTCTTGATAGGGCAGAGCTACGTTTATGACAATTTCAGGCTTGAAATCATTGAAAAGTGCCACCAGTTCATCCACACTGTCTGCATTTACTTGGGCAGTTTTAATGTTAGGGTTACCAATCGCTTTTACAACGGCGTCACATTTAGATTTTGTGCGGCTGGCAATCATGATTTCAGTGAAAGTATCAGGATTTTGAGCCACTTTGTGCGCAACAACGGTACCTACACCGCCTGCACCGATAATAAGAACTTTACCCATTTCTTCTATTTACGTTATTATATATAGGTTTATAAAAATACGAAGAGCAAATATAAGAGTTAATTCTTAGATAAACATTAAAATCCTGCTAAATACTTTGTAGAAAGTGTTTCTATTTTCAAACAAATTCTTGACATTTAGGTTCTTTTATTTATATTTGTCCCGAAAAATAACTTAAACAATAAAGAACAATGAAAAAAATGTTTGTTTCTCTTTGTATGGCAAGTGCATTGATTGGCTTGTCATCTTGTGGTTCAACTAAGAGTGTTGCCACGCTTTCTTCTATTGGCGGTGAGTGGAATATTATTGAGATAAATGGAACGGCCGTGGTTCCTGCTCCGAACCAAAATTTTCCTTTTATCGGCTTTGATACGGAGAATGGTAGGGTTTATGGAAACAGTGGATGTAATCGCATGATGGGTTCATTTGATGTGAATGCAAAGCCGGGAACCATTAATCTTGGTACTATGGGCGGTACACGTATGGCATGTCCGGATATGACCGTAGAGCAAAATGTATTGTCAGCTTTGACCCAAGTGAAGAAATATAAAAAACTGGGAAAGGAGAATATGGCTTTGTGTAACTCTTCCAACCGTCCTATTCTCGTTCTGCAAAAGAAAGAAGCTACAACCAAATTAACCGACTTGGAAGGTAAGTGGATGATTAAAGAAGCTGCCGGAGAAGCGATTCCAGAAGGAATGGAAAAAGAGCCGTTCTTTGAATTTAGGGTTGCTGATAAAAAAATGCATGGTACAGCAGGCTGCAATATGATTAATGGCACTTTCAATACAGAAGATGAAAATCCAATAGCCATTTCCTTCCCACAAATGATCAGTACGATGATGGCATGTCCTGATATGGAAGTAGAAGGACGTGTGTTGAAAGCTTTGAATTCAGTTCGGACTTTTGGAAAATTGGCAGATGGCGGCATCGGATTGTATGATGCAGATACAAATCTGGTAATAGTATTAGTGAAGAAATAATAACGATATGGCTCGTTCTAAATAAGCGTTACAGCTTATTCGACAAATAGAATCTTAATGAATCCAGTTGTAAAGCTAGCTTTGCAACTGGATTTTTTCTTTTATAGGCTTTTTTCTTGTTTACTCTGCATGGCAAAGCTGCCTGCTATACAAGCAAGGATTTAGAATATAACTTTATTTCTAAAAATGAAGGTTCTGTTTGTAAGAATCAAACCTTTGTTTTAAGAAATGATAGGGAGAAAGGAAATTATTCTTCGGTAGGGAAGTAGCTTTTATCCAGTAGACTTTGGGAAAAATGAAAGAACAGATAGGGGATGGCAGTCAGGAACGGATGAGTCTGTTAAGCGAAAAGCTTTTTGCCACATGTTTCTGATAACAATCATCTGTTTCTGCCAAACTGTCAGCTAAACTGTCATTATTTGGGAACGATCACTGCTCTTTGCTATTTGGCACAAGGTTTGTTTTTTTATTGGCGTCTGTCGGTGGGATGGACGATGAAATAGAATAATAACAAATAAAATAATAACAATCATGGGAAAAATTATTGGTATTGACTTAGGAACTACAAACTCTTGCGTTTCCGTATTCGAAGGAAACGAACCTGTAGTAATTGCAAATAGTGAAGGTAAACGCACTACTCCTTCTGTAGTGGCATTTGTTGATGGCGGCGAACGTAAAGTAGGTGATCCTGCTAAACGTCAAGCTATTACAAATCCAGTAAGAACAGTATTTTCCATCAAACGTTTCATGGGTGAGAATTGGGAACAAGTGCAAAAAGAAACTGCTCGTGTACCTTACAAGGTAGTAAAGGGTGACAACAATACTCCGCGTGTAGATATTGACGGACGTCTTTATACTCCACAGGAAATATCTGCAATGATTTTGCAGAAAATGAAAAAAACTGCCGAAGATTATTTGGGACAAGAGGTCACGGAAGCCGTGATCACTGTTCCGGCTTATTTCTCTGACTCTCAACGTCAGGCAACCAAAGAGGCTGGTCAGATTGCTGGTCTTGAAGTAAAACGTATTGTTAATGAGCCAACTGCTGCAGCTCTTGCGTATGGTATCGACAAGGCACATAAAGATATGAAAGTTGCTGTGTTCGACCTTGGTGGTGGTACTTTCGATATTTCTATTCTCGAATTTGGTGGCGGTGTGTTCGAAGTATTGTCAACCAACGGTGATACTCACTTGGGTGGTGATGACTTTGACCAAGTTATAATCGACTGGTTGGTTCAGGAGTTCAAGAGCGAAGAAGGTGCTGATTTGACTCAGGATCCAATGGCTGTTCAACGTCTGAAAGAGGCTGCTGAGAAAGCTAAAATCGAATTGTCTTCTTCTACCAGCACTGAAATCAACTTACCGTACATTATGCCGGTGGGTGGTGTACCCAAGCACTTGGTTAAAACGTTGTCTCGTGCTAAGTTTGAGGCTTTATCTCACAGTTTGATTCAAGCTTGTCTTGAGCCTTGTAAGAAAGCGATGAGCGATGCTGGTTTAGGCAACTCTGATATTGATGAGGTGATTTTGGTAGGTGGTTCTTCTCGTATTCCCGCCATCCAGAAATTGGTAGAAGATTTCTTCGGTAAAGTACCTTCCAAGGGAGTTAATCCGGATGAGGTAGTAGCTGTAGGTGCTGCTGTTCAGGGTGCTGTTTTAACAGATGAGATCAAGGGTGTTGTGTTGCTGGATGTTACTCCGCTGTCTATGGGTATTGAAACGATGGGTGGTGTGATGACTAAGTTGATTGACTCCAACACTACGATTCCATGCAAGAAGAGTGAAACATTCTCTACTGCTGCTGACAATCAAACAGAAGTAACTATCCATGTGTTGCAGGGTGAACGCCCAATGGCCACTCAGAATAAATCAATCGGTCAGTTTAACTTGACAGGTATTGCCCCGGCACGTCGTGGTGTTCCTCAGATTGAAGTAACCTTTGATATTGATGCTAACGGTATCTTGAAAGTATCTGCTAAGGATAAAGCTACCGGTAAGGAACAGGTTATTCGCATTGAAGCTTCCAGCGGTTTGAGCAAGGAAGAGATTGAAAAGATGAAAGCTGAAGCAGAATCTAATGCTGAATCAGATAAGAAGGAACGTGAGAAAGTAGACAAAATGAACCAAGCTGACTCAATGATTTTCACTACAGAGAATCAACTGACAGAATTAGGTGATAAGTTGCCTGCTGACAAGAAAGCTCCAATAGAAGCTGCTTTGCAGAAACTGAAAGATGCTCATAAGGCTGAGGATTTAACTGCTATTGACTCTGCTATGGCTGAGTTGAACACAGCTTTTCAAGCTGCTAGTGCTGAAATGTATGCTCAGAGCGGAGCACAAGCTGGTCCTGATATGAATGCTGGGCAGCAACAAGAGGATGCTCAAGGTGACAATAAGCATGGAGATAATGTGCAGGATGCGGACTTTGA
>CALYZE010000011.1 GCA_945607605.1 uncultured Bacteroides sp.
TTACTTAATGCTTGCGAAAAGTATATGCTCACCCGGGAAACTGCTGAAACGATTGTTTCAGAGGTCGCTGTCGTTGTGCAAAGCTGGCAAAAATTAGCAATACGTTTGGGCATTTCTAAAAGAGAGATGGATATGTTTGCCGGAGTATTGGATGAACGCTTTAAGGTGAGTATCTTTACCGTTCCCCCAACAGCGTCTTAATCTCCTCGCAGAGCCGTTCCTTCACCTCTTCCATCTCCACTTCGCGCCCCAATTCTTTTTGTAGCGAAGTGACTCCCTTGTCGATGAATCCGCAAGGATGAATATAACTGAAATAGCGCAAATCTGTATTGACATTCAGCGCCAGTCCGTGCATGGTGACGTAATGACTGCTACGCACGCCCATGGCACAAATTTTACGGGCACGGGGAGTATCTCCTTCAAGCCATACGCCGGTAGCTTTCGCCAAACGTCCGGCCGCAATGCCGTAGGAGGCACAAACCCGGATTACGGCCTCTTCGAGCAGACGCACATACTCCTTCAGTCCCAAAGAAAACTCTTCGAGGTTGAGAATGGGATAACTCACGAGCTGTCCCGGACCGTGATAGGTGATGTCTCCTCCCCGATCAATGTGGTAAAGCGTTGCTCCGATCTTCTGAAGCTGTTCGTCACTCAGCAACATGTTGCCTTCTTTTCCACTTCGTCCTAAGGTGTAGACAGGGGGATGTTCGCAAAGCACAATATGATTGACATACTCCGCTCCGGTTTGTTTGGCGAGCACAATGGCATCAAACCATTCCGTCTGCCGGGTCCATGCCTCGGCATAGGATATTTTCTTCCAATCTGATATTTCTAATTTCATGAGAGCAAATATAGTGTTTTTCCGAAAAAAAAGTACCTTTGTAAAAATCTTAATGAATGAACCTATGAATTTTCCTCAAGTTGACTTGCCAATAGATATGATTGCCTGGACGGAAGTGACCGAAGATGTCTTGAATATCTATAAGCAATCGTGTCGTTTGAAAGCTTGTATCTTCGCACTCTGTCTGGAAGGTTCCATCACGGTATCGATCAATCTGATGAAAACAGAAATCAAGCAAGGCGATTTCATCACTCTGCTGCCGGGCACCATTATCCAGTTTAACGAACAAAAGGAAAAGGTGTGTCTAGGGTTTGTAGGGTTCTCTTCACATTGTGTGAACGGCGTGAACGTCATTCAGTCCACGCTGGCTTCTTTCTCTACCATTCTGGGAAATCCGGTGATACCACTCCCTCCTATCATTGTTTCGTACTTTAAGGACTACTTTTCTTTGTGGGCACGAATCACAACAGGGCCGTATCCACTCGACACCCGGATGGCGCAAAGCACACTCAACATGTTGCTCTATGGAGTAGATAATCTTTACAATACCCAATCGCTGCCACAAAAAAAGCTCAAAAGCCGGAAAGAGGAGATTTGTCGCGAACTGATTCAGCTTGTCATTGAGAATTATGTTCAAGAGAAGCGTGCACAGTTTTATGCAGATCGGTTGGGCATTTCGCTGCAACACCTCAGCACTACCGTAAAGCAAGTAACCGGGAAGAATGTGCTCGACATCATTGCCAATGTAGTGATGGTGGATGTAAAGGCCAAATTGAAATCTTCCAATATGACCATTCAAGAAATTGCGTATTCGCTGAACTTTCCCAGTCCTTCTTTCTTTGGAAAATACTTCAAGAGACACATGGGAATGAGTCCGCTGGAATACAGAAACAGTTAAGGAGCTTTCTTCACGACCTGAGCTTCATAATGAAACTTCCTGAAGCCTTCTTTCAACTTTTCGATGTTGGTTTTCTCAGCATCATACGTGATCGTCACCGTTTTGGTTTTCAAATCGGTTTGGTAGGACTTGAGTCCTTTCTCAAAACGAATGTTGTTGCTGATCTTCTTCACGCAGTTCTCGCACTCCATCTGTTCGACTTTGAACACGACGGTACGAAGATCCTTTCCCAAAACCGGAGTGGCAGTTAGCAACAAAGCAAGCAGGGCAATCCAGAGCCCCTTACCTCCTCTCCCTATGAAGGGAGAGGAATTGGCTGTTTTAAAAAAATGAGTTGTTTTCATTGAGTGAGTTGTTTTTACTGAATAAACGGTTTTCATTTGATTTTAGTTTTTAAAGATTAAACCTCATTCCTACATATCCCTTGGCTCCATGCATCGGGCCCCAAACCATCGTTGCATCAAAGTGGTTGCCCCACGGATGGGAAGCATCGATGATGGGATTCTTCTGCTTGAAGTTGGTGAGGTTCTCGCCTCCTACATAAATAGACCAATGGCGGAAGTAGCGGGTGACCTGTGCACTCAGTTGTTCGAAGCCGCCGTAGCGTTTCTCCCACGACCAGTCGCCGTTTTCCAATTGATAAGGATCGGGCATCCGACCGCCTCCATTCAGTTGGATAGTCGCATCAAACTGCCACAAGCCCAGAGGGGTTTGGTAAGAAGCAGTCAGCAAACCTTTGTATTTACTGGTCAACGGTTTCTCACGAAGCATTCCGTCGTAGGTCGTTTTGACATCGGTCCAGCGATAGGCTGCCGTCAACGTGAAACCGGTGAAGAACGGATAGCTGGCTTCTACCTGAACAACTTGTGAATAGGATCGCCCGTCGAGGTTATAGAACTTGACGGCATGCGGATCACTATCCATATCGGTCACCACCTGCTTGCGAAAATCGGTATAGAAATACTCGGCATTCAGGTTCAGAGTCTTGCCAAATACCGGAAGATAAGTAGAGGTACTGAAACCGTAGTTCCACGCTTCATCCTGATTCAGACGGTCAACGATGTCTATTCGGCGACTGCTTGCCAACAGGTAGTTGTTCTCTGCCAACACCTGATTGGTGCGGTATCCTTTTCCGGCAGAGAGACGGAAGTGGATGTATTCGTTAGGGTTGTACTTCAGATGAAAACGAGGAGTGACGAAGGAACCGTACGTGCTGCTATGATCCCCCCGAAGACCACCCATCAGAATCACCTTATCTTCCCAATTGTAAGTGTATTGCACATACACACCGGGCACGGCTTCTTTCACAAACTTCTTCACCGGCAGTTGTTCGGCATCATTATTCAGTCGGTATTGCTGATCGTAGGAGTCGTAATTGAAACTGAGTCCCGTGGAAAGACTGTGCTGCTTGCTCCATTCAGTTTCGAACAACAAGGAAGCGTAGGCATTCTGCTGATCTACCTCATAGAGCTTGCGTCCATACGTGGCATCTTGTTGGTGCAAAGAACCGGAAAGAATCAAGGCCAGATTCGTATTCTTCTCTTTGTTGAAGATGTAAGCATTTTTGGTGAAGGCCTCGTAACGATCGGTCTCAATGCCTATCTTGTAAGGATGATCCAGATGCATACTGCCGTGGCTCACCTGACCACTGTTCCGTCTTTCGGACAATGCCTTGATGCCTGCCTGAAACACATAACGGTCACCCATATACGCCCAACGGTTCCAGAGGTTGTATTGTTCCACCCGGGGAATATCGGCAAAGCCATCGTCATTGCTGTCGTGTGCTTTGGTTTCATTTTCGTAATGCGCCAAAAGGGAGGTACTCCAGCGTTTGGAAAGCTTCACGGTGGCATCGGCATTGGCTTCATAACGGTTGGTGGTGCTGGCAAAGAAGTTGGCCGACAGACGGTCGGCTTCGGGAAGCTGAGGTTTCTTAAACTCCACATTGATTTGCCCCGTAATGGCTTCGTAGCCATTCTTTACAGACGAGCTCCCCTTGCTCACTTGTATGCTTTGCATCCACGGTCCGGGTACATACCCCAAGCCGTAGGGAGCCGCAGCGCCGCGATAATTGGGAATATTTTCCGTCATCATCTGTACATAAGTGCCCGAAAGCCCCAACAGTTTGATTTGTTTGGCACCCGTAGCCGCATCCGAATAGGTGACATCCACCGACGGATTGGTAGTGAAACTCTCACCGAGGTTGCAGCAGGCGGCACGACTCAGTTCGGCACTGCTGATCATGTCTTCATTGAGCACACTGTTGCGCAGTTTCATGGTACCGAGCTTGCGGCTCACCACGTTCACTTCGCTCAGTTCCACTCCTTCCCGAAGGGTGAGTTCGAGTGTTTCATCGGACTTCTCCACATGAACGGTATCATTTTCAAAGCCTATGAAGCTGACTACCAACATGTGTTTGTTGCGCGGTTTCGACAAGGTGAAGCTGCCGTCGGCAGAAGTGGTAGTGCCTTGCGTGGTGCCTTGCCAGAAGAGGTTGGCACCTGCCACAGGCTCACCCAGAGAGTCTTGAACGGTTCCCCGTACTTGCGCCTGCAAGCCAAGGAAGGGAAAGGATAGAAATCCTATCAGAATAAGGATATGTTTACTTCTCATTTTTTCAGTTTGTTGGTTTAAATCCTAAGAATGAAGAATAGGGATGCACTCTGAATGAGCACTTACGTGCATTCACAGGTACATAGTCCAAAGAGATAAACTCGTAAGAGTTTATAGACTTCTTTCCTAAATGAGAAGGATGGAATAGAGTGCCAAGTAGTGCCGCGAACTGACAAAAAGGGGCGGTGCTGACGAGGGAACAATCTTCTCGTCAAAGTAGGCCAGCAACGAGCTGCATAGTTGTGGAAGTTCGGCACAAACCAAGGTAACTCCGGGAGTGACAGACACTCCGTCGGGGGCATACTTCACCAGATCTACTTTGTAATGAACGGTAGTACATCCGGTATCCTGACAGCTGTGTTTCGAGGCGTCCTGAGTGTCTTGACAGTGGGCGCAACCGGTGGTGCAGCAACTTTGTTCCGTTGCGCATCCGGCACAGCAATAATGGGCAATAGAAACTCCTGCCCCACTTACTATAATAAGTAGAGAAAAAAGAATGGGCAGTATCAAACGGAGTTTCTTCATACGTGGGGCAAAGATAGAGAGTTTTAACCGTCGTCTGAATTAATTTTTCTTTTTTTATGTGTGGAGTTCGTTAATAAGTTCTATATTTGTCGTTAAAGATTTTCGAATAAAATGTTGTTTTATAAACAAAACTCAATATGAAAAAACAAACTGTCAGCCTACTTGTCCTTCTGCTTGCGACAAGCGGCTTTTTCTTTTCTTGTGATAACATCATGAATAAGGGCACCGGTGCGTTGAAGTTCGACAGCCTGCAAGTAAACGAAACGGCCCACCTCTTCGGAGATACGGCTAGACCGGCCTGCAACCTGACTCTCAACTTTACCTATGCTACCCAATCGACCGACGCTAAACTGAAAGATAGCCTGAACACCTTCTTCCTCTCTGCCTGCTTTGGCGAGAAATTCCTAACGTTATCACCCGAAGAGGCGGTGAAGACCTATGCCGAAAAGTATGTGAGTGATTATCGCAAGGATCTGGAACCCATGCTCCTCGAAGACGAGAAGAACAAGGAGGAAAGTGCCAGCATCGGAGCTTGGTATTCCTATTTTAAAGGGATTGAAAGTAAAGTACAGTTGTACAAGAAACATCTGTTGGTTTACCGCATTGACTACAATGAATATACGGGCGGTGCACACGGCATCTATCTGTCTACTTTCCTCAATATGGACCTGCGCCGACTGAGCCCGGTTCGTCTGGACGACTTGTTTGTGAATGATTACAAGGAACCGCTGACCGACTTGCTGTGGAATCAATTGATGGCTGACAACAACGTAGCCACCCGCCAGGAACTGGAAGATTTGGGTTACGGATCGACCGGCGAATTGGAACCGACCGAGAATTTTTACCTCACCCCAGAGGGCATCACTTTCTACTATAATGTATATGAAATGACTCCCTATGTAATGGGACCCACAGAGATTGCTATGCCCTATGAAGCCGTACAACACCTACTGAGTGATGTCAACGGTATCCTTAGTTCAGTAAAAGAATAAAAAAACAGTTTTAAGTCGCTCATGGAACTTATCCTCAAGTACTTTCCGGACCTGACGGAGGAACAGAAAAGGCAGTTTGCTGCGCTGTATGCCCTCTATCTGGACTGGAACTCTAAAATCAATGTGATCTCACGTAAAGACATCGAGAATCTTTACGAGCATCACGTTCTCCACTCGCTGGGGATTGCTAAAGTCATTCATTTCCGTCGGGGAACCCAAATTATGGACCTCGGCACCGGTGGTGGATTTCCAGGCATTCCGCTGGCTATTCTCTTTCCGGAAGTTCAATTTCATCTGATGGACAGCATCGGCAAGAAGATTAAGGTAGCTTCGGAAGTGGCCAACAGCATCGGGCTGAAGAATGTTACGTTCCGTCATGCCCGGGCGGAAGAAGAAAAACAGAAGTTTGACTTCGTGGTAAGCCGTGCCGTGATGCCCTTGGCCGACTTACTGAAAATCATCCGCAAAAACATCTCTTCTCACCCCCAAAATGCATTGCCCAATGGACTGATTTGTCTGAAGGGAGGCGAACTGGAAAACGAGGCCCTGCCTTTCAAAAACCAGGTATCGATGTGGAACTTGAAGGAGTTCTTTGAGGAGGAGTTTTTTGAAACGAAAAAGGTGGTGTTTGCAGCAGTCAATGGAAAGTGAATAAGAATCAGTTGAGAGTGAGAACAAACTACTGAAAGTAATAAACTAAAAGTTGAAGACAAAAAATGAAGATAAAGAGATTTGGATTTAATATGTTCCCCGTAAACTGTTATGTGATTTGGGACGAGACGAATGAGGCAGTTGTGATTGACCCCGGGTGCTTCTACGAAGAGGAGAAGCAGACTTTGAAGAATTTTATCATCAGCAACAGACTGAATGTGAAGCATCTGCTAAATACCCATCTACATTTAGATCACATCTTCGGTAATCCTTTTATGTGGAAGGAATTTGGATTGAAAGCGCAAGCCAGTCAGGCAGATGAGTTCTGGATGGAGGAAGCGCCGAAGCAAAGCCGGATGTTCGGGTTTGAGTTGCAGGAAGAACCTGTACCCCTAGGCAACTATCTGCACGACGGTGACATCATCACTTTTGGAAACACCCAACTGGAAGCCATTCATGTGCCGGGACATTCACCGGGCAGTTTGGTTTTTTATTGTGCAGCCGACCACTGTATGTTTTCAGGGGACGTACTGTTTCAGGGAAGCATTGGACGTGCCGACTTATCCGGAGGCAACTTTGACGAATTGATCGATCATATTTGCAGCCGCCTGTTTGTTTTGCCAAATGAAACGATAGTGTATCCGGGACACGGAGCTTCGACTACCATCGGCATTGAAAAGGTAGAGAATCCCTTCTTTAGATAGAAACTACAAACAAACTAATAATCATACATCATGAGAAACAACAGTCTGGCTAATCGCCACATTGGCATCAGTGAACAAGAGGAGGTTCAGATGCTTCGCAAAATCGGAGTGGAAAGTCTGGATGAATTGGTTGACAAAACCCTTCCTGCCAACATTCGCCTCAAAGAACCGCTGATCTTACCCGAAGCGATGTCGGAATATGAATTTGGACAGCATATGGCTAAGTTAGCTGCCAAAAACAAGCTCTATACCACCTACATTGGTATGGGTTGGTACGACACCATTACTCCTGCCGTTATCCAACGAAATGTATTTGAAAACCCCGTGTGGTATACTTCGTATACACCTTATCAGACGGAAGTATCGCAAGGACGCTTGGAAGCATTGATGAACTACCAGACGGCTATCAGCGACCTCACCGGTATGCCTCTTGCCAACAGTTCGCTATTGGATGAAGCCACTGCCGCTGCCGAAGCCGTGACGATGATGCACGGGTTGCGTCCTCGTGACCTGCAAAAATCGGGTGCCAACGTGGTCTTAGTAGATGCAGAAATCTTCCCACAAACACTGGCTGTGATGACCACACGCGCCATACCTCAGGGCATCGAACTACGTACCGGTAAGTTCTCTGAAATGGAATTTACGCCGGAGGTATTTGCCTGTGTATTGCAGTATCCCAACGCCAGCGGCAAGGTAGAAGACTACCGCGCTTTTGTGGAGAAGGCACATGCAGCCAACTGTAAAGTGGCGGTGGCAGCAGATATCTTAAGTTTGGCCCTACTCACTCCTCCGGGAGAATGGGGAGCGGACATCGTGTTTGGAAGTTCTCAACGACTGGGTACTCCTATCTTCTACGGCGGCCCATCGGCAGCCTACTTTGCCACCCGTGATGAGTTTAAGCGAAACATGCCGGGACGCATCATCGGATGGTCGCAGGACAAGTACGGAAAGTCTTGTTACCGCATGGCACTGCAAACCCGTGAGCAACACATCAAGCGTGAAAAAGCCACGTCCAACATCTGTACCGCACAAGCTTTGCTGGCTACCATGGCAGGTTTCTATACCGTTTATCACGGACCGACAGGTATTCGAGCCATTGCCGAACGTATCCATAGCATTGCGGTGTATTTGGATAAGAATATCCGGAAACTGGGTTACGGTCAGGCGAATGAGCATTACTTCGGTACGCTCCGTTTTACACTGCCCGACACCATATCGGCGCAACAAATACGCACCATCGCCTTAAGTAAGCAAGTAAACCTGCGTTACTTCAAAAACGGAGATGTGGGCATGAGTATTGACGAAACCACCGACCTGACTGCTACGAATGTATTGCTTTCTATCTTTGCCATTGCTGCCGGAAAGGATTATGTGAAAGCCAACGAAATTGCAGAGAGCTGCAACCTACCCAAAGCGCTGAAACGCGAAAGTGCTTATCTGACCCACGAGGTGTTTAATAAGTATCACACGGAAACGGAGATGATGCGTTACATCAAGCGTTTGGATCGCAAGGATATCTCACTGGCTCACTCCATGATTTCTCTGGGTTCGTGCACCATGAAGCTGAATGCCGCTGCTGAAATGCTGCCACTCAGCCGTCCCGAACTGAACGGTATGCATCCGTTGGTTCCGGAAGATCAGGCGGAGGGTTATCGTGAACTGATTGACAACCTGAGTGAAGCGCTGAAAGTGATCACGGGCTTTGCCGGTGTGAGCCTGCAACCCAACTCCGGTGCTGCCGGTGAGTATGCCGGTTTGCGGGTCATTGGCAGTTATCTGGAAAGTATCGGTCAAGGCCATCGCAACAAGGTATTGATTCCTGCTTCGGCACACGGAACCAACCCGGCTTCGGCTGTTCAGGCCGGTTATACTGCCGTGATCTGTGCTTGCGACGAGCAAGGCAATGTGGATATGGACGACCTTCGCGCCAAAGCGGAAGAGAACAAAGACGAGTTGGCTGCTCTGATGATTACCTATCCTTCGACGCACGGCATCTTTGAAACGTCTATCGTGGAGATTTGCCAGATTATTCATGCGTGTGGCGCACAAGTCTATATGGACGGTGCCAACATGAACGCACAGGTGGGCTTAACAAACCCCGGATTTATCGGAGCGGACGTTTGTCACCTCAATCTGCATAAAACCTTTGCCATTCCTCATGGAGGTGGCGGTCCGGGCGTAGGTCCGATCTGCGTGGCAGAGCATCTGGTTCCGTTCCTTCCGGGACATCAAATCTTTGGTTTTGTAACCAATCAGGTTTCCTCAGCTCCCTTTGGTAGTGCAGGAGTGCTGCCCGTTACTTATGGTTACATCCGTATGATGGGAATCGAGGGACTGACGCGTGCCACCAAGATTGCTTTGCTGAATGCCAATTACCTGGCTTCGCATTTCAATGACACGTATGGTATTGTTTACCGTGGTGCCAATGGCTTTGTAGGCCATGAGATGATTCTGGAATGCCGCAAGCTGAACGAAGAAACCGGTATCACCGAAAATGACATTGCCAAACGTTTGATGGACTATGGCTATCATGCTCCTACCCTTTCCTTCCCGGTGCACGGTACATTGATGATTGAACCCACAGAAAGTGAAAGTCTGGCTGAGCTGGACAACTTCGTTCACGTCATGCTGAGCATCTGGCAAGAGATTCAGGAAATTAAGGAGGGCAAAGCCGACAAGGAGGATAATGTGCTGATTAATGCACCGCATCCCGAATATGAAGTAGTGGCCAATGAATGGAAGCATGGTTACTCACGCGAGAAAGCAGCTTATCCCATAGAAAGTGTTCGCGAAAACAAGTTCTGGATTAACGTGGCACGCGTAGATAATACGCTGGGAGACCGCAAGCTGATGCCGACGTGTTACGGATGTTTTTGAGCATATAGCTATGAGATTGAAATTGAAGGAAAGGCTATTGACAGAATCCTGAGATTTCAATGAGGCCTAAAAAAGAGGATGTGTACAATATTTTTTTACACATCCTCTTTTCGTTCGTTTTCTTTTCCCAATTCTCCACTTTATCTTTTTACCAATCCGATTTTTACGTTCAATTTGAAATACCAGACTCCGTTTTCACGTTCGAGAAAACCGTACTTATCTTTATCCACAGAGCTTTTTTCAAGGCGGGTATTCTGATAAAGGAAGTCAGCAAAGGTTTGACGGTTGGACTTATGATAACAAAGCACTTCACCGTTGCCATTGGTCAAAAGCATACCTTCTACGGCAGAATCCGTACCGTTATAGATCTTAGCAGGACGCATACCCAAGGCAAGTGCCAAGAGGAACTGCTTCATCTTGAATTCGTAAAATCCATGTTTCTTGATCAGCTCATCTTTAATCTTCAAAGGGTTCATCTCCTTGATACGGTCGGTGAGTTCGCTGATACGGGTAACTCCCTCTATATGCATGATGCGCACCATTTCGGCCAGCACACGAGGAAAATGAAGATCAATCATCTGCAAATTACAACGGAACACACGGTCGGCCACATCGGAATATTTCAGTACACCGCCTAAACGTTCAATCATTAACATTCGCTCGGCCACTTCTTCAGAAGATTCCGGCAAGGCATTGACTTTGTTGACCGTGGGCACGGCAAACTTAACTCCGCTCTGTTCCAATTTCAGATTGGCTGTACGTCCTCCGTCGAGTAAAGGATTCATGGGACTCAGTCGGCAACGGACACAGAAACCGGTCAAAGGAGCTTCTGCATGCCAAAAGGCGACGGAAAAATCGGTACGGTCCTCAGTCTTTGCCTCCAAGTCATAGATATGGATAGCATCCAGAAAAGCTTCCAACCCTTCGGTCACTTCCACTTCCTCACCGGGAACATTCTTCAGCAAGTGCAACATCAGTTCGGCTGCGTCATTGAAATCCGCACGAGGAATGGAGAGTGCTTCCTGATCGGAGGGTGTAAAACTACCGTCCTTCTCCAACACACCGCCGACCATGCGTATTTCTTCTTTTTCAATGTAATAACGGCGGGTTCCGTCATGTTCTTCTCTTTGTATCAGCGCAACGGGCCAATATTGGTTTTCTTCCTTTTGAGCCTTTGAGGTACCCATAGATACCTTTCCTTCTGCCAGTAAATGAAAGAATGTATAGAGTTCGCCTAACTCGCGTTTGGTAGCTTTAAATGCCATATTCTCTTGATTTTTTATTAAAAAAGTGCACAAAGATACGCAAAATATTACGCTTCATCAAAGCGTAAGGTCTCTACTTTTTCCAACCGTGCCAGCAGTTTAGGCATCATCGACTGCCGAATGCGAAGTGTCATACGGCAATCCATATCGTACGACTGTTCCAACATCTCCGGTTCTTCTTCTTTTACGATGCGCATGACATCATTCATAAAGGGGTATTCAAAAAAAATGGTCACGGTTTCATCCACCGTCTTTTCAATCAGTTCGGCAGCAGCAATGGCTTCGGCAGCTGCTGCTTTATAAGCAACAATCAGTCCGCTTGTACCCAGCTTGATGCCTCCGAAATAACGGACTACGATAATCAGAATATCAGTCAGTTCGTTGGAATTGATTTGTCCCAGAATGGGTTTGCCAGCCGTTCCAGACGGTTCACCGTTGTCGTTGGCACGAAAATCTTTTCGCTCGTGCCCCAACATATAGGCATAGCATACGTGGCGGGCATCATAATATTTCTTCTGATAGGTGTCCAGATGCGCCTTTACTTCTTCTACTGTCTGCACCGGCAAAGCAATCGCAATAAATTTACTACGTTTCTCCGTATAAATGCTCTCGGATGCTGCAACAATGGTTTTATAGGTATCTTCGCTCATGGTACGTTTCTCTTTGCGTGAAGCAAAGATACGATTATTTTTTTAGGCGACGCATACTCTTTGTACGGAAGTGGAAGGAATCATAACAGATCCCTACTACATCGGCAACGAGCCAACCGATGGGAATTGACCACCAAATACCCTTTATTCCAATGCTCGGTACAGACGCAAGCCCATACGAGAGGATGACGCGCGTACCCAACGATAGCAACGTCAGTACGAGCGACATGCCCGGCTTGCGAATAGCTCTGTAATAGCCGTACAGCAAAAACAGTATGCCGATGCCGCAATAGAAAGCACCCTCAATGCGCAGGTATTCTACACCGATAGCCAGAATCTCTGTTTCAGACGGACGAATAAATATCAGCATAAGTGGTTCGGCAAAAACAAAGACAAGAGCAGAAACATCAGAATACCCAAGTTCATGACCGACTGTTGGATGCAGGTAAGTGTAGAGAAGGAGGCAATTTCTTTCAGACAAGAGCGGTCAAAGTGTCTATCTTCCCGGTGCCATCGAAGCTCCGGCCGTTTCTTATAAGTAAACAGCATAATACCCAAGCCGGCAACTCCCTGTGCAATGACAGTGGCAGCAGCTGCTCCTTCAACTCCCCACCCTAATGAAAGGATAAAATAGACATCGAGTGCCACATTCAGCACAACGGACACAGCCAGAAACCGGAGGGGAGTGAAGCGTAATAGAGTGCTTGTTATACCTCCTTGAGTAAGATCTCCCGTTCGTAGCATTTGACTCTCAATTCAAACTATTTTTCAGGCAATACTTAACAATTTTACTTCGAAAATCAAGGTGGAGCAAGCAGGTATCGGTCCGCTGGGACGTGTACCATATCCCATTGCCTGAGGAATGTAAACAATCCAGTGATCGCCTGTATGCATGCGTTGCAAAGCAATCTGCCAACCACTAATGACTTCATTCAATCGAAAAGCTTCCGGACAATTCCGTTTCCAGGAATTATCAAACTCACGCCCATTGATGAGCGTACCTTTGTAATGAACAGACACAACACTGTTGAGACGAGGGGTAGGTCCGCCTGTTCCCTCTTCAACTACCCGATAAAGAATGCCACACGGTAATTCCTGAATGCCTTCTTCTGCGCGCAATTGCTCCAAAAACTGTTCGTTTTGCAGCTTGTATTCTTCTTTTTTCCCCATGTATATATATTTCAAACGAGGATGCCTTTTTTACAAAGAGATCCTCGTTCTACCATTTTATGAATAATTTGTTTAATCAAGTTTATGAATAACCAACCCCGAACGAAGCTTCGGTTCAAACCAAGTTGTCTTGGGAGGCATGATGTTACCTGTATCGGCAATGTCCATCAATTGCTTCATGCTAACCGGATAAAGAGCTAAAGCTACTTTCATTTCACCGCTATCCACACGTTTCTTCAATTCACCCAAACCGCGGATGCCGCCTACAAAGTCAATACGTTTATCAGAACGGAGGTCTTTCAGGCCCAACACTTCATCCAGAATAAGATTGGAAGAAATGGTAACATCCAGCACACCGATGGGATCATTGTCATTGTAAGTACCCGGCTTGGCAGTAAGGCTATACCACATACCATCCAGATAAAGAGCGAAATTGTGCAAACCTGTCGGTTTGTAAATAGCAGCTCCCTTTTCTTCAACGGCGAAATTCTTGCTTACTGCAGTCAAGAATTGTTCGGAAGTAAGGCCGTTCAAATCTTTCACCACACGATTGTAGTCGATGATGGTCAACTGATTGGCGGGGAAACAAACTGCCATGAAGTAGTTGTATTCTTCATCACCTCGGTGATTTGGATTCTGCTTGGCTTTCTCTGCACCTACCAAAGCGGCGGCGGCACTACGATGATGACCGTCAGCTATATAAAGAGCAGGCATTTTGGCAAACTCTTGAGTAATGACCTCCAAGTCTGCTTGCTTGTCAACGATCCAAAACGTATGACCAAAGCCATCACCCGGAGCGATAAAGTCATATACAGGCTTTTGCGCCGTATAGCGAGCGATGATGTTATCAAGAGTCGCATTGTCGGGATAAGCAAAAAAGACAGGCTCAATGTTAGCATTGTTCACACGAACATGCTTCATGCGGTCTTCTTCTTTGTCACGACGGGTAAGTTCGTGCTTCTTGATGATGCCGTTCATGTAATCGGGAACGTATGCACCTACCACCAAACCATACTGCGTTTTGCCGTTCATGGTTTGGGCATAGACGTAATAGTTTTCTTGCTCGTCTTGCGTCAGCCAGCCTTTCTCCTGGAACATCCGGAAGTTTTCAGCAGCTTTCTGATAAACCCGTTCATCATGTTCGTCGGTGCCGACAGGAAAATCAATCTCAGGTTTGATGATGTGGTATAACGATTTCTCATTACCTGCTGCTTCTTCACGTGCTTCTGCAGAGTTTAATACATCATAAGGACGAGATGCGACTTTTTCTACTAAGTCCTGTGGAGGACGAACGCCTTTAAAAGGTTTAATTATAGCCATGATAAAAATATATGATTTATGAATTATGAATCATAATTCCTGTTACTTATTCACGCGGAACTTTTCGCAACCCTCTTTCAAAAAGCCCACAATCTGTTGCGCTGCTGCAATACCTGCATTGATATTCGCTTCGGCAGTTTGTGCACCCATCTTCTTCGGGGTAGAGAAATAGCGTCCTACAAACTTAGCGGCAAAGGCTTCATCCGCTGCAGGCATAATGTCTGTCAGATATTTCAAGTCGGGGCGTTCATCCATCAGCTGAATCAACTCGGTTTCATTGATAACTTCTTTACGAGCCGTATTGACCAACACACCACCTTTCGGCATCTTATTTACCAAAGCGTAATTGATTGAGTTCTTTGTTTCGGCAGTTGCCGGAATGTGCAAAGAAACCACGTTGCAAGTAGCATAAAGCTCGTCGGCCGAAGCAACCGCTTTTACTCCGTCTTTCTCGATGACTTCTTTCGGACAGAAAGCATCGAATGCGTAAATGTCCATGCCAAAGCCTTTAGCAATGCGGGCTACATTACGTCCTACGTTACCATAGGCATGAATACCCAGCTTCTTGCCCAGCAATTCTGTGCCGGAAGTACCGTTATACATATTACGAACAGCCATCACCATCAGACCAAAAGCCAGTTCGGCTACGGCATTGGAGTTCTGTCCCGGCGTATTCATGACGCATACGTTGTGAGCAGTAGCAGCCTCCAAATCTACATTGTCAAAACCGGCTCCTGCACGTACTACAATCTTCAGTTCCTTCGCAGCTTCCAATACTTCGGCATCAATGAGGTCGCTACGAATGATAATGGCATGAGCCTCTTTCACAGCTTCCAACAGCATTGCCTTCTCGCTATACTTTTCCAATAGCGCAAGTTCAAAACCTGCTGCTTCAATTTCTTTACGAATACCGTCAACTGCCACTTTTGCAAACGGCTTGTCTGTTGCAATTAATACTTTCATGATCCAAATGGTATTAATGAAGTTTCTCAAATTCTTGCATACAGTCTATCAAAGCCTGTACACTTTCTTTTGGCATCGCATTATAGCAGGATGCGCGGAATCCACCTACTGAACGGTGTCCCTTGATACCTACCATACCTTTTTCGGTAGCAAACTTCAGGAAGTCAGCTTCCAGCTCTGCAAACTCAGGAGCCATCACGAAGCAGATGTTCATGCGTGAACGGTCTTCCTTCACAGCAGTACCTACAAATAGTTTATTGCGATCTATCTCAGCATACAGCATGTCTGATTTCTCAATGGCACGACGCTCCATTTCCTTCACTCCACCTTGTGCCTTGAGCCAACGCAAGGTTTGCAAAGCAGCATAAATAGGAACTACCGGAGGAGTATTGAACATGGAAGCTCCGTCAATGTGTGTCTGATAGCTCAACATGGACGGTATGTAGCGTGAAACCTTCCCAACTGCATCGTCTTTCACGATAACGAAAGTTACACCGGAAGGAGCCAGATTCTTCTGTGCACCTCCATAAATACAAATATATTTAGACACGTCAATAGGACGGGAGAAAATATCGGAAGACATATCGGCAACCATCGGAACATGGACATCGAGGTCTTCTTTAAGCTCCGTACCGTAGATTGTATTGTTAGAAGTAATGTGGAAATAATCGGCATCGGCCGGCACTGTATAGTCTTTCGGGATGTACGTATAGTTGGCTTCAGCAGAAGAAGCGACTTCTACTACTTCGCCAAAACCTTTGGCTTCTTTCATTGCTTTTTTAGCCCATACTCCACTGTTTAGATAGGCAGCTTTCTTTTCAAGAAAGTTGAAAGGAACCATACAGAATTCCAAGCTGGCACCCCCACCTAAGAATAGTACCGAATAACCTTCGGGTATCTGAAGTAATTCTTTGAATAGGGCTACGGCTTCATCAACCACAGGTTGGAAGTTCTTAGCGCGGTGACTGATTTCCATTAAGGAAAGACCGGAATCTTCAAAGTCAAGAATGGCTTTTGCTGTATTCTCAATTACCTCACGTGGAAGAATGGAAGGTCCTGCATTGAAATTATGCTTTTTCATTTGAAGTGTGTTTTTGTTATACAATTTCATTCATTAGCGTCTTTAGACATGGCGAAATTACAGATTTATTTCCGTAAAACAAATCTTTCTCTGTGAAAATCCTCTGTTTAGCTGTATTTACCTTACTTTTTATTGGTATATACAAGAAATATGCACCATTCTGTTATGTTAGGTTGCCAAGAAAATTATTTTAAGGTGAACTGAAAGTTAGAAGTTTTCATAGGTTTTTAATTAAAAGAGAAAGTGAAAATAATATGCATAATTATTATATTAGCTTATTTTGCCTCCTCTATAATGGTCTTCATCCCCTTGATTTTTTCTCCACGAATCAATGTAAGCAGTTGCTTCACTTTACTGCCTCGAATGGCAACAAAAGCATAGTGTTCTTTCACATCTACCTGCCCTACGTCTTCTTTGGTCAATCCACCTTTCTTATATAGGAAGCCTACGATGTCTATCTTGTTCAGCTTGTCTTTTTTCCCTTTCCCTATATATAAGGTAGCCCAGCGAGATTTGGTAGGTTTCGGCGTTTGTTCGGGCAGCTCAAAGAAAGGAGTATCTTCGGGGAGATAACCGGGTAGCAATTCTTCGGAATGAAGAATCAGGAACGAAGAACCGGATGCTTCCCAACGTGCCGTTCGTCCATTTCGATGGGTAAAGGCTTCTTCATTGACAGGAAGATGATAATGAACTACATTGTCGATGCCGGGAATATCCAGACCACGTGCGGCGAGATCGGTAGAGATGAGTACCGGGCAACTGCCGTTACGGAATTTATAAAGGGCACGTTCACGATCAGCCTGCTCCATTCCACCATGGAAGGCATCGCAAGGAAACTTCTTGGATTGCAGGTAACTCACTACCCGATCAACACTTTCGCGATAGTTGACGAAAACCAACGTGGAATGATCTCCCAGCGTGCATAACAAACGGTAAAGTGTATCCAACTTGTCCTTTTCGGGCGAGAGTACACGTTGTAAATTCAGACGTTCGGAGACCGGTTCGGTAGCCAGGAAGTTTAGTTTGCAAAGGGAAGCATTTTCTGCACTTCCTACTCCGGCAAACTGTGGAATCTCTTCAGCATCAGTGGCAGAAAGTAATACGCGCTTTTTCAATGATGGGAGTTGTCCGATGACTTCCGACATTTCATCTTGGAAGCCAAATTCGAGGCATTTATCAAATTCGTCGATGACCAACGTCGTGACTGTTTGAGCCTCAAAGTTCTCTTTTCGCAAATGATCATTCATTCGTCCCGGCGTACCGATGATGACATCAGGTTGAAGTCCGCGCATGGTACGATGTTCTTCCATGGCCGGACGTCCTCCGTAGCAACTCATGGCTTTGAAGGGAGTATTCATAGTCTTGAATACGTTTTCAATCTGCAAAGCCAACTCACGCGAAGGGACCAGCACCACGGCTTGTACACCCGACACATCCGTTTTCAAGGCGTGTATCAGTGGAAGCAGGAAGGCAAGAGTTTTGCCGGAACCTGTGGGCGAAAGTAACACCAAATCCTTATCTGAACGATAAGCTTCGTATGTAGCCTCCTGCATCGGAGTCAGTTGTTCTATCTTTAAATTAAGGAGGATATCCGAAAGTTTCATGAAAGTCGTTTTTAATTAAGGGTACAAAGATACGCATTAGACCTCTATTTGCAGCATGAGGCAAGATAAATCATGAAACAAGATGAAAAAAGAAGCGGCAAATGATTTTCACCACTTACCGCTTTCTCCTTATTAGAAGGACAGAATCCTCTTGTCTTTATTAGCCAAAGTCATCGAACATCAAGTTCTGAGTAGGAACGCCGAGATCGTCGAGCATTTTCTCAACAGCTTTCGACATCGGACCAGGACCACACATGTAGTATTCGATATCTTCGGGAGCTTCGTGATCTTTCAAGTAAGTTTCATAAATTACGTTGTGTACGAAGCCCGGAGTATATTTCACGCCTGCTGCATCGGCTGCAGGATCAGGACGGTCTAATGCAAGGTGGAACTTAAAGTTCGGGAAGTCTTTTTCAATCTGAAGGAAGTCTTCCATATAGAATACTTCGTTCAATGCACGTGCACCGTAGAAGTAGTTCATGACACGGTCTGAAGTGTGCAATGTCTTCGTCAAGTGCATGATTTGTGCACGCAACGGAGCCATACCGGCACCACCACCAATCCACATCATTTCCCTCTTCGAATCGAAGAGAGGATGGAAGTCACCATAAGGTCCACTCATGATTACCTTGTCACCCGGTTTCAACGTGAAGATATAAGAAGAAGCAATACCCGGCATCGCATCGATGAAGCCCGGACCCTGATTCTTAGGTTTAGATGGAGGCGTAGCGATACGTACCGTCAACATGATACGGTCTCCCTCAGCAGGATAGTTAGCCATAGAATAAGCACGAACGGTTTCTTCGTCACTCGTACACTTCAAGCCCAACAAACCAAATTTTTCCCAAGCAGGCAGATATTCGTCACCGATCAAACTCTTGTCGATGTCCTTATTATAATCTATAGAGAACTTAGGAACCTTAATCTGAGCATAAGAACCCGGGATGAAGTCCATGTGTTCACCTGCAGGCAACGCAACAATAAATTCCTTGATAAAGGTAGCCACGTTCTTGTTGGAGATCACTTCGCACTCCCACTCTTTTACACCCAATACAGCTTCATCAACCTTGATTGCCATATCACCTTTTACTTTCACCTGACAACCTAAACGCCAGTGATCTTGTATCTGTTTACGGCTGAAATGAGGAGTTTCAGAAGGCAAAATTTCACCACCACCTTCTAATACCTGACATTTACACTGTGCACAGGAACCCTTACCACCGCAAGCAGAGGAAAGGAAAACACCGTTGACAGACAAGGTATTAAGTAACGTCGAGCCAGATTCTACCTCCATAGTCTCGTCGTTGATCGTGAGTTTTACATTGCCTGAAGGCACCAAGAAGTTTTTGGCAACCAACAGGATGACAACAAGCAAGATGACAACCACCAGGAATACACCAATGCTTGCTAATATCATATTCATATCCATTGTTTTTATTCCTTTCTTTTAGATGTTCAAACCAGAGAAACACATAAATGCCATTGCCATCAGACCTACTGTGATAAACGTAATGCCCAGACCTCTCAGCGGTGCAGGTACATCAGAGTAAGCCATCTTTTCACGGATAGCAGCCAAACCAACGATGGCCAATAACCAACCCACACCTGAACCCAATGCATAAGCAAGGGCATCCCAGATGTCGTTGATGGACTTCGGATCACTTTCGCCCAACGTGATACGTTGTTGCATAAAGAGAGAAGCACCCATAATGGCACAGTTCACAGCAATCAACGGGAGGAAGATACCCAGTGAAGCGTACAGCGAAGGGCTGAAGCGTTCCACCACCATTTCTACCAATTGAACGATGGCCGCGATGACCGCGATAAAAAGAATAAAACTCAAGAAGCTAAGGTCAACGCCTTCAATAATTGCGTTGGCAGCCAGTACCTTGGTTTGCAATAAATAGTTGACCGGAAGGGTAACCAACAATACAAAAGTAACGGCAATACCCAATCCTACGGCAGTTTTCACATTCTTCGATACGGCAAGGTAAGAACACATACCGAGGAAGAAAGCGAATATCATGTTGTCCACAAATATGGAGCGGACGAATAAACTTAATAAATGTTCCATACTATTCTATTATCCATTTAAATTATGATTGCTTTTCTTGCAATTCTTTGTGACGTGAACGTTGGTACCAGATAATGCAAGCACAGAGAATCAATGCCATAGGAGGCATCAACATCAAACCGTTGTTTACATAACCCAACTTTTGTAAAGGCTCGTAGTTCAAGATATTGAATCCAAGCAAAGAACCCGAACCGAAAAGTTCGCGGAAAAAAGCTACGATGATCAAAATCTTGGCATATCCCAAACCGTTGCCCACACCGTCAAGGAAGGACTCCCAGGGAGCGTTTTGCATGGCAAATGCCTCCAAGCGTCCCATTAGGATACAGTTAGTAATAATCAAACCTACATACACAGAAAGCTGCACGCTTACATCATAAGCAAAGGCTTTCAAAATCTCACTCACAACTGTTACTAAGGCAGCAACCACTACCAACTGCACAATGATACGGATTCGGTTAGGGATGGTCTTGCGCAACAACGAAATCACCACATTGGAAAAGGCTGTAATCACAGTTACCGAAAGTCCCATCACGATGGCAGGTTCCAGTTTGGCAGTAACGGCCAGAGCAGAACAAATACCCAATACCTGAACGGTAACGGGATTATCTATACCTAACGGAGCGGAGAATATTTCTTTATTTTTCTTAGAAAACAATGATCCCATATTCTTATTCCTCCTTCTTATTATTAGTTAAAAAAAGCTTGTAGTTGCTCAAACAGTTCTTCAACATGTCGTCTACCCCTACAGAAGTAATTGTTCCACCGGAAATACCGTCTACTTGATATTCAGGTCTGTTTATCTTCCCATTCTTCACTACACTCAAGGCTACTTCACCATTGTCCAATGTCTTCTTGCCTGTAAATTCTCCTTGGAACTGTGCACCTGCAATTTCAGCACCCAATCCCGGAGTTTCACTGGCATGAGAGAAGTACACACCGAAAACGGTGTCCTTGTCGCTATCCAACGCAATATATCCCCAGATAGCCCCCCAAAGGCCGGCACCGTAAACAGGGAATACATATTTAGTCTCTCCGTTCACTTCGGCCACAAATACGTGCAACCGTTGGAGTTCTTTTGCTTCTTTTTCATAAGCGGTAGCAAATGCATTGGTATTCTCAGTCAAAGTACCGTCAGCATTCATCAGCATATCGCCCTTTACATATTTATTATATTCCGCTTCGGCATCCTTCACATTCTTTACATTCAAAGTAGCAAGGATCTGCTTCTTTGTATCGAGTTCCACATTCTTGTTTTGTGTTTCACGCAAGGAAGAACTTACGAATGCCAGCAGGAATGCAACGATAACAACCATTACCGAAGCATAAATGATAGTATAACTATTACTATTGGTATTCATTTCTTTTCGGTATTTTAATGATTAGACTTAATTGCACGTTTTTCGCGACGACCGATATTACCCTGCACTACATAGTAGTCAATCAGCGGAGCGAAGATGTTCATCAGCAAAATGGCGAGCATCATACCTTCAGGATAACCGGGGTTAAGCACACGGATAATGATAGCCATGACACCGATTAAGAATCCGAAAATGTATTTACCAGTTTCCGTACGTGCTGAAGTAACCGGGTCGGTAGCCATAAATACAGCACCGAAACAGAAGCCACCTAACACGAGGTGTTCATACCAAGGCATTTGAGCCATAGCTGTATCAGGACCGATCGCATTGAATACCCATCCCATGAATGCACCTCCTACAAATACGGAGAACATGGTCTTCCAGTTTGCGATGCCGGTTGCCAATAACAAGATGGCACCCAAAGCAATGGCAATCACACTGGTTTCACCGATAGAACCCGGAATCAAACCAGTCACCATATCCCAGGAGAAAGGTATATAGCCATTCGGATCAACTGCGGTAGAAGCGACTCCTAAAGCTGTAGCTCCGGAGAACCCATCAACAAAAGTATCACCCCCCAAACCGAAAATAGAGTTGCCTGAAACCCAAACAGAGTCACCGGACATTTTAGTAGGATATCCAAAGAACAGGAATGCGCGAGTAACCAAAGCAACGTTGAACACATTCATACCTGTACCTCCAAACACTTCTTTCACAAAGATAACGGCAAATGCAGTAGCAACAGCCAAAATCCACAGCGGACAGTCAACCGGTACAATCATTGGAATCAAGATACCGGAAACCAGGAAACCTTCCTGAATTTCTTCTTTCTTCCACTGAGCAATAACGAACTCAATGCCGAGACCAACTACATAGGATACAATTAGTTTAGGCAATACAGCCAGGAAGCCATAGGCAAACATTTCGATAAAACCACCGGCAGCACCGGTAGCGTGGAAATGCTGGTAACCTACATTATACATACCGAACAACAAGGCCGGTACCAATGCAATAACCACCATTGACATAATGCGTTTGCTATCAATGGAGTCATGAATATGCGTTCCCGATTTCGAAGTGGTGTTAGGTACGAACATAAATGTTTCGAAACCATCGAACACCGAATGAAATGCCTGGAATTTGCCGCCCTCTTCAAAGTTCGGCTTTATCTTGTCGAGATAATTTCTTAACGCTTTCATCTATTAATTTACAATTTAACTATTTACGATTTACAATTTATGCCATTTCAGCACGGAGCATGTCAAGTCCCGCGCGCACGATACGCTGTATTTCCTGTTTGGAAGAACAAACGAATTCGCAGAGCGCAAAATCTTCGGGAGCTACTTCGTAGATGCCCAGAGCTTCCATGCGGTCAATGTCTCCTGCAATGATGGCTTTTAGCAGGTATTCGGGGAAAATGTCCATTGGGAACACACGGTCGTATTCATTCGACATAATCATGTGGCGTTCACCTCCCTTGATGCGAGCATCAAGCACATATTCCTTCTTGCCCATCAACCAACTGAAGTATGAACGGTTCACACTGAATTGATTGAAGCGTGGCATAATCCAACCAAACATTTCGTGGATCTCCTCTCCTTCGGGAATCACGGTCAACTGATTGTTGAAAGCTCCCAAGAAACCATTCGGAGAAACCTTTTTACCAGTCAAGACGTTCCCGCTGATATAACGGAGTTCTTTATCGGTAGCGACGTTGCCTTTGAAAACATGAGTCAACAAAGCGCCGACTTGCAATTTGCAGTAAGCAGGTTTCAAAACCTCAGAACCTGTGACTGCCACCGTACGAGTAAGGTTTACACGGCCGGTATTCATCAGTCGCCCGATGAAGAGAACGGCTTCCGCACCGATGGTCCATACGATGTCTCCCTTCACTATCGGAGAGATATGGTTGATTTGCACTCCTACGTTACCTGCCGGATTAGGTCCGTCGAAAGCAGTGATAGTCACGTTTTTAGCCTGCGTCAGAGCAGTGGCTTTCTGATTTACGTTGATGTTGAGATAGGTTTTGGCCATTTTAGATAAGGCGTCAAGCCCTGTCTGGAAGTTTGCCTCTTCCCCTTTCAAAGCAAATTCGAAATTGGGAGCCAACGGATTACTGTCGAAAGCAGAAATAAAGATTGCCTTTGGAGTCACTGTAGGATCAGCAATTACATCGTAGGGACGTTGACGGATAAAAGCGAACATACCAGCGTGCAAAAGAGCTTCTTTCACTTGCTGACCGTCCATCCGGGATGGGTCCATCTTACCGAACTCTTCATAATCTTGTTCAGCCGCAGCCTCTACAATGATATTCAGAACCTTACGACGTGCACCACGCTCTACGCTTGTCACAACACCACTAACGGGCGAAATAAATTTCAATTCAGGGTGATACTTGTCGACAAACAAGGGCCCCCCAGCCATCACATATTCCTGCTCTTTAACTACTACTTTGGGAGTAATACCCGTAAAATCATCGGGAACCAATGAATAAAATCCCGGTTCTTTTACAGACATGAGCTCTTCAGCAGCGTTGCCTTTCAGGTTAATGTCAAGGCCTTTTCGTAACTTAATTACATTTGCCATGCGCTTATTTAAAATAATTGGTTTTATTAATTTGCTCGCAAAAGTAATAAATTATAATGTGAATCAAGAGGAAAAAAGAAAGGAATTACGGATAAATTTCCGCAATTCCTTTCGTTAACGAGCACGGAATGTAATTCTGAGCTACTTTTAATGAACTATAACGGAGTACTTCCGCTTATTCTTCTTCTGCAAACATAGGGTCCCAAGCCGGCAAACGGATGGGCTTTTGTTTAAATAGTTCCATCACTTTGGCAGGAACGTACTTCGTTTCTACTACAAGGCGGAACATATATTCATTGAACCACTCGTCGGTCAGGATGAGATGTCCTTGATGACCGGTTCCCGCTCCCCAACTATTTTCAACCATCCACTTGACTGGTTTTCCTTCTGTATTGACATCAACAGCCATGAGTGTCATGGCGTGGGAAGAGCCACTGGAAAAGGTTTCAATACGCTGTTTCTTATCCATTCCGAAAGTAGTACCCATCAATGATTCATAGTCATAGTTTTTAACATCAAGCAATCCACGTTCGGAATTCAGAAACTTACCCACATCGCAAGAAAAATACATCATGGTACTATCCTTTAAGGAAGTAATAGCCATCTCTTTGATTGCTTCAATCGGTAGGTTGACATAAGTCCAGTTCTTTCCGTCGTAACGATGACGGTCGTAGTCTATTTCATAACATTTGTAGTACTCGCGACTGGGATCGTTCATCAACATAACATAGTTGGTAAGCAGCTCTTTGTCACCATACTTTTCAAGAAAAGACATCGGAGTGTGATGTTCAGTCTCCAAAGGGTTTCCTTTGGCATCTTTACGCACATAATCAAACTCTGTGGGAGGTACACCAAGATTCAACACCAACATACGGTAGATGTTGCCCAGCATGGCCGTTTTTTCTTTCTCCAACGCAGCAGGTTTGACACCTTCAGCTACACTGTTACGGAGTTGCAAGCCATATTCCTTTAACTTCAGAGAAATGAGGTTGGCCATGCGTGAGGTATTTTCGCTGCTGTTCGTCTCCGGCATCACTTCTTTAGGAACCAAACCGTATTTGGAAATAAGGTCTGCAACGCCGGTAAAAGTACCCCCATCGCTCAGTGAATGCTGGAAAAGCCATTGTACCGTCTTGTCGCCAATAGCGCTTTTGCCGGTATCAATCATGCTTTGCAAGAATAAGTTGGCTTTCTCTAACTGATCCCAGAAGAACGGATAAACCTGAGAAAATTCAAAAGACTGGAAGTTGTGTTGGGCAAGGGTTTTAGCACGCATCACGTTCAGCCCTGTAAACAACCAACAACGTCCGGATGATTTTTGATCAGTGACACCCTTGGAATTTACCTTAATAGAGAAATGGGTATCCATGCCCGTTTGATTCTCTTGATTGAGAGATAATTTACGAATATCATTGTTACTGATAGCATTGCGAAGCGCTTTGTCGGAAGCCGTTCCTTCATAACTTTGCTTGATCTGCTCAAGCATATCGGAGCCAATGCCCCCTTTCTTCTCTTGTGCTTGCAAAGAAAACAAGGTGGCACTTAAAACAAAGACAGATAAAAAACGTTTTTTCATTAAATCAGTATATTTAGTGAGTAAAATAGTTCCTAATTTAAGGGTTCTTTCGGACAAAAGTAACCTTTTTTTGATAATTTTAGTGACTTCTTTAGATTTATTATCTATTACACTAAAAACTCTTTGGAATATAATAGTTTCCTTTGTACTCACATTTCGTAAGATATGAAGAAATACCTATTTAGTATAATTGTATGGCTGCTGATGGCAGTTCCCCTATCAGCGCAAGAACAAGAGAGTGCTGTGATGACCGACAGCATCCCTGCATTGACGCAAAAAGAATTACGCAAACAGAGGGTTGCACGCAGAAACTTCCACTACAACATTTTAGGAGGTCCCAGTTATACGCCCGATTTTGGCGTTTTAGTCGGTGGAAGCGCATTGATGACTTTTCGCATGAACCCCAGTGATAGCACGCAATTGCGTTCGGTGGTACCTATGGCTATTGCTTTCATGTTTAACGGCGGCATCAATCTATTCTCTAAACCGCAACTTTTCTTCAAAGGAGACCGGTTCCGAATCTTCGGTAAGTTCAGTTACAAGAATACTGAAGAAAACTTCTATGGCATCGGCTATAAAACCAACAAAGATTATGAACGTAGCGACAGTACCAGTCAATATCGCTACAGTGGGGTGCAAATCAATCCTTGGTTTCTGTTCCGTC
Organism: uncultured Bacteroides sp.; assembly: GCA_945607605.1. Classification (GTDB taxonomy): domain Bacteria; phylum Bacteroidota; class Bacteroidia; order Bacteroidales; family Bacteroidaceae; genus Bacteroides. The sequence goes on from CALYZE010000011.1 coordinate 26,413, forward strand.
TCGGAAACAGTAACTTCTTTGCCGGCCCGCAAATTGACATCAGTTACGACCGCCTGTCCAAACCTGCCAAGTATCTGGTAGAGGAGCCCTCGTACAAAGCTGCAGGAGGAACCTCCGAAGGCTATAAAAATTTCAATTCCGGCGTGGGCTTCCTTATGACTTATGACAGTCGCGATGTGCCTGCCAATGCTTACAAAGGACTCTACCTTGACTTTCGAGGCATGATGTATACTAAATTTCTGGGCAGTGACGAGTCATTCTACCGTATGGAAATAGATTACCGCCAATATAAGTCGCTTGGAAAGCGAAAAGTGCTTGCCTGGACTGCCCAATCAAAGAATGTGTTCGGAGATCCTCCGTTGACACAATATTCCCTGACCGGTACTCCTTTTGATTTGCGTGGCTACTATATGGGACAATATCGCGACAAATCATCACACGTGGTCATGGCAGAATATCGGCAGATGATTAATACAGACCGTGGCAACTGGTTGAAACGAATGCTCAATCACGTTGGTTTCGTAGCATGGAGCGGCTGTGGTTTTATGGGACCTACTCCCGGAAAGATTGAAGGAGTATTGCCCAACTATGGTGTAGGGCTTCGCATTGAAGTACAGCCCCGTATGAATGTTCGCCTGGATTTAGGTAAGAACACTGTCAACAATCAAACTTTATTTTATTTCAACATGACTGAAGCTTTTTAGCGAGAGGTTTCTGATTCCAACGTTTAAATTATTTTTTCTATCATATCCTTGCAGCACTAAAAGATTATCTATACTTTTGGCAGATTTTCACTCAATTTAAACAAACAAAACACATCTGCTGCAATGAAATTCTGCGAGATACTATTCTGGTTAAGTATCTTTATTGTATTCTATACCTATATAGGATATGGTATATTGTTATACGTGCTTGTCAAAATCAAAGAATGTTTTTACCCCCTTATCCAACACACCATACCCACTGATATTGATTTACCAAAACTGACATTATTCATTGCAGCTTACAACGAAGAAGAGGTGGTTCATAAGAAAATGCGAAACTGTCTGGAGTTGGATTACCCTGCCGACAAACTTCAGATATTATGGGTAACCGACGGCAGTAACGATCGTACCAACGAACTCCTCTCTCACTGGCCTCAAGCTACTGTCCTCCATCAACCTCAACGACAAGGGAAAACCGCTGCACTCAATCGGGGAATGCGATTCGTTCAAACTCCTTTTGTAGTGTTTACTGACGCTAACACCAGCCTCAACCGTGAGGCTCTGCGTAAGATGATGGATGCATTTACCAATCCCAACGTAGGTTGTGTGGCAGGAGAAAAGCGCATGAATGTACGTCCGCAAGATCGTGCCGCGTCAAGTGGAGAAGGAATGTACTGGAAATATGAATCAACACTCAAAGCACTTGATGCACGCCTATACTCAGCAGTAGGTGCGGCAGGCGAGTTATTTGCCATTCGCCGGGAACTGTTTGAAGAGATGGAAACAGATACACTACTCGATGACTTTATCCTCTCCCTGCGTATCGTCATGCGTGGATATACCCTTGCTTATTGCGCCGATGCTTACGCCATGGAAAGCGGTTCGGCTAATATGCATGAAGAAGCAAAACGCAAAGTACGAATTGCCGCCGGGGGATTGCAATCCATCTGGCGTCTGCGTCCTTTACTGAATCCTTTCCGCTACGGAGTTTTCAGTTTTCAATATGTTTCGCATCGTGTCTTGCGCTGGTCGCTTACTCCTGTGTTGTGGTTTCTATTGCTTCCACTCAATACTTTCCTTCTCTTTACGACAAACGCACCTCTATTATATGCCGTCATCTGGCTGCTTCAAGCTTTGTTCTACCTCATGGGTAGCTGGGGTTATTATCTCTCAACGAAACAAATTAAAAACAAGATACTCTTTATTCCTTATTATTTTCTCTTTATGAACGTCAACGTGATAAGAGGATTCAACTACCTATGCAAGCGAAAAAACAAAGGAAGCGGCGCATGGGAAAAGGCTAAAAGAGCATAAACCTAAATACTGAAAAAGAAGATGAAAAACATTCTGAAAAATGCTGAAAACGCCGAAAGATTGTTAAAGCTGACCTCAGATACCATGATTATCTTGGATAAAGACGGAGTATGCGTCGATATTGCGGTAAATGGTGAAAGCCTTTGGTTTTTGAAAGAAGAAATGTTACTGGGTAGGAACTTACTACAGCTGATGCCCAATACTACTTATCAAGAGTTTTATCCGGAATTCCAGAAAGTACTGACACAACAAGTCCGCTCGGTACGGAATTTTGAAATAACACTGAAAAAGACAACTTACTTCTTTAAATGCATCCTGCACCCGTATGATGATATGGTACTTTGCCAATACCGTGACATTACGGAACGTAGCCAACAAAAGTTGGAATTGAAAAGAAGTAATGACGAACTGAATGAGATACAAAAAGCGGCCTTGATAGGAAGATGGCGGTATCAATCCTACCCTCAACTATTTAGTTATCAAGGACACACCGAGGTCATGTGCCGTGTGGAAGAGCAGAGCATCTCCCTTGAGAATTATCTGCAATGTATTTTGTGTGAGGATTTGGAAAACTTCAAAAATTGGCTCAATCGGAATTTAAGAGGAGATACAGACGAAACGGTCGATTATCGCATTCATCATAACAACCAAATCTTCTATATCCGTCTAAAAACCTTTTCTTACAAGCTGCACAAAAACGGGAATATTTCTTTAGAGGGCTATATTCAAAACATCACCGACATTCAACAAAAACGCAACGACATCACTCTGTTGACACATGCCATCAACAACTCTACCGAAGACATCTTTGCCGCACGCGAAGACGGAACCTTGGTCTTTGCCAACCGTCGCTTCAAAGAGCATCAAAACATAGGAAATACGGAAGATATCACCCGAATAAAATTATCCGACTTTACCTCTTCTTCCAACGACGGTCAAACATGGCAGAATATGATGTCGGTTATCCAAAAAGATACCGACGACAATACCTTTATTATTTACCAGCCGTTTAAGAGTCATCCCGAGATACTGGCCTATGAAGGAAATGCCTATTGGGTGACCAGTGACGAAGGGGTAGAAACCATGTGGGCTTTCGGAAGAGATATATCGCAACGTCTCCAGCACGAACAACAAATCAAACGTTTCAATCAGATTTTGGATAAAATCATAGAACATCTTCCGGCCGGTATCGTCGTAAAAGATATTAATAACGCCTTTAAATACCTCTATCGGAATGGAGAACCGTACAGCCACAGTCATCCTACATCCGAGGCTATAGGAAAGGATGATTTCGACTTTTATCCTTTGGACACAGCAAAGATCAAAAGAGAGCAAGACACAGAGATAGCCAAGACCGGTAAAGAAATGCATTGGATAGCTGAAGAACGGGATGAAAACGGATATTCAATCTATCTCGACAAGCGAAAGTTAAAGATTGAAAGCAGTGACTTCTCTCCCATCCTACTAAGCATTGAATGGGACATTACCGAGATGGAACTGATGAAACGAGAGTTGCTTGTAGCCAAAGAAAAGGCTGAAACTTCCGATCAACTCAAATCAGCCTTTCTGGCCAACATGAGTCATGAGATACGAACACCACTCAATGCCATTGTTGGTTTCTCGCGCATCATTGCAGAGACTGCAGAAGCTCACGAGCGCATGAGCTATTACGAAATCATAGAGGCAAACAACGAACGATTGTTGCAATTGATCAATGAAATTCTTGACTTGTCGAAGATTGAGTCGGGTATTGTAGAATTCGCGATTACCCCTGTTCGCCTGCATCCCCTCTGTAAGGAGATATACGATGCCCTTCTTTTCCGTTGTCCCGAAGGTGTGGAACTGGTTTACGAACCTTCCGACGAAGATATCGTGATTGACGGAGATAAAAACCGTATCTTTCAGGTAGCCTCCAACCTCATAGGAAATGCGTTTAAGTTTACGACCCACGGAAAAGTAAGCTACGGCTACCACTGCGAAGAAGATTACGTTGTCTTCCACGTTGCTGATACAGGTATTGGCATTACACCTGACAAGCTAAGTAAGATATTTGAACGATTCGTCAAGGTAAACAATTTTGCACAAGGCACCGGATTAGGATTATCCATCTGCAAAACCATTATCGAACGATTGGGAGGAGAAATATCCGTAAGTTCCGAAATAAAAAAAGGAACCCGGTTTACTTTCACCCTTCCCTTGGCAGCTGTTTATCAACATGAAGAGCATCAAGAAGGAAGACCTGCTGATACTAAAAATCGCAGGATACCTACACTTGGAGGTGTGACCAGACAAAAAAGAAAAAAAGCCTCACTCCAAATGCAAGAAACGTCTTCTTTGTCAGTTCCCATTCTGTTGGTAGCCGAAGACAATGAGAGTAGCTACGCATTGATAAAGGCCATATTAAAGGATCGCTACCACTTGGAACATGCCAAAGACGGTATGGAAGCCGTTACCATGTTTGAGGAGCTACATCCTGATTTGATTCTGATGAACTTGAAAATGCCGAACCTTGATGGGCTGGATGCTACACGCATCATACGTGAGCTCTCTCCCGACATTCCTATCATTGTTCTCACAGCCTCTGCCTATGAACACGACAAGCAAGCTGCATTGGAAGCAGGATGTAACGATTTTCTGACCAAGCCTTTTACACAAGAAGTATTGAGAGAGATGGTTGGGAAATGGTTGAAGTAAACATCAAGAGCTTGTTCTTTTTACACAAAGAGAAGGCTGAATTCCAGATTTGTTCTCAAAGAATTCAGCCTTTTTGATTCTATACAATTATTAACGAGAATCAAGCAAAAACATCGCTTCGTTGGATATAGGCAATCACATCTCCCTTAAGAACTTTGGAGCCTTGTGATGCAGCAATTTCCACTACACGTCCGGTAAATCCGGTCATTATCTTTTCATATTCTCCCCACGTAGTAGAAAGATAACAGAATATTTCGTCGTGTTGATACTTCCGTCCGATGAAAGGTGCAGACGATGGTCCTTCCACAGAAACTTCCCAAAGCACTTGTCCATTGGCAGGAGCGATGACCGGATCAGCCTTGGCACGCTTCAGTTTCTTAATTTCATCTTCCGAATAACCATTCTTCACCAGAAGCATATCTTTGGCACGTTGCAACTCTTCATGGAAACGTTTTTTAGCAACACCCGACTTAAAATCACGATACTGACGGTCGTGCATAGCCAATTCAAAGAGTTCTTCCTCATCTTCTCCATACTCCCAACCGTTCTCATCCATTTCTTTGCGGAATTCATCCAGCGCATCCGGATAATTCAATTGCGGATCGGTATCAACAAACTCATATCCCTTGGATTGGGCAAGCTCTATGATTTCCGGTGCCAATTCACCCGGCAGACGTCCGCTTTTACCCAAAATCATATCCCAAGTGTGGTTGTCAATCATCGTCCAACGCTCTTCTCCTTTCACCAGCTGCATGACATTCATCAACGCCACGTTCTTTACATACTGACTAAACGGAGTCACCAAAGGAGGATAACCGAGTTTAGGCCATACATATTCTACTTCGTCGAACAGCATGACCAACAGATCATCAATGCTGAGTTCCGGTTCATTCTTACCTCTCAATATCATATTGATGCCGGCATGCACACCTTTTAAATCAGCCATCATGGAGCCCATCATACCTCCTGGCAGACCGCATTTCAACAGAAGCGAAGACATGTGTTTATTGGTTGGATCCATGAAGTAGCCCAGGAAGTCATCAATAAACTCCTGTGTCATGGCGCGGGCCTTCATATAAGCCTTCATATTGATATCGGGAACTTGGAAGCCCTTATCTCGCAACATCGCTTGCACAGAGATTACATCCGGATGAACCTTGCCCCAAGACATAGGCTCCATCGCTACATCAATAATGTCTGCCCCATTCTCACAAACCTCGAGGATGGATGCCATGGATAATCCCGGTCCGCTATGGCCGTGATACTGTATCAACACTTCAGGATGCTTCTCTTTGATAGACTTCACCAGTTCTCCCAACATACCCGGACGGCCGATACCTGCCATATCTTTCAGACAGATTTCGGGCGCTCCTGCTTCAATCAGTTGGTCGGCAATCTTGGCATAATATTCTACGGTGTGCACCGGAGAATAAGTAATGCAAAGCGTTGCTTGTGGTATCATACCCGCTTCCAAAGCATATTTTATGGAAGGGATGATATTTCTCGTTTCATTCAAACCGCAGAAAATACGGGTAATATCCACTCCTTGTGCGTGCTTCACTTTATACATCAGTCGGCGCACATCTGCAGGAACAGGATACATGCGCAATGCATTCAATCCACGATCGAGCATATGTGTCTGAATACCTGCTTCTTGGAAAGGTTTGGTAAAAGCACGGACCGCATTGTTGGGGTTTTCTCCGTATAAAAGATTCACCTGTTCGAAGGCTCCTCCATTGGTTTCAACTCGCGCAAAACAGCCCATTTCAATAATGATCGGAGCTATACGTACCAACTGATCTACTCGAGGTTGGTATTTACCGGAAGACTGCCACATGTCCCGATAAACAAGACTGAATTTGATTTCTTTTTTCATCATAGCCAGTAATAAATGATTGGTTCTTCATTGGTTAATTTAACATATACAAATATAGAGGTTTATTCTGACATAAAGTCAATAAAACCCCTTAAATATTCCATGAAAAAGATATGTTTTATATCATATTGCAACCGAATAAACATTTCTTTGCAATCTCAAGATGGCAATTTCATGAAAGTTTCAATCATTTATTTTTTTTCTTCCTCCGCTCCCGAAAGAATAGGCAAACAAATATTGTATTTCACAGCCAAGATGCGCGTAATGAATACGGAGATTCCTCCCACAATCTGACAGATAAAAGACTCTAATCCTAAAAGATGACACAACCAATAGAAGGTTCCTCCCACCACACAGGCAATGGCGTAAATCTCCTTTCGGAAGATCAACGGGATTTCGTTAATGAACACATCCCGAATCACACCGCCTGCAGCACCGGTAATACTCCCCATAATAATGGCTACCCAAAAAGGATAACCCAAGGCAAGACTCTTACCTACACCCACCACTGTAAATAGGGCCAAACCGATACTGTCGAAATAAAAGAAGGTGTTATGCAGATGGATAAGAAATTTTCCGAAAAAGATAACCCACAATAAAGCCAGTCCCGTACAGATAAGGTAAATAGGATCAGTCATCCAGCCGGGAGTGACATCGAGCAATAAGTCGCGTATGGTACCACCGCCAATGGCCGTTACAAAGCCTACCACATACGCTCCGAACCAATCGAACCGTTTGGCTGATGCCAAACGAATGCCACTAATGGCAAAAGCAAATGTACCTATAAAATCGAGTATCTGAACAAATGTTGGCATCATCACGTTTGAAGTTTAGCATTAAAAAATAAAGAATTGAAGCAACTCTACAATTTTATTGGGCAAAGTAACAAATAATTTCCCTAAGAAACCGTATTTTTGTCTCAATCATTTAAACCTTCTGAAATGAAAATTACCATCGTATCGGGCGCACGCCCCAACTTCATGAAAATAGCGCCGATCTGCCGTGCCATTGATGCGGCAAGAGAAAAAGGAAAAAACATATCCTATCGTCTGATTTATACGGGTCCTCAAGATGATACCAGTTTAGATGCTTCTCTTTTCTCTGACTTGGCCCTGAAAAGGCCGGATGCTTACCTCGGTGTGAGCGGACACGATCATTCACAAGTAGCGGCAGACATCATGCTTGCTTTTGAGAAGGAATTGAATAGCCATCCTGCCCAAGTGGTTTTGGTGGTTGATGACATGACAGCTACCATGAGCTGCGCCATCGTTGCCAAGAAGAGAGGATTGAAAGTGGCGCATGTCATTGCCGGAACCCGTTCCTTTGATATGAACATGCCTCGTGAGGTGAACCGCACCATTGTAGATGCCATTTCCGACTATCTCTTCACCGCCGGTATGGTAGCCAACCGCAACCTCAATCAGGAAGGAATGATACCGGAGTACATCCATTATGTAGGAAATATACTGATAGACACAATTCGTTATAACCGCCACCGGTTGATTCAACCCATGTGGTTTACCACGCTTGGCTTGCGCAAGGGTAATTATCTATTGCTCACCCTCAACCGGCGAGATCTGTTGGGAAAGAGAGCCGTTCTGCATTCCTTGTTGCAAACCCTGATTGAGAAAGCCAACGGTATGCCCATTGTAGCCCCCCTGCATCCTTATGTAGCGAAGGCAGTTAAATCGCTGGAGCTGGAACTTCCCAATCTGCACATACTACCCCCGCAAAGCTACCTTCACTTTGGTTTCCTCATCAATCAAGCCAAAGGTATCGTTACTGATTCGGGCAACATTGCCGAAGAGGCTACCTTCCTCGACGTGCCCTGCATCACCCTCAATACGTATGCCGAACATCCTGAAACGTGGCGTATCGGAACCAATGAATTGGTAGGTGAGAATTCCTTCGCGCTTTCCGCATCTCTTGACAAGCTGATGTTTGGAGAATGGAAGCACACCACCCTGCCTGACCGATGGGACGGACGGACAGCGGAACGGATTGTGCAAACACTTATAAACAGTTAGGCAGTCATTATTAGGGATGAATGATAGTCGTTAATCACTAATAACTTCTTTTTGCTTCTCAATTAACAGTAAATTGTTAACTTTGCAGCCTTATTTATGTATATTTTATGAAGCAATTACATAGTACTTTCGCTCTTTTCCTCCTATTCCTATTCGCCTCCATCGGCGCATCGGCACAGATTAAAGGAATCATTACAGATTCTCTTACCAACGAACCATTGATGTACATCACTGTACAATATGAAGGAAAAGGTGTAGGTGGAATCTCCAATGGTAAAGGAGAATATCAAGTGGAAACCCGCAAGGACTGGAACGAGCTGACTTTTTCAGCCGTAGGTTACGTCACCAAGAAGATCAAGTTTGCCCCCGGCACCAAAACACTGAATGTCAAATTAGTTTCAGACGACATTATGCTTTCCGAGGTTGTGATTAAACCGACCAAAGAGAAATACTCTCGTAAGAACAATCCTGCCGTGGACTTTATGAGAAAGGTGATCGAGAACAAAAAGTCATTGAAGCTGGAAGAGAACGACTACTACCAGTATCAGAAGTACGAGAAGATGAAAATGTCCATCAACGACGTCACGCCGGAAAAGATGGAGAAAGGAATCTACAAGAAATTCTCCTTCCTCAAAGATCAGGTAGAAGTCTCACCGAACACGAATAAGATGATTCTTCCCATCTCCATCAAGGAGACGGCCTCTAAAACGATCTACCGTAAAAGTCCCAAGAGCGAGAAAACCCTGATTGAAGGTATGAATTCAAGCGGTATCGAAGAGTTCTTCAGTACCGGCGACATGTTGGGAACCATTCTGACAGATGTATTTTCGGACATCAACATCTATGATGACGACATTCGCCTGCTGCAACGTCGTTTCGTCAGTCCCATCGGACGTGGGGCCATCAGCTTCTACAAATACTACCTCATGGATACGTTGATGGTGGACAAACAAGAGTGTGTACACCTCACCTTTGTGCCCCAGAATCCGCAGGACTTCGGTTTCACCGGTCATTTGTATGTGGTGAAGGATTCTACGTATGCCGTGAAGAAAGCAACCATGAAACTGCCTAAAAAAACAGGAGTAAACTTTGTAGAGAATCTCGACATTGTGCAGCAGTTCGAACAGATGCCCGACCACAACTGGGTATTGACCGACGATGATATGACGGTGGAACTGGCTTTCGTCAAAGGCATTCAAGGGTTGGAGGTGCAGCGTACCAGCAAATACACCGACTACACTTTTGAAGAAATAGAGCCTCGACTCTTCCGCCTGAAAGGAAACATCATCAAAGAAGCGAACATGTTAGGTAAGAGTGACGAATACTGGGCAAAAGTGCGCCAGGTGCCACTCACCAAGAAAGAAAGTTCCATGGATGTATTCATGAATCGCATCGAACAGATACCGGGCTTTAAATACGTCATCTTCGGAGCCAAAGCCTTGATTGAAAACTTTGTGGAGACAGGCAGTAAGAAGCATCCGAGCAAATTTGACTTCGGTCCTATCAATACAATGATCACCAGCAACTACGTCAACGGCACTCGTTTCCGTTTGAGTGGTATGACTACCGGTAACCTCGATCCACACTGGAGCATGAGCGGCTACGGTGCTTACGGTACACGAGACAAGAAATGGTTTTATTCGGGACAACTCGCCTATTCATTCAATAAGCGCGAATATGTATTGTGGGAATTCCCGAAGCATTACATCGCTTTCAACTATACCTATGACGTCATGTCACCTATGGATAAATACCTGGCCACGGACAAAGACAACTTGTTTGTAGGCTGGAAGTGGACAAAGGTAGATCAGATGTCGTATATGCGCGATGCCACCCTCTCTTATGAACTGGAAACCAATGCCGGATTCTCCATTCATGCCATGGCTCGCCATCGTAACGATCAGCCTGCAGGTGTTCTGCAATACTGGAAAAACAATGGAGAGAAACCCGGAGTCTGGGATCAGAGCAATACTTTGGTCAAGGATATCACCACTACCGAGTTGGGAGTCACCTTGCGTTACGCTCCCGGTGAAACGTTTGTCAACACTAAGCAGCGACGGGTACCTGTGTCTTTGGACGCACCGACCTTCTTACTTTCTCACACAGCCGGCTTTAAAGGCTTATTGGGAGGTGACTACAACTTCAACCTAACGGAAGCCAGCATACGCAAACGTTTCTGGTTTGGCTCTTGGGGTAAACTGGATGTTACGGCCCGTGCCGGTGCACAGTGGAACACCGTGCCGTTCCCCTTGTTGAACCTGCCCATGGCAAACCTTTCATACATCACGCAGAACAATGAGTCTTTCAACCTGATTGATAATATGGAATTCCTCAACGACCGTTATGCCTCCCTCAACCTGAGTTACGACATGAACGGAAAGTTATTCAACCGCATTCCTCTTATCAAGAAATTGAAATGGCGTGAAATGTTCCGTATCCGTGGTCTGTGGGGTACATTGACCGACAAGAACAATCCATACAAGAGTCAGAACTCGGATTTGTTCCTCTTCCCCACCCGTGATGGTATACCTACCAGTCACGTCATGGGTCACACTCCGTACGTTGAAGCGAGCGTAGGTATCTACAACATCTTCAAGCTATTACATATTGAGTATGTACGCCGTCTGACTTACACCGACATTCCGGGAGCCAAGAAAGGAGGCGTACGCTTCATGATCTTAATGATCTTTTAATCACCAAATATGCCTCCATTAGCAGAACGGCTTCGGCCGAAGACATTAGACGATTATATCGGTCAGCAACACTTGGTAGGACCGGGAGCTGTCTTGCGCAAAATGATTGATGCGGGACGTATCTCTTCCTTCATTTTGTGGGGACCTCCGGGAGTAGGCAAAACAACCTTGGCACAAATCATCGCCAACAAGCTCGACACTCCTTTTTATACCCTCAGTGCCGTGACAAGTGGAGTAAAAGATGTGCGGGATGTGATAGAGCGTGCCAAGAGTAACCGTTTTTTTTCACAGTCAAGCCCGATTCTCTTCATTGACGAAATCCACCGTTTCAGCAAGTCACAGCAAGATTCGTTGTTGGGAGCAGTCGAACAGGGCACCGTAACGCTGATAGGCGCCACCACCGAAAACCCTTCGTTCGAAGTGATACGTCCGTTACTGTCACGTTGCCAACTCTACGTACTGAAATCACTGGAGAAGGAAGATCTATCAGACCTACTTCAACGTGCCATTGTGACCGATCTTATCCTGAAGGAAAGAAAAATTGAACTGAAGGAAACCACTGCCATGCTCCGTTACAGTGGCGGAGATGCCCGTAAGCTCCTGAATATACTTGAACTGGTAGTAGAGTCGGAAATAACCGACCCGGTGGTCATTACTGACGAGGTGGTGACCGAACGTCTGCAACAAAATCCTCTCGCCTACGATAAAGATGGAGAGATGCATTACGACATCATCTCTGCTTTCATCAAATCCATACGTGGCAGTGATCCGGACGGTGCCATCTATTGGTTGGCACGAATGGTAGAAGGAGGGGAAGATCCTGCTTTCATCGCTCGCCGACTGGTCATATCCGCTTCGGAAGACATTGGACTCGCCAACCCTAACGCATTGTTGCTTGCCAATGCCTGCTTTGACACCATCATGAAGGTAGGATGGCCCGAAGGACGCATCCCTTTGGCGGAAGCTACAATCTATCTTGCCACCAGTCCTAAGAGCAATTCAGCCTACCTCGCCATCGATCAGGCATTGGAGTTGGTACGGGAAACCGGCAACCTGCCTATTCCGCTGCATTTGCGCAATGCGCCTACCAAACTGATGAAGCAGTTGGGATATGGAGAAAAATATAAATATTCCCATGACTATCCGGGCAACTTCGTTAAGCAGCAATTCCTGCCTGATGAATTGAAGAATCATCGCATCTGGAAACCTCAAGCCAATGCCGCCGAGCAGAAGCATAAAGAGAGGATGCAGCAATTGTGGGGCGATCCTCCGGACTCTCTGAAGGGAGAAGGGAATACGCATTGAGCCATCTACCCAACTCATGTTTAGCAAATTCGTTCTTAAAATAATAAACCCAAACAATCCTCTGTCACTCTTAAGAGCAGCAGAGAATATAAATTTCACATCATGAAAACAGTAGTATTAGACGGTTATGCCGCTAATCCCGGTGATCTCCGCTGGGATGAACTGCAAATGTTGGGCGAATGTGTCATCTATGACCGCACCCTCCCCGAAGAAGTATTGGAACGTGCTGCAGGTGCAGAAATCCTGCTGACCAATAAAACCAGCCTCACAGCCGAACACATGGCTGCTCTGCCTGAACTGAAATACATTGGTGTATTGGCTACCGGTTACAACATTGTGGATGTGAATGCTGCGAAAGAACATGGCATCCTCGTCACCAACATTCCGGCATACAGCACCGATTCAGTAGCCCAAATGGTATTTGCACACATCCTCAACATCACCCAACAAGTGAAACACCACTCCGATGAAGTGCACAAAGGACGTTGGGCTGAGAGCAAAGACTTCTGCTTCTGGGACACTCCCCTTATTGAGCTGCGTGGAAAGAAACTGGGTATTGTCGGACTGGGACACACCGGCTACACCACTGCCCGTATTGCCATTGGCTTCGGAATGCAAGTCAGTGCTTTCACCTCGAAGACCAACTTCCAGCTTCCTCCCGAAATTCGCAAGATGGAACTGGATGAACTCTTCCGTGAGTGCGACATCATCAGCCTTCACTGCCCTCTCAACGACTCGACTCGTGAACTGGTCAATGCGGAACGTCTCAAAACGATGAAGCCCACCGCCATCCTGATCAATACCGGTCGTGGACCGCTTATCAACGAACAAGACTTGGCCGATGCTTTGAACAACAACACGATTTATGCTGCCGGACTGGATGTTCTCTCTCAAGAACCTCCCCACAAAGACAATCCCTTGCTCACTGCCAAGGATTGCTACATCACTCCTCACATTGCTTGGGCAAGTACGGCTGCTCGTGAACGTCTCATGCAGATTATGCTGGAGAATATCAAAGCCTACCAAGCAGGGAAGCCGATTAATTCAGTGATCAAATAATCACTTCACACACCTCCATTCATTGATGGGAAAGTCTGCCGTCAAAGGGCTCTTCTATAACTTTCTGATAGCTGCCACCTTTCTTCTGGCAGCTATCACGATAATAGCGGGTTTCTCTGGCAACGTATCGCCTTTGGATTCTGCCCTCCTCCCACTATTGGGCTTGGCAGTACCCGTATGGCTGGTCTGCAACCTGATGGTTGCTCTCTGTTGGGCATTGGCTCGCAAAGCGTGGACTCTCATCCCACTGATAGCTCTCTTCTGCAACGGATCCTATCTGACCTCCGTCATTCAGCTTCACCCTTTTCAAGAGACACCACCCTCCGCCCGGTTGTTGAAGATAGCCACCTACAATGTCCGTAACTTCGGTTATGAATTCACGGGCTACTCCTGCAAGGAGATAGCTCTGTATATGCAACAAGAACAGGTAGATATCCTCTGTTTTCAAGAGTTTGGAGACAATGCCTACTTTCCGATGGACAGCATCCGCCAAGCACTTTCGCATTGGAGTTATGCGTTGATACCGAAAGAAGATGCTGCCTATGGAGCCCTTCCCATTGCCGTATTCAGCCGTTATCCGTTGATAAACGAACGATGGATCACCTATCCTCAAAGTAGTAATTGCAGCCTGATGTGTGAGGTCGTGATAGGCAGCGATACCCTTCGCCTGCTCAACAATCACTTGCAAACCACCAATATTAACCAGAAGCGCAGCCAGTGGCAACGCGAACGAACCCTGAAAGATCCTCGTAGGGAAGCACGGATAGCTCAAGAGGTAAAAGAAACTTTACAGGAGAACTTCGTGAAACGCACACATCAAACCCATATCATAGGCTACTATGCCAAAACCAGTCCTTATCCCGTCATTGTTTGCGGTGACCTCAACTCACTGCCTTCCTCCTACACCTATCGGTATCTGAACGGATTTCTCAAAGACGGATTCAGAACGGCCGGCAACGGCTATATGTACACCTATCGCTATGGAAAGAAGATGCTGCGCATCGATTATCTTTTTCACTCCAACGACTTAAAAGGAGTCAGCTACTACTCTCCCACACGGGAGTTTTGCAGCGATCACAATCCGGTTATCTTGGAAGTGAATCTTACTCCTTAAACCAACGAGGGCTGTTCCAGATCTATTGGAACAGCCCTCGCTTCTTTTATACTGTATTTCTACAAACTACGATTCATTAATTGAAGATGTAGCGGATACCCACCTGCAACTTCCAGCATTCACTGTAGTTCTGGTAAGTTTCATACGTCTTGGTAGGATATTCACCGTTCACCTTGTACATAGAGAACACCGGAGTCAAATCAGTTGCACTGGTTACTCCTTCGTACTTCAAGACTCTACTGTTGTTTGAAACAGCGTTTGTCTTTGAGATACCCCACTTGGAGTTAATCAAGTTACCGATATTCATGATGTCAAAGCTCAACTGGAAATTATGTTTGGTCTTCCCTACTTTGAATTCAAAGTCTTCCAACAGACGGAAGTCAAAACGGTGTACCCACGGAGTGCGGGCAGAGTAAGCTTCTGCATACTGTCCCTTGTGATTCTTCAAGTAAGAATCTTGTTCAACGAACTTCCAGAAAGCCACACGGTCTTCTTCGCTTTTGAACTTAATTTCACTGTCGTTCTTCGGAATATACATCAAGTCATTGTTGATACCGTCACCGTTCATGTCATTGGTATAGCAGAAGCTGTAACCACCGGTAGAATAGCCGGCATAGAATAAGTTCAGGTGCGTGCCGCGAAGCAAACCTTTGTGTCTGAAAGGAATGTAGTAGCTTACAGAAGCAATCACCTTATCGGGCACTACATATTGAGAGCGTTGTACGGTTGAGAAGTTAGAGCCATCAATGGTATTCAAACCTTGCCAAGTAGAGATAGGGTCATTGCCCGGCAAACCGGAAAGTTCATTCGACTCTGTATGCGTATAAGCAAACATCATTCCCAAGTTATCTACAGGCTGTGCATTCACTGTAATGTTGGCTGTATAACCATAACCTTTGGAAGTATTGTCCAATACAACCGCATTCTTTCCATTGTAACGAACGAAGTCGCCTGCATATTTTACATTCTTATCCGGGTTGTTGTAAAGAGAATAAGAATAGATCATACGGTTGTCTGCACCGTTGAAACGTTGCAGACCTGTGTGTAGTACTTCTGTGGTGGTTACATCTTTTCCATCAGGTCCTTTGGTGGTAGTCAGCTTGTTGTATTTCCACTCCTCCGTATTTTTCACATTGATGTTATTCATGGTCACCGCATTTACGTTCTTCGTGAACATAAACTCACCCGTTACGGTCAAAGGGAAAGATACCGGAACTTGGTAATCGACTGCAATAGAAGACTTCCACACCTGCGGCATCTTGAAGTCCTTGGCCACACCTGAAATCTTGCTGCCGGCCACATGCTTATCAATCGTAGTAGGAAGATTGAACTTCTCAATGATTTGGTTCATGTCTGTAATCATTCCTCCCGCCAGTTGATCCAAACGTGAATCATGGCTGGTGGCAATACCATTTTCATAGTTGGTACCAAACACCTGAGAGTTCTGTACCATCGAAGCATTGGTAGGCATGTTGGTGAAGAATACCAGAGGCAAACGTCCGGTAAACACACCTGTACCTCCACGTACCTTCAACGATTTATCATTGAATACATCCCAAACAAAACCTACACGGGGAGAAATCTGCCATTTTGATTTCGGCCATTTGCCTGTATCAATGTGTTGACCATCAAAGTCGAGTTCGTAAATAGCATCGTTTCTCTGCAAGTCATCATTGTCAAACATCAGGTTATCAAAACGAACACCATACGTCAGCTTAAAGTTGTTGCGCAAGTTCCACTCATCTTGTGCATACAAGCCCAACTGATTGAAGGTGACCTGTGCGTTCGGATTGGTCACTCCATTGAAACCATAGGTCAAAGAGAATGTTTCGGGAGCCGCACCGTTCAAGAAGTCATCTACGCTGCTGTAGCGATAATAACCGGTACCGTTACGCATATACGCATTGTTGGCAAACTGGTGCTCGTAGCTGAAACCGGCTGTCAATTTATGGTTGCCTGTAAAGAAAGTGAAGTTATCGGTGATGTTTGTCACTTTATTCTTTACACCGTTGTTGTAAGTAAACAATTCATAACCGGCACTCATATAAGGTTCCAGAATCTGATTGCCCTCCTCATCCTTGCCATACATGATATCAATAAAGGGGAACGGAGAAGAATTCGTTCCACGCATATCTTCAATGTTGGTAAAGGTGAAAAGCAACTGATTAGACAGTTTGTCGGTGAAGCGGCTGTTCAAATCGGCAGCCCATGACTGCACCTTATTATCCATGGAGTACATACTATTGGAGAAAGACATAGATTGCGTACCTACACGGTATGTATTATTCAGACGCGCGTTTTTACCTCCATCCATTGAGTTGCCGTTAGGAGCATTCCATGCAGTGTTCTTCGTATTGTTATAGCGCAAGCTCAAACGATGACGGTCGGTAATGTTCCAGTCAAGGCGAGCCAGAATTTTAGAATTTTCTTCATCGGCAGGGAAGCTGTTGTAAGAACCCGCATCATAACCGTATTTATCTTTCAAATGGTTATATACCTTGTCCATATCCGATTTCAAGGTACGAGATACCATTCCTTTCACCTCTTGACCTGCATCGCGTGCACGATATTTAATTACCTCTCCCGGTGTTTTTTCTTTTTCATAATTCACAAAGAAGAACAATTTGTTCTTGATGATGGGACCTCCCAACGTAAAGCCGTAGGTAGTCTTTGACTCATCCGCACGAGCACCTAAATCTTCACCGTTAATGCGGTTACCACGCATATCTTGGTTCCGATAAAAAGCATAAGCAGTACCTTTGAATGTGTTTGTACCCGATTTGGTGATGGCATTGATACCTCCACCGATGAAATTGGTCTGTCGAACATCAAACGGAGCAATCACCACCTGTACCTCTTCAATGGCATCCATTGAAATAGGGCTACCTCCACCGGGCAGAGCCGATGACAAGCCGAAGTTGTTATTGAAGTTGGCACCGTCAATCGTAAAATTGGTAGAACGTCCGTCGCCGCCGGCAAAGCTCATTCCATTAGCATATGGAGAAAGGCGGGCGATATCACTGATGCTACGGTTTACCGTAGGAATCTGCGACATTTGTGCAGAGTTGATATTGGTCGTAGCTCCGGTCTTTTCAGCAGTAAACTTCGTCTTCAGACCCGTAACCACTACTTCGCTCAGCAGTTCTGAAGACTCTTTCATCTCTATATTGAGATTGTAAATCTCACCAAGTTGGAGGGTGATGTCTTTATAAATCACTGTTTGGTAGCCTATGTACGAAACAGTAACCTTGTAAGGACCTCCGGTACGCATTCCTTGAATAGAATAACGTCCGTCAACATTGGTCACAGCACCATAACGAGACCCGGAAGGTTCGTGTAGCACTTGAATGGTAGCACCAATAATGGGTTCATGGCCTGCATCGGTAATCTTACCTCCCATCGAAGAAGTAGTGACCTGTGCATTGATGCCCACAGCCGCCAACAGCAGCATAATCGTGAATACAACTCTTACTCTTTTTAACATAATTCCTTTTAATTAGTTCTTTATAATGTTATATTTATCAAAGCATGGGCAAAGATAAACAAAAAACCATAATACAACGTTACATTCCGGTTACATTTTTTAAGGATTAACCTAAATTTATTCTGAAAAGGAATGGAATAGGAAGGAGAAGGGTTGAGAAGTCATTCGCTTCTCTTTTTTTGAGAAAGAAACGGCAGGTTTGAAATAGAAAGAGTCCTAATTACGGAAGAGAGGACAGCCACTTTACAAGAGCAGAAAGATTTGATAAGACAAGCATAGAAACGTTTACTAAGACCAGACTAAAACCTGTTTCTTATAAGAAGAAAGTCTGTTCGCAGCCTGAGAATATCTATCCGCAAGTTGGGAACAGACATTCCCACTGTGCGAACAAGTATTCCAAAGCTGCGAACAGACTTTCTTTAACTTCCGGAAGAGATTATTTGTTAACCTTGGATTAAACCTTAATATCCTCAATGTATTTTATACCAAGGTTAACAAAGCCTCTAACAGTCAGTATTAAGAACTAAGTAAATACTAGGAGTAGACATTGTTCATATAAGTACAGATAATGACCTTTAGTGTCAGGGGATGATAAGGGCAACTTCCTGCTAATTTATAAGATTTCTTGAAGCTGTCCAAGTTGAGAGTGTTAACAACGACGTTGACAATCCGGAGAGAGTAACTCTTCGAAATATTTACATTAATCTTTTAAGAAAAAAGAACTGTTTGATTGGGAATATAGGAATGACGATAGAGCTTTATTATAATTTATCAACTTATGTCTCAAGTCATAAAAACGTTGGGCAATAACAAACCCCAGGCTGGAAAGTCGGGAGGTTTAAAAAGAAGATATGCCAGTTTTACATATCCCTTTTGTAACAAGGACGCCTCACCAACCTCATGTATATATTCCAGAAACATCTTTCTATGTTATAATATAAAGATGCTATTATGCCCTTTTTGTAATTTTCACCTGGTTTTATTAGGAGAATTCTTTTGTTTTGAATTCCTTTGTAAAAAGAAAACCAACGAACGAAACATGAAAAGCACATTACTCACTTTATTCTTTTTTCTAAGCATTGTTAGTTATGGCCAATCCTATAAGCTATATACAACCGACAAAGAGCTATCCAGTAGCTTAATCAATAAAATATATCAGGATCGAAACGGTATGATATGGGTAGCCACTGAAGATGGATTGAACCGTTACGATGGAGTAAAATTCACCATCTATAAACACGAAGAAGGAAACAAGCACTCTTTATGTCATAACTATGTTCGTACTTTATTTGAAGACAGCAAAGGAAATATGATTATAGGTACATACAACGGGCTTCAGTTATATGACCCGGCGACCGATAGCTTCAGTTTGCAAGCCAAGTGGAATGATGGAACAACCTTTGACAGTAGCATAGTCAGCATCCTGGAACGAAAAAATGGCGAGATATGGATTTCTGGAAGCGATTTGTGTAAAGTACAGATTAAAGAGGATAAACTCACCGTTCATAAACTTAACCTACCTATCCCAACAACCCTGACAGACTGCATGATTGAAGACAGCCACCAAAATATCTGGATGAGTAAAGGAGAGGGAGGTATTTACCGTCTTACCCCAAACAATAAAGCCATACACTATCTGGAACAGGAAAAAGAGATCACTGTCATCAGTTTTTGCGAAGATAATAATGGTACTATTTATGCAGGTACTATAAGTAACGGATTGTATGTATATGACAGAAATAAAGACCGCTTTATCCCAATAAATCATAAAGAAAAATCCAACTTATCTATTAAAGTACTCTACACAGACAATCAAAACAAACTTTTCATCGGTACAGACGGAAATGGTTTGAAGACTTACCATAACAAACTTGGTCAATTGACCGACTACTCTTTTGAAAACAACTATTTTGATTTCAGAAGTTCCAAAGTACATTCCATTTTACTGGATAATGTCGGTAATTTATGGTTAGCCATCTACCAAAAAGGGGTCATGATGATCCCGGTTCAGTCCAATAATTTTAAATACATCGGCTACAAATCTATCAACAACAATATTATTGGTTCTAGTTGCATTACTTCACTCCATCGTGATCATAAAGGCATCTTATGGGTGGGGACTGACAATGATGGAATATACGGCATCACTATAGATGGTGAAAAAAGAGTGCATTACTCTCCCTCCGATAATCAAGATTCCGCTCCTTCTACGGTATTCGGACTATATGAAGACTCTGACAATAATCTGTGGTTCGGTTCGTTTACCAATGGATTGGGCAGACTAAACAAAGAGACAGGCCGATGCAACTACCTAAATAACGTACTGGATATAAGAGGAAAACCAGCACAGCGGGTATATGATTTTGCAGAAGACAACAGCAAAAGGCTTTGGATTGCAACAATGGGAACAGGGCTCTTCTATTATGATCTGAAAGCAAACCACCCAACCTACAACGAAAAATTAAATAAGCAACTTAATGAATGGATTAGTTGTCTACTCTATGCTCATAATAACAAACTCTATGCTGGAACCTATGATGGTGTATACTGCATAGAACTGGATAGTCAGGATTTTAAAGTAAATAAATTACTGTCACGGCATATCATCCTCTCTTTTCATGAAGACAAAAAAGGTATCATCTGGATAGGTAGTGCCGAAGGGTTGCTTAGTTGGAATCCTCAGACAAAAGTTCTTTCAACATATACTACCAAAGATGGTTTACCCAGCAATACCATATATGCCATCCAAGGAGACGAACAGGGTAATCTCTGGATAAGTACCAACGCCGGGATGTCTTACTTTCATCCCGAAGAACATAAGTTCGTAAACTATTATGTAGGCGACGGGTTACAAGGAAATGAATTCAGCAAAAATGCTTCGTTCAAAGATGCTAACGGCACAATTTGGTTTGGAGGCATGCATGGCATAACTTACTTCAACCCACATGATATCACCAATCCTGCTCAGAAATGGAATGTACGTATCACTGATTTCTATCTACATAACAAACCAGTGAGGAAAGATGAACGGGGTATTATCGACTGTGCAGTGTTCAATGCAGAAAAATTCCACCTGTCATACAAAGATAATGCTTTCAGTATTGAGTTCTCCACTGTCAAACTGAATAGTCCGGAGCGCATAACTTATCTTTATGCAATGGACAATGATTCCTGGATCAGTCTGCCCGAAGGAAGCAACCGCGTATCTTTCAGTAATATGACACCGGGAACTCACCGGTTCCGGATCAAGGCGATGGATTACATGATAGAGTCTGAAATAAAAGAGATAACTATCATCATCAGTCCACCTTGGTGGAGTACATGGTGGGCAAAATCAGGTTATTTCCTATTGATATTGTTAGCCGTTTGGGCAGTCATCATACAAATACGCCACCGCTATCGCAGCCGTCAGGAAATGATGCAACACATCCATGCAGAAGAAATCAATGAAGCCAAATTACAATTCTTCATCAATGTCTCTCACGAGATTCGCACCCCAATGACACTCATCATCAGCCCATTACAAAAACTAATGGCCAATGAAACTGATGCTTTTCGGCAAAAGACCTACCGAACCATCTATAGAAATGCGGAACGCATTCTGCAATTGATTAATCAATTAATGGATATCCGCAAAATAGACAAAGGACAAATGTCTCTATTATTCCGTCAAACGGATATGGTAGGTTATCTGAATGAGTTGTGTGATACATTCTCACAGCAAGTTACCCAGAAAAAGTTTGATCTGCAATTCCACCATGAAGCATTGCCCGAACTGAGTGTATGGATAGACACTACTAATTTCGACAAGATTATATTAAATATTCTCTCCAATGCTATCAAATTCACTCCTGAAGAAGGGACTATAAGCATTTGCCTCAATACTGGCACAGATAACAGTATCTCCACTCCACTCCACCATTATGTCGAAATAATCATCACTGACAATGGAATAGGTATTGATCCCAAAGAAACAGAACGTATCTTTGAACGTTTCTATCAAATACGTAATAATCAGAACAATTCGAATGTAGGTACAGGCATCGGCCTGCACCTCACACGCTCTTTAGTAGAACTGCATTATGGGAATATCCATGCTGAAAGTAATCCAAACGGTATAGGCAGTCGCTTCATCATACGCTTGCCAATGGGGTGTGAGCATCTTCGTCCAAAAGAAATAGATTCAAACAATTTGTCCATGCCCATCTATACACAAGCAATGCCTGTCCCACTACTCTCAAAAATCGAAAATGAGGAAACTACAAAAATGCGAAGTAAGACTAAATATCGCGTACTCATTGTAGAGGATGATGAGGAAATACGAAATTATATCAGCCAGGAGCTATCTGCCGATTATCACATACTGGAAAGTTGTAACGGAAAAGAAGCTATGGATATCATATTTAAACGTACACCGGACTTGGTGATTAGCGATGTAATGATGCCTGAAATGGATGGATTGACCTTATGCCGGAAAATCAAACAAAATGTACACTTGAATCATCTCCCCATCATCCTGCTTACAGCAAAAACTCGTGAGGAGGATAATATAGAAGGATTGGAAACAGGGGCAGACGCATACCTTACTAAGCCATTCAATATAGAAATTCTTCGGAAGATTACTGCTAATCTTATCCGCAACCGTGAAAGATTGCGTAATACCTTCAGCGGACAACAGATACAGGAGGAGAAGCTGCATAAGATAGAAGCACAGTCACCTGACGACAAGCTAATGGAACGTATTATGCGGGTAATAAACACCAATTTGAGCAACTCGAAATTGACCGTTGAAATGATTTCAGCAGAAGTAGGCATTAGTCGTGTACATCTACATCGGAAACTAAAAGAACTGACCAATCAAACAACCCGGGACTTTATTCGTAATGCAAGATTAAAACAAGCCGCTGCCCTCCTGTCCAAAAAGCGATATACAGTGGCAGAAGTTGCAGAGCTGACTGGTTTCAGTAATCCGAATAATTTTTCAACTGCATTTAAAGAGCTGTATGGCATACCGCCTACTGCGTATATGGAGGAACATCTGAAGAAATGAAAACAAAGATATCTTTCAGCCTGTGTTAACCTCAATGGTATCAGCTTACCTATCAACTTGTTATATAATACAAAAGAGGATGATATTTATATCGGTACTATAGAAAAAAGAGGAAGCTGATAATTTCGACTGGTTTGAGTATAAGACAACTAATAAAAATGTGGTAGATGTACCTTTTTGAGTGCATCTACCACATAATCTTTTCACCTTGACTAAAACCTACCTTTTATACTCAAAAGAGTCTACGTCTATATATCCTCCAATATACTTCGTAGCATAATTAAAGATTGCGAACTTTGTACCCATAAATAATTTACGGTAGTCGAATATCATCTTGAAATCTGTGCCTATCTTCTTCCAGTCCTTCCTATCGAAGCTATAGTAGAAAGAAGCCATATCTCTATTCAACCGAAAGTCACAGTCTATACGCAAATATACCATATTCCGGTTTAGTTCCACTCTCTCTTTTTCCTCTGTCTCCACATTCAGGATTGCCTTATCCGAATTACGTAAATCAACCACATTAGTCGACATGGTAAGGTATTTTTTAT